>JAWOBC010000132.1:0-3769 GCA_046498165.1 Thermoplasmatota archaeon
GATCGGTGGATTGATGTTGTTTGTGTTTGGTCTTGGTCATGGTATTCCTATTATTCCTTTGTGTGCAGTAACTAGTAGTGTTCGAGGAAAATTAGGAAATAAGTATGTGAAAGCAGGTAAATGGATGCAACGGGTGTTTGGTCTTGTTATTATTGCTATTGGTGTCCTTATGGCATTACGGTTCTGGGGCATTTATCTATGGTAACATTGATCTCGGCTAAACTTTTTGTTTTCTTTCTATTTATTTCTTCTTTTCTTGGTTTTTTTTCTGCTCCATGTAATGGAAATCCAATTGTGGAGGAAGTGTATTGTTATCCATTTGAACCTTTACCTCTTTCAACTGTAACATTCAATGCGGGTATTAACAATAACAACACTATGATTAAGGAGGTACGATTGATTGCTCAGGAATGTAATGATACGTTTTGTTTTGACAACGAAAATATTTCTATGAATCATACGTATACGTGCTGCATGGCGTTTTATGAGGCTACGATATCTCTTACTCATAAGAATGCAACTCAGGTTAACTATCATCTTGAAATTAAAAGTAACACTACCTGGTACAAGGATGAACCTATGTCTTTTTCTCTGTCAAGTGAATCATTATCGATAAAAACAGATGAAGAAAAAACAACATCAACAGAGAACTTGGCACCTGGTTTTGAAGGTTTCTTTATATTTTCGATTGTGTTATGTGCAATTCTTTTTTCCAAAATAAATCAAAATCATGTAAAGTGAATACTATTTTGATAAGTTTATGGGCCTGAGGAAGTTGAATATTTAATTATTCCTGTTTTTTAATCTGTTGTATCCGCCCATCCGCAGGAGCAACAGGTTTTTTTATTTCCACATTCTTCATATTGTTCGGACTTGCATTCTTTACACGTCCATTTCATTTTTTTAGGCATACGATTAACAAGAGTTAATATTGATATAAATAAGTTTTCGATGTATTCTATAGTATCCCTAAGTGAAGCTGCTGAAAAAAATACAGCACTAATTAAATTAACAATCACAATGAATAAAACAATACATCCATTTGAAATTCAAAACTGACTTTCAGCATACAAATAAATTACATTAAACCAAGCAGTCAGCAACAAATCTCACAGGATAGATTCATAGATTGCAATTCATTATAAATCTGTGTGATTTGTTCTTTTCCAGTAATTAGAAACGAAAGATGAACGTTTACTGATCCAACAGGGACATTGGTCGATGATCGATCAAGAAAGATTTCTTGAATATTCACGTTTCTTTTACTTAACACAGAGATGATATCTTTGAATATTTTTGGTGTATCCTGAACGGTAATAGTCATTTTCCCCATCAAGTTATTGCTGAGCATGCCCTGTTCAATAACTTGGGTAAGCAAGGAAAGATTGACATTTCCTCCACTAATTAGTGTTACAATGTTTTTTCCTTTGAATCGTTGTTTATTTGCAATTGCAGCAGCAAGGGTGACTGCACCAGCTGGTTCAACAACAATTTTCGCTCGTTGCAACAAATGATACATTGCCTGTGCGATTTCTTTATCAGAAACTGTGATGATATCATCAACATGCTTCTGAATAATTTCAAAGGTTTTTTCTCCAGGATTTTTCACTGCGATGCCATCAGCAATCGTTGCCATGTTATGTACTGGTTTAATTTTTCCAGCTTCTACTGATTGCATCATCGCTTTTGCTCCTTCTGCTTCAACACCAATAATCTGAATGTCTGGTTTCAAATGCTTCAATGCAATGGAAATACCTGATATCAATCCTCCACCTCCGATAGGTACTAAGATCACATCAATATCTTGTAAGTCATCATAGATTTCAATTCCAATGGTCCCTTGACCGGCTATTACTTTTTCATCATTGAATGGATGAACAAAACAGAGATGATGTTTTTTCCCATATTCACAGGCATTCTCATATGCATCATCATATGTTTCACCTTTAAGGATGACATGAGCTCCATATGATTTCGTGGCAAGAATCTTTGTAGGAGGGGCAAAAATGGGCATAAACACGGTACTTTCCACCTGTAGCAACGTTGCTGCATGAGCGACACCCTGCGCATGATTCCCTGCAGATGAACAAACCACTCCCTTGTGTTTATCTTTTTCATTGAGATGATATATCTTGTTATATGCTCCTCTGATCTTAAATGAACCAGTTAACTGCAGGTTTTCCATTTTTAAATACAGATTGGCATCAGTCATCTCAGAAAACGTTTTTGATTTTTTCAGATACGTTTTTTTAACTACATCTGAAACAATGGTCTTTGCTTCTTCGATATCAGTGAAATGGATCATTTTCACTTTCCCTCTTGTATAATAATCTTTAAGAATCTTCTTACAGTCATACCAGGTTGGACATTAAATGTTTTTGCCTGTTCATATATTTCTACAACAGGAGAAAAAAGATGTATTGTTACCAATGTCAAGAAACCGCGAAAGGAAAAGGCTGCACAATTATTGGCATCTGCGGAAAAAAAAGTGATGTCGCAGAACTCCAAGATCTCACCATCTACCTGCCTTTATCTCACCTCATCCATTACAAATACTTGTTGAAAATTTTGATCTCAAAGCAAATACCACCGTGGATGAGGATAGTGTAACGCTCTTAGGAATAACAACATCATCCTAACATTTTTTTCTTTTACATTCAACAAGTATGATCAATGAAAGCAACAACAGAACAAATCCAAAACCAGGCATCTCCGTTTTTTTCATTGTATCCTCAAAACCATCAGAGGAATAACAAAGGTCAAACTGTTTTCCTATCTGATCAGCATCGGCATGTTGCTTATTGCTTATATTAATGATCAAATGGGTAGTTCACCACGAAGCATCAAATCATTCATACGACGATGGATGTAACAAGTTAAAGAAAATGAAAAAGAAGGGAAATTTCCTTCCAATATTTGAGTGAAAACCATGTCTATCTGACCGAATGGGGGTCAAAGAATGGCATTGAACTGCCATTCAAAGACCCTGAAAAAGCACTCTAAATCATCAGTATTCGATGCAGGGATAAACATGAATCATCAAAATTAATCAATTTTTCAACAGCCTAAAACAACAAATCTAAGATAATAAAAAAATAAGAAACAACATAGAAACCAACCAAAACCTAAAAAACCATAGTTCTCAAATCAATAATATGCTCCCATCGGGATTCGAACCCGAGTCTAAGCCTCGAGAGGGCTTGATGATTGGCCGGACTACACTATGGGAGCAGATGAACTAACCCTTCGAAGTAACTTCTAATAATGATACCTTCATATTATTAGTGATCTCAGTGGTTTCAGGAATCGGGGTTTGATTGCAAAGCACAACAACCGCATCAACATGATAACCAAGTTGTTTGACTACGCTTTCAATCGTTTCATTTTTATCAACAAATACCTTTTTTATCTTTTCTTTCTGTGGAAATTCAACAATTACTTCCAAAGGAATCGATACCCATATAAAAAACGGTTTCATTAAGGTTTTGCAACATAAAATAGCATTTTCTTCTCTGCTGGGGTAGCCAAGCCCGGCCCACGGCGGTGGTCTCGAAAACCACTGGTGTTTTCACCTCAAGGGTTCAAATCCCTTCCCCAGCGCTATTAATTTCATATCTAAAATTGGCCATTCGGGGCAGGTAAATCTGCTTGACATCCATTAGGCGGTCTTCAACCTCCGGGGTTCGGTTTTCAGTTCAGGGCCTGTCCTCTGACAGATAATTGCGGGGTTGATAGCTGCAAAGCGGCTCTTCCGCCAGGTAATCGCCGG
>JAWOBC010000158.1:0-4458 GCA_046498165.1 Thermoplasmatota archaeon
ATAAGGATGAAAGCAGAAATAATACAGATACCTCCGATTCATCATTTTCAAAAAATCAAAATCATGCAAACGAAAAAAACAATGATCCATTACCTTCAGATGATTTTAGTTTTGAAGATGCTGAACAAAAAATCGATGAACTTCTGAATGAAACAAAAAATGACTTTTCAGAAAAAGATAGTGATCATCAACAATTTCAAAAACAAGAATCTGAGAATATGACACCAGAAGTTAAAATTAATAGTCCTGAACCTGAACAAAACGATAAAACAGCAGTTTCAGAAAATAAAAATCCTGAAAAAAATTCATCAACACAAAACCACAAAGAAGAATTATTTGAAATTCAACGATCAACTCAAGCAAAAAAGAAAGAACTTCATCAAAAAGATAGAAAAACAAAATCTTCAAAACAACAAGTAAAAGAGAAGAAAAGTTCGATTTCATTTCCAAAAATTCATGTTAACATGAAGGGAAAAGAACAAAAGAAGAAGAGCAAAAAACATCCTCAGAAGAAAAAAAAGGGTTTCTTTGGCAATGGTTCATTTTTTAATAAAAAATCAAAGGAAAAAACGATGAATGAAAAAGAAATGCCTTCTCCCACTTCGTCATTTCCTCAATCTTCTAAACAGAATCAACAGATTGTGGAACATCCACAATCCCATGAAAAAAATCAGGTCGTTAAGGACAAACAAAAACCTCAAAAGGAAAATAAAAAGAAATTTTCATTTTTTTCATCAAAGAAAAAGAAGGAACCTAAAAAACCATCATCTCAAATGCGAAATCAGGATTACAGAAAAACCGATGTGAAAAAAGAAAAACAACCGAATGAGGAAAAAATTGATGAGCAAGATATATCTCAGATTGACAACAACATGAGCGCTTCTGATAATGAAGAATCATTTGCACAGCACAACTTGGATGATGATGTAAAAAGGGTTCTGAGCATAACTGATGAACTATTAGCTCAACTTCCGGATCATGTCATTGAAGATTTTGCTTCGTCTGAGGATTTTCAGTTATATCAAAAGGTGATGAATAAGTATCAGATAAAGTGAGGATTGGATGGGACTTTTAGAGAAAGCACAACAACAAAAACCAAAAGAAATTCAGGAATCTTTACAGTTTGAAAAACAGCCTATCGATGAAGGTGTACCTGCTGGTAGTGGTCTATTAGCAAAGGCACAACAAAAAAAACAAGCACCAAAACAGAAACGGAAAATATCAAAGAAGGCCACAGCGATTTTAAAAGCATTTGAAGGAAATCATGAGATTGTCGATGAGAAAACTGGTTTTGGATGGCATGGATTAGGCGTTAGAAAGGTCATCAAAAATAGTGAAACAGGAGAAATTCTCTATGCGGTTTATGAACCTACTTTAAATGATCATGAGAACGAAATAAAAAAGGAATTGTCTCATCTTTTCAAGATGTTAGCTGATATCGATGTAGCGAACAGAGAAGTAGAGGAACGTAAGAAATATTTGCAAGAGATATTGGAAAGCATTATTGTTGATAATGACATAAAATTTTATCCCGTTGAAAAGAAGGAAAAAAAGGAGAAAAAAGAGAAAAAATCTTTTAAAGAAATGTTTCAGTTCCCTTTTAAGAAATCATCGGAGAAGAAAAAAACTGAGAATAAAAAAAGTTTTTTTTCATCTCTCTTATTAAAAACCTTGACAAAAAAATTCAATTCAGAAGAACGGAAACAAGAAAAAGAACGTTTAGATCGAATTGCAAAGCAATCCAAAGAAAAAATCTTTTATCATCTCTTCCGTGATTTTCTGGGTTATGGACGAATTGATATCGTGATGAAGGATGAGGGTATTGAGGATATTTCCTGTGATGGACCTGATGTTCCTCTGTTTTTGTATCATAAAAAATATGATGAAATCACCACAAATGTTCTTTTTGAAGATGATCAGGAACTTGATTCTTTTGTGGTTCGGCTTTCGCAGATTTGTGGGAAACAGATCTCTATTTTTTCACCTATTGTTGATGGAAAACTGCCAGATGGATCACGATTGCAGGCTACCCTTGCAAAAACCGTCACAAGAGGTTCAACCTTTACTATCCGTCGTTTCAGAGAAAATCCTTTAACCCCGATTGATCTGATTAATTTTCATTCACTTTCGTTTAATATGGCTGCTTATTTTTGGATGGCTATTGAAAATGGTGCATCCATTTTATTCTGTGGTGGGACAGCGAGTGGAAAAACAACTGCGTTAAATGCTTTGTCATTGTTTATTCCATCATCTCATAAAATTATAAGTATTGAGGATACCCGGGAAATCAGTCTTCCCCATAACAACTGGATTGCAGGAACCACCAGAAAAGGTTTTTCTAGTGCCGATGAAGCAAAAACTGGTAAAGACATTGACATGTTTGATTTGATCAGAGCTTCGTTGCGGCAACGTCCAAAAGTGATTATGGTTGGTGAGGTTCGAGGAAAGGAAGCATATAGCCTTTTTCAAGCCATGGCCACAGGGCATACTTCGTATTCAACGGTTCATGCAAGTACCATTCATACGCTTATTCAGCGGTTAGAAAACCCCCCTATCTCTCTTCCTAGAGCATTGCTCACCTCTTTAGATATCATCGTTTTTCAGAATGCTATTAATATTAGTAAAAAAACCGTTCGTCGAATGACTAGTGTCACTGAGGTAATCAAACTTGATCCTGATACAAACCAGCTCATTTTCATGGAACCATTTCGTTGGATCTCAAAAACAGAGGATGTCTTTGAGGAACATGGTGGCAGTAAAATCATTAGTACCATTCGACAGCAAAATGATTGGTCTGAGAAAGATTTAGAAGAAGAACTCAATCGTCGGAAAACGATTTTACAATGGATGGTAAAAACAGATAAAAGGGATTATCTGGAAGTGGGTCGTGTTGTTGCTGAGTATGAAAATCATCCATTAGCCTTGTTTGAACGAGCTCAGCAGGAGATAAAGGAGTTGGAAACGTGAAATCCACGCTGTACAGTCGGTTCTGCAGACGGTTATTTGCTAATCTCTTTGAACGATTTAACATTAGTGAGACCTCGAAAAACAGGTTGCTTGAAAAAGCCGATATCAGCATAGTTTATAAAGAATATTATTCAATGGTGTTGATGAATATTATTCTTGGTTTTTTGGCTTCGTTCATTGCATCAGTATTGTTTTATCTTCTTGTTCCACATCCGATTACAGCATTACTCATTTTACTGATCTCATCACTTGTGCCAGTGGGGATTGGTCTTTATTATTTGAGTTTGCCCTCATCAAAAGCAAAGACTCGTGGAAAAAATATTGATCGATTCCTTCCTTATGCTACGAATTTTATTAATACCATGTCCGTTGCAGGTATTTCTCCTGCTGAAATTTTTGAGACATTATCAACCGTGAAATTATATGGTGAAATACAAAAAGAAGCAAAAAAAATCACGATGGAAATCGATATGATGGGTGTGGATAACATCACTGCATTGCAACATGCCATTAAAATTTCTCCATCAGATAAATTCAAAGGATTTTTACAGGGAATATTGGGTGTCATTCAATCCGGTAGCGAGCTTGGGCCCTATTTTAATCGTTGTGTTGAAAAATATATGGAATCAGATTTAGTGGAACGGAAAAGAGATTTGGAATCACTTGCGGTGATGGCAGAAGCTTTTGTGGTAACCGTGATTGCTTTTCCCTTATTTTTAGTAATTATTATTTCAATCATGGGGATGACAAGTGGTGGGATCTCTTTTGAATTTTTGTTTATCCTTGCTTTTATGATCCTTCCTCTTGCCTATGCTGGGTTTTACGTCATGATGAAATCTGGGATGGGGGAATCGATTTGAAATCATTGGTACAATCTCAGAGATATAATCTAAAAAAAGTATATAGCTCAGATTTTATGATGAATCTCATCATTGCTATTTCAGCAATTACTACCATTTTTCTGTTTATTTTTGGTTTTCTCTCCCTCATTGGTATGTTAAACACCGAAGCAATTGGACTCTCGGGAGTAGATTTTTTAGTTTTTGCAGTGTTATCTGCTATCGGACCCATTGGGTTTTTTAATTATATGCAAGCAAAAAAGAAAAAAGATGTTGAGGATCATCTTCCTGATTTTCTCCGTGAGATCAGTAGTTCAACGGCATCTGGTATGACCGTTTTCGATGCAATTTCCTCAGCAGCACAGGCAGATCATGGACGTCTTACAACAGAATTACAACGAATGGCTGCTCAGCTTTCTTGGGGTATTTCAGTTAAACAGGCACTTGATAATTTTGCTGAACGTATCAATACTGATGCAGTGAAAAGAATGGCGGTTACCATAAACAAAGCATTAGAGATTGGTGGAAATACCTCAGCAGTTTTTGAAGCTGCCGCAAAAGAAATCGATCAATCCAAACGAGTTGAATTACAACGGAAAACAGAGATGAGCATGTATAGCATTGTTATTTTCATTAGTTTTTTTGTGTTTCT
>JAWOBC010000042.1:0-13774 GCA_046498165.1 Thermoplasmatota archaeon
CCCATCATAGTTTTCCTAGCCAACTTATTTTTATAGAACGTGACAAATCAGCGCTTTTCGCTTATTTTAAGGAGGCTTATGTTCTGCTCTTCTATTTGAGAAAACTAATTATAGAATAATATGCATTCTATATGTATGTGATAAGCATGGATAAAGTAAGAGTAAGCATTCTGTTAGACAGAAATGTTAGGCAAAAAGCCAAAGAATATGGAGTTAATATTTCTGCATTTACAGAGCTTAAACTACGGGAGTATTATGCTATTATTGAGGGGGGGAAGAAACCCTCCTCAAAAGATGGTATGGGCCTGCTGAGATTTGAACTCAAGTCTATAACTCCCGAAGCTACAAGGATACCAAGCTACCCCACAGGCCCAGAGCATACAAAGCAAAATACGGAGAGCTATTATTAGATTTACTCCATCATAACCTTATCATTACAGTCACTCATTTATAAAAAACAATCAAAAAGGAAAAATTGAGCAATGAATCAGAGTTTACAGTTTCTTTGCTAGTTTTGCAAACTCCGCAAGTTTATCCTCAAAAATCTCAATAGCACTAAGCAGGGCATCATCAGCAGAAAGCGACCCATCAGTTTCAAAACGAAACTGAATATGATCAAGATTCTTATCAATTTGAATAAAATCAATATTTTCCTTATCAATATATGATTCCAACACCGGAAGCTTGTTCACATCAACTAATTCTAAGGTATCTTTTTTAACTGAAACAATTCCCTCTGGCAACTCACTAACGAAATCCTCTACCTCATCCTTTCGTTTTGGATCAAAAGAAATAGATGGAACAAACTGATAACCAGGTGCATGCACGGCCTGCCATTTCGCATGATTTTTGGCTTGACCAAGCACTGCCTCAACCTCAAGGATCAATCGTTGATCATTAAACAATTCAACAAGAGGAATATTTTTTTCAGTAATCGCCCAACTCTTCTCCGCTGGTTGCAGATCACTGGAATAAACCACTCCACTTCCCTCTTTACTTAAGGTATAACGAACAGTACAACTTGGACATCCTTTACCTTTACAGCTACATTCATCCCTGTAGTCAAGCAGTTCAAGATCAGTTGGAAGTGGAATAAGTCCTAATCGGTGCGAAATGATTTCATCAAAAAGAGCACTGGTGTTATCATAAATGACGACATCATCAATGGCCAGTTTTGGAACTTCCGCAAGCATGATTCTTCTCAATGTATTCACGATATGCACTGGAACATCCTGAAGCGTTAATACTGCCTTTTTTGATTCTAATTCATCCACCTGAATTTTCATTATGTCACCTAGACCCGTTTTCCACGACGTCCGCCTTTTCTACGGCACCCATCATGGGGAGTAGGGGTAACATCTTCAATTTTACCGATTTTTAATCCAGCTCTGACCAATGCCCGAATAGCAGCTTGGGCTCCCTTACCTGGAGATCCACCTTTATGACCGCCTCTTCCTCGTATCTGGACATTAACTTTATCAATCCCCCGTTCCCGAGCATTTTCTGCAACGATTTGAGCAACCTTCATCGCGGTATATGGTGATCCTTCATCTTTCGCTGATTTAGCTACCATTCCTCCAGAACAACGAGTAACGGTTTCAGCACCCGTCAGATCAGTAACAGTAATGATAATATTATTATATGAAGCAAAAATATGAGCAACGCCTTCTCGAGCCATACTTAGTTTCCTCCCTTATCTGCATCAACTGGTTTTTTCTCACTTGATGCCTTTTCGTTTTTCTTAGTTTCATCATTTTTCTCTTGTTTTTTTGGTTCAGCAGGAGTTTTTTGTTCTTTCTTTTCTTCATTTTTCTCTTGTTTTTGTTCATCAGGTTTATCTGTCTTTGTTTTCTCTGGTTTTTTCTCTTCTGAGGATGTTTTCTTTTTATCTTTCTCAGCAGGTTTTTGTTGTTCACCAGATTTTTTTGGTTCTTTTGTTTCCTCTTTCTTTTTAGAAGAATCTTTCTCTTTTTTATCCTTTGGTTTTGGAGGAGTTTTTTTATCCAGCTTTTTCTCCTCAGATTCTTCTAATTTTTTAGTAATCTTGGATTTAAAATCAGAACTTGGACGAGCCGGATGAGAAACATCATTTAAGGATGAATCAACCGTATAACCAATTTTACTTTCCTCACCTTTTGTCACTCGATAACTAGGAACAGTGATTCTCCGATCACCAATCGCAATATGACCATGATTGATTAACTGACGGGCATGTTTTGGTGTTTCAGCAAATCCCTTCAAATACGAAAGGGTCTGCAAACGCCGGGCAAGAATCGCTTCAGTATCTAAAGCCAACACATCATCAAGAGTTGAATTTAATGGTAAAATATTCAAGCGAGTAAGATGCTGAATAAGCTGATTTGTTTCCTTTTTTACCTGAGGATCCTCAGATCCGGCTAACAGTTCCCGAGCTTGTCCCCGGTATTTACGTAATGTTGTCTCTGCTTTCCAGATCTCTCTTTTATTCTTCAATCCATATTTTGTGATGAGCTCATTTTCAGCACGGATACGCTCTTCCTTCCATGGATGATTTGGTGATTCATATTTTTTACGAGAAAATTTTGGTTTACCCATATTGATCCCTGTTCTCTACTTTCTTGCTTCCCTCTTTGATACTCCAAGCGTTAACCCAGATCGATTATTCCCACGTGTTCGCTGACCTCGAGCTGGTAATCCCCGCTCATGGCGTATCCCTTTGTAACATCTAATTTTTTTCATGATATTAATCTCATCACGGAGTCGCAAATCAATTTGCGATCCAATTAAATGAATATCCTTTCCCGTCTCATAATCTTTACAATGATTCAGCATCCAAGAGGGGGCTTTTTCCTGAATCCCCATGATGGCTTCTTTAATGGAATCAATTTGTTTATCAGTTAAATTACCCATTTTAAGATTCCGGTCAAGTTTCGTTGAATCAATAACCAGCATACTCATATGTCTTCCAATTCCTTTAATGCTCGTTAATCCTTGAAGCACTGTTTTTTCTCCATCTATATCAGTGTTTGCGATTCGGACGATGTATTTAAAATCATCTTGGTCATCCGCTTCTTTCTTTTTTGATTCTTTTGTATCAGCCACAATACATACCTCAGTTTCTTGCTCTGTTTTGATGCTTTCCAATATGTTGAATACTCAAGGATAACGCATACATTTCAAGATGCATGCATATGATTGAATAGTATACAATATTATGGGGGAAAGTATTGCCAATAATAAAGAGGCTATATTTAAGCGTTTAGGGGATGAGATGGTCTTGTCGACCTTTTTTAGTTGATATCACTTAGACTATTAAAAAAATTCGTTTTTGTTTTTGATGTAGCATAAGATTGTTTTTTTGGGAGATTGCTGGAAAAATAATAATTCTTAATAATGTGCAGTGTATTGCTTGCGATGAGAACACATCGCCTGGTTCGCTAATAGTCGTAAATAAAAACGTCAAATATAAATATATAATCGTCCCTATATAGGAAATTTAAGGAGACAATGTCAATGAATGATTTTCATAGTTACATCGAAAAACTCGATCAAAGAATAAAAAAATACATTCCTGAAGAAAATACCCCCCTTTATGAATCATTATATCAACCCAAGGATATCTTTCGCATCCCCTTAGAAGAAGCAGAAAAAATGCAATATAAAACCATAAAACACGCTTTTATCAATCATTATAACAATAATAAATTCTATCATAATTTCTGCAAAGAACACAATATCACACCAGATGATATACAAACAACTGATGATCTTACAAAGATACCGCTCATTCCTGACAAATTCTTTAAGGATTACCCTGATGGGAAGGACTTTGCCACCTGGCTGGCAAATGTTTATACTGGAGAACTACCTAAAATCCGCATCAAACAAAAAAATCCCACCTATGATGAAGTCATCGATGCCTTCAATGAAGCAGGAGTTATAGTCACCTACAGCAGCGGAACTGGGGGAAGACATACTTTTGTTCCAAGAGATCAACGAACCTTTTATAATAGTGAATATGCGCTTGCAAAATCATTTGTCTCCATGATATATCCTTTCTGGAAATATGATTCATATGGTTATCTTCTCATGCCTAACCCCCAAAAAAATTTTATCTATGCTGGAAAAGCCGTTGAAATCTACTTTGACGCCGTCAAAGATGTCAATGTGGCCATTGATCGAAAAGTAACCACTGATCTTATCTCAATGACTATGGGTGGAAAAGGAGGCATCAAAAGCAAATTCGTTCGCTATTTTGCGTCCAGAACATCAAAGAAAATGATTGATGATATCATCTCCTGGCTGGAAACCCATGAAAACACCGATCATAAAATCACCTTCGTGGGAGCACCATATATTCTTTATGCAGTCATGGAAAAACTGAAAAGACAAGGAAGAACCTTTAATTTCGGTGAACGAGGAGGCGTTGGAACTGGTGGAGGATGGAAAATACATGAACACAAACGAATGCCGGTCTCTGAATTTCGAAAAGAAGTAGAAACCGTGCTTGGCTTCAAAGATGAATATATTCTAGATATCTACGGTATGGTAGAAGGCAACGGATGGATGGTTCACTGTCCAGAAGGCCATTATCTTCATGTACCGTATTCATATTATAAACCACTGGTCCTTGACGATGAATACAAACCTGCCGCATACGGCGAATGGGGACGATACGCTTTTCTTGATGGAGCAGCACAAAGCTATCCTGGTTTCATCGTCACCGGGGACAAAGTACGCCTCTTGAAACGATGTCCCGTATGTGATCGACCCGGACCTGTTCTAGAACCCGAGGTCAAACGGGCTGCAGGTCAAGACGTACGCGGATGCGCTGAAGAAGTAAGAAAAATGCTTTCGACAGATCTTGGTCGCTGATAGCTGATGTTATCAATACAAGAAATCAAAGAAAAAGGATACCTT
The DNA here is from genome assembly GCA_046498165.1 of Thermoplasmatota archaeon. Lineage (GTDB taxonomy): Archaea > Thermoplasmatota > E2 > DHVEG-1 > DHVEG-1 > EX4572-165. The sequence goes on from JAWOBC010000042.1 coordinate 4,900, forward strand.
CCTCAAAAAACACAACTAAAAATGATGATCGGTGGGGGACTAGCACTTTCAAAAACCCTTTTGTTAAACTTTACAGATGTAAAAAAACTCCGTGTCATCCCAAAAGATGCAGAACGATATGTCCGACCAAAACGACCCTATGAACTCCCAGCATATGATTCAACCATGAAAACATATCAATCAGATGAACAATATCTCCGTCCCACTTTATTCTGTAATCATTTAGAACCCGAAGTTATTGCTCTTGCTCACAAACTCGGTGCTTATCAAAAAACTGATGAGGAATTCGCTGAAGCCGCATTTCATTTCGTCAAAGAAAAAATGACCCTTGAAATCCTTCCATTCAACCGAGTCGGTGAAACCATTCAACGGGGAACTGGAACCTGTATTCATCTTATTACTGTTTTTATTGCACTCTGCCGAGCAGCAGGTATTAAAGCTCGATACAAAATGTTTGCCATGAACATGATACAAGCCTGGTATGATGCTGTAGTTGATGTTGATCCATTGATCAAAAAATGGTATGACTCCATGGGCTATTTCATGATCGAAGGAGAAGGCGAAGTATTCATCGATGGAGAATGGAAAGTAGCTCATGTCGGACCACGAGCGGAACGACAAGCAGCAGCAGGAATCCCCATCACCAAATTCGGAGAAGACTCCCTTGGTCGCTGGTTTTTTGCAGTTCCTGGAAGCATCATGATCATGGAATCCATTCCACTAGGATTAGGAAGAGCATTATCCCTGCTTAAAAAAATCGCTCCAGGGTCCATGGAACGAGTAAATATCAGTATTCAAAAACAGATCGCAAAAGGAGCAGAAATCATCGAAAAGGCCGGTGGAATCAACGCATATGATGCACAAGCACGAGAAAAAAATGAAATCCAAAAACCCTCACTAGAATTACAACACAAAAATGAAATCATTTTTGAATCATAGAATCATCAACAGAACTAAAATATAATCATAAAAATTTAAATACCAAACGTTTTGATGACGTTATTTCATATAGACAACCTCCGGGGTCACTGAGATATGCGGAAAACTAAGCATCAAAAAAGATATTTTCCTCCACTCAAAAAAAATACCAACTTACTATTTCTATTCTATAAACAATACCACAAAAAAACATCCAATGAAACATTAAATGGAGGAAAACTATTTTGACATCCCTTCGAGAAATAAAAGAAAAAGGCTATCTTCCACCAAAAACATTTCGAAGAATGCTTTTGGCTGGAGTACTAGCCTTTGCAAATGTATTAATCCATAATGTTTCCGATATAAAAAAACTTAGTCAAACACCGGATACAGCACTTCACTATCAGCGGCCAAAAAGACGGTACAATCTTCCAGCATACAACAAAAACATGAAATACTGTACATCTAACAAAAAATATCTTCGACCAACTCTTTTCTGTAACTCTCATGCACCAGAAATCATAGCTCTTGCACATCAACTCGGGGCCTATCAAAAAACTGATAAAGAATTTGCTGAAGCCGCGTTTGAATTTGCTAAACGAAAACTAACTCTTGAAATGGTTCCCCTTGATGATGTCTCAAAAACATTACACCGAGGCACAGGCACCTGTATCCATGAAATATCCGTGTTTGTTGCACTCTGCCGAGCAGCAGGAATAAAAGCACGATATAAACTCTACTCGCTCACCATGATTGATGCCTGGTCAGATACCATTGTTGCCGATCCCATGGTTCAAAAATGGTCAGATGCCATGGGTTATTTTATGATCCATGGAGAAGGGGAAGCATTTATCGATGGAAATTGGGTGGTTTGTGATGTCGGTCCAACACCAGAAAGACAAGCGGCATCTCATATTCCCATTACTCGTTTTGGAGAAGACTCCATTGGAATCTGGTTTTCCGCAGTGCCGGGAACCATCATGAAAGTTGAATCCATCCCCTATGGCCTGGGATTGATGATGAAACTTGCTAAAAAAATCGCTCCATCAACCATTGATAAAGTCAATACAAATGTGCTCGATCAAATCAACGCGGGCAAAAAAATACTTGAAGAACAAGGAGAAGAACACTATGACAAAGAAACACGAAAAGCATTCAAGCCCAAATTCCCTGAACCCATTCTTCATTCACGAAAAGAAATCATCTTTGAACAGTGATATCCTATGAATAAAACAAATGAAACCATTACCTATCCAGATCCACCGCAAGTATTAACAGAAAAACCATCCCTGAAAAAATATTTGAAATACATTGGTTTTTTTGGACCAGGGGCAATCGTTGCATCACTTACCATTGGTCAAGGTCAATTGATTATCGGACCGCAAATAGGGGCATGGGCAGGTTTTGCTCTTCTCTGGTTGATCACCATCAACATCGGTTCATATATCATTGCCTATGTCAGCTGCCGATTTACCATGCTCTCAGGCATTGGTGTCACTGATCTTTTTGCTATTCGATCAAAAAAAGGATGGTTTAACTGGTTACTCATCTTGATCATGCTTTTTTTCATCCCTGTTTTTGCAGCATCAATCATTACCACTCTTGGTCAATGCCTGGTTTGGATCTTTGGTTTTGGTCATTACCTTTGGTGGGGGATATCATTTGCTATTCTCATTGGATTCATTGTCTTTTTGGGGAAATACCGATTGTTGGAATACACTCAAGCATTATTTGTCACCGTTTTAGCAGTGGGAGCAATTATTTCGGTTCTTCTCATCCAACCACCACCAGACATAGCAGAGATTCTTCCAAATTTTTTTACTATAGGTCAAAATGTTCCACAGGTCTATCCAGATTGGGTGAATCAAGTCGAAGGCTTTCAAAAAACACCAATCCCGCTTACCATGCTTGGCTATCTAGGTACATTAACATTTACCTTGATTGTTCTCATTGGATATCTGGGCTGGATCAAAGTCAAAAAATGGGGTATTTTTGGAAGCTCTACCGATCCACATCTTTTATCACATCAACTGCTTAAGTCCCTCACAAAAAACAAAAAAATCACCTATCTTCCACATGATCAAACAGAAATAAAAAAATCAAAAATACTCCTTAAACCATTACTCATTGATCTTGCGTTTGCTTTTCTTGTTGTCTCCATCGTTTCAACAGCTTACATGATAGCAGGAGAAAGCCTTCTTGGTCTTCAACCAGATGGCAGTGTTCTCCTCCCATCAGATCTTGATTTGATCACAGAACAAGGACGAATCTTTTCCCATATGGCATCATGGTTGGAACCATTATTTAAAATCAGTGTGTTCTTTGCCCTGTTCGGAACAGCTTATGCAGGCTTTGAAGCAGGAACACGCATGCTTTTTGAAACCGGAAAAACCATCATCCCAACCATCAAAAAAATAGAATACAGAAGATTCATGCTCTACGTCATCTTATACATCTTGGTTCCAGGGATTCCTCTCTCCATTCTGATGTGGAAAGGTCTTTCAGTGCTTTTAATGCTCAGTCTCACCCTTATGTTTCTCGGAGTGTTCGGTGTTCTCATTTATGGGGTAGGTGCGGTATATCTCAGTCAAAAAGTATTACCAGATGAATACAAACTGGGCAAGATCGGTTTTTTCCTCTCCATCCTTGGTATCATCTTGTTGAGTATCCCTGTTATTAATTTAGTTCAATGGCTCTTCTTCTAATTTTTTTTATCACCACTTATTCAGACAATCATTTCTTTGTCGACAATACACTTAAAATTATAAAAAACATATTTATATTAAAGAGTATATTTATTATTTCATGGCTATTGTTCAAAAAAGACTCATCCTTCTTTTTTTCCTAAGCATTCTTTTATTTTCCATTCCACCAAACTCATTAGCATATCCAATTGTTTCTACCAACATTGAAACGCTCTCATATAAACAAGAAATAACCATTCCCATTGACACCAGTGATCCTTCTGCAGATTATCAACCAATCGATACAAGAATAACCTTTGATCAGAGCTGTTGGGCAAAAAACGAAACCGTTCACTCTGTTAGAGTAGCCTACGATGATGGAAACGGATTGGAAGAAATTGATTCTCAAATCTATGATCTGTCATACACTGATGAAACCTATATCGATGCCTGCAGTCTGGTTTTTTTAATCCCAAAAGATACCACAGGCGAAGAAACCTATTATGTCCTCTATGATGATCAACAAACAGATCCAGTCTCATATGAAGATCATATCACTATACAAGATACCCATTACTACTATGAACCTATTTCTGGACAGATCATGGATTTTGATTACTACCGTATCACCCAGGATGGTTATGTCCTTTACGCCATCTGCCAAAAAGGAGAACTCCTCGGCAATGGCATGTCCAATGCCATCATAAAACTCCTTCCCAATTCCACAGAATTTACCACAACAAATGCTGAACAAATCGCTTCATTTTACATGAGCTATAGCACCGATCCCGCAGGCACCCATGATGGGTCACAATGGGCAAAAGATATCAAAAAAACAGTGCTGGTTGACGGCAACCTTATGACCCGAATCCAAATGGAGGGAACCTCTCCAAAGAACGATATCAAAACCAATAATATTTACACTTATTATTACTGTCCAACCAGTGCGAAACATATCCATGTAAATGTCAACCATGAAATCCTTCAAGATATCACTGTTGCAGGCACACAACAACGAGAGGGCACCTATGCATCGCTTTCCACCATCAAAGCACGTAGTGGAACCATTGATGATATGAATCTAGGAACAATCCTTCCTAAAATACATATTTACACCGAAGATGAAACCACCAAAACATATGATATTCCAACAGATCCCAAAGCCCATCCCGCTGAATGGTTACTGGGAACAAATGATGATCAAGACCTGGGTTCAAAAGCCTGGTTCTGTATTGATGATCCAAATTCTGGTAAAGCACATGGTTTACTCTTCGCCCAAAACACAGGTTTATTAGAGGGTCCAAATGATGGAATCCAAGTAAAAGCAAGTGTTCATCAACATGTTGCACTCCCTGGTCTTGAAGCAGATAGCGGTGATCTTTACGCATTACGAAATGCCTATGAAGATGGCAGTCACTCAACAACAATATCTGCGGGAACAAATGTAACTTTTGATGTTCAATATCTCGCCCTTCAAAACGGTGGATTTGAAGCCGTTGATGAAGAATCCATCTTCTATCAAACCTTGAACCAAATTCGGCCGATTACCCGCGGAAATGTCACGGCTGATGAAGATGATGCAGAAGAGAAGAAACGATACACCCTGACAACCTATGTTCATCTCGCTCCATCTTTTCCCCTTGGATCACTGCTCTCAGCAGGTCTGGGAAGAAACATCTCATATCTCTCCGCAGAGATATATAAAGAAAATGATTTAGCTTCCTCTGGATCCATCAGTCGATTAAAAATTGGGGACATCGATGTCAGCTTTGACAACACCACATTCAAACAAAAAATCAATCTCATCAGAGGAATGTTTGATATCAAAAACAGTACCTTGTTTAAAACCATCCGGTTCAATGATCTTGAATCTGGTGACTATCTAATAAAAATATACAAAGAAAACCCACTTTTTGGAAACGATCGAAAATACATTGGTTATGCAACAGTTAATCTTGAGGGAAACACGAAAACCCATATTTATTGTAAACAACAAACCATGCTTCAGGCAACGGTTACAGATCAAAAAGACCAACCAGTGGAACATGCCAGATTCACTCTTTCCATCAATGATAATATCATCGCTGAAGACATCACCGATGAAAACGGTTCAGTTTCCCTTTATTTCCCTTTTTACAAAAGAAATACACTAACGCTTCAAGGATTTTACAAAGGATTTCTGATCACTGATCAAAAAATCCAGCTGAAAACAAAAAACCGATTGAACCCAATACAGAAAACAATAAACATTGAACGATATAACTGTGAAATCACCGTCAAAGACACCCTTGGTCTTTCGCCAGCAGTTGATATCAATCCAATGTTAACAAGTAATCAAATGATCATTTTAGAAAAACTACAACCAGCTACCAATAAAAACAATGCCTGGTATGAGTTCACTGATTTATATCCTGGATCATATAAACTAAAAATGAGTTACAAATCCTTCGTTGTAGAAGAAACCATCACTCTCAACAAGGATACTGCTTTAGATTTTACATTTCCTGCTGAATTTTTACTTGATTGTTCTCTTCTTGATTCTGTAGGAAGCCCGGTTTCTCAGGGAACGATCACCGTTCAGCGACAAGGAAAAACCGTTTCGTCTTCTTTTGAAGAGGGAACAGGAAAAATAATCATTCCTCCTGGAACCTATGAAATAACCATTCGATCAGATACTGAAACAATCGCTTCACAAACCATGATGGTCAAAGGCGATAAATCAGTGGATTTAGTAACTAATCATCCCTCCTTGATGCACACCGTTGCACCACTCGTTATTCTACTGGTTTTTGCTGGATTAGCTCTCTATTTCTTCTGGAAAAAACAAAAAAATTATAGCATACATTTCCTGGTTATTGCTATTGTATTACTCTCTTTGTTTTTCCCCTGGTGGATGCTCTCTGGAGACACTGGCACGGTTACCACGAATACCAAAACCATGATTTATCCCTCAAACCTGATTACGATTACCACCACCGATCAAGTCATTGGTGGAGAAATAAGCTCTGTTCCAGAAGAATTCACCATGATACTAACACTGATCAGCGCTCTCATCGTTGGTGCAAGTCTTCTCATTGCATTAGAATTGATCATCCATCAAAAATTCCCACGGATTTCCATGATAATTAGCATATTTGTAATGATACTTCTCATCCTTTCTGCAGTCTTATTCTATGTCGCCATGTCTGAGGTAACAAAAGTAGGAGTTGGAAGCTTTTCAGATACCGATGAACTCACCATCTCCATTCCAGGTCAAACAGAAAATGTGAACCTGCTTTGTCAATGGGGGCCAGGCATCGGTTTTTACTTAATACTTGTTGGATTCATCATCTATCTGGGATGGCAGATGAGATCTAAACTGGAAACTATAAGAAGAAGAATGCAAGCCAAACTGACAACCTAAATTACTTAAAAATCTCTGAAAAACATTTGAAATCAAGCAATTTTTGAAACCATAAACCTTTTTAAACAATGATTTCTGATGCATTCATAATATGAAAATCAATGAAATCTTTTATTCCCTGCAAGGAGAAGGAAAATTTTCAGGTCTACCCACCATCTTTATTCGGACCAGTGGATGTAACCTTCGTTGCTCCTACTGTGATACCACCTATGCCTATGAACAAGGAGAGGAACTCAGCATCGATTCTATCCTTGAAAAAATTAAAAACTATGAATGTAACACTGTTTGTCTCACCGGTGGGGAACCACTCATCCAAAACGAAACCGAAACGCTCATTGAACATCTGATCAATCAGGGATATCATTGCAGCATTGAAACCAATGGATCAAAAAACATCCAATCACTTCTCGATAAACAATCCTTAAGCATATCACTAGATATCAAATGCCCTTCGTCCACCATGCATCATCATATGAAAGTAGATAATATCAGTTTATTACGAAAACAAGATCAACTTAAATTTATCATTGGGACAAAAAAAGATTTTACTTATGCAAAAAACATGATACAACATTACAATCCAACATGCTCAGTCTATTTCCAAGCAGTCTGGGGCAGTTCAACAACACAACTCGCTGAATGGATATTACAAGCAAATCTAACAGTTCATCTTGGTTTACAGCTTCATAAAATCATTTGGGGAAAAGAAACTCATCGATAATCATCTTTTAACCATAAAAGAATTCATACCACTCGTAAGAAGGGTAACACAAACTATTTAGCACCCAAATGTATTGAGGTAAAAAAAAACATTATATCGTTATTCGATTAAATATGGGAAAAAAATGAGGTGAAAGAAACATGCAACCTACAAATATGGCGTATGATAGAGCAATTACTGTTTTCTCTCCAGATGGAAGATTATTTCAGGTCGAATATGCTCGTGAAGCGGTTAAAAGAGGAACAACCACTGTTGGATTAAAATACAAAACAGGGGTCATTCTCATCGTTGACAAACGAATTACATCACATTTAATTGAACCTGGATCCATAGAAAAAATATTCAAAATAGATGATCATGTTGGCTGTGCCACATCAGGTCTTGTTGCTGATGCCCGATCATTAAGCTAACCCCCCTGCCTTCGTATACCACGCATGTTGTATCCATTTGGCATCCGGAAAAGACCACCTGTGCAGTATCTTTTTAGTGGCCCTGTCCACGATGATAACTTTCTTCTCCAAAGTATCCGTAATAACAAATTGCGTGGCATTCTTGATCGGCCTAACCGCGGTGTTGCCGCGTAACAAATTCGGCCCCCAACCCATCTTTCGGTATGTGCCGTATTGCCAAACTATCTTATTCGTATCTTGGTCAACTATTATTACTCGCCGGTTATTGCCGTCGTTAATTAAAATTTCGTTTTCACTGATCTTAAAAGATTTATCCGGCTGATGAATTTTACCGCCGGCGTAATCCTGTTTGTCCTTCACGCCGTATTGCCACAAAAGCTGATGGGTTTTTCGATCAATCTCTTGTACCATCATTCCGTCGCCGTCAGCCACAATTAAATTCCCGTCATCGGCCACCGTAACGTATTCGGTATTGGTGGCGTAACTGGCCGGCAAAATGGGCGGACTGCCCATGTGTTGATCCCACACGATTTCTTTCTTGCGATTAACACCTGCCACCCTGTCACCCTTAAAATCGGCAAACCAAACTAATTTAATTTCCTCGTTGGCCTTAATCTCATTGTTCTCTTCAGGGCTTTTTCTACTTACCGCAATTTCCTTACTTATTTTTTGCTTTTCTTCTTTGTATTGCTTCACTGTTTCCAAAGCCGCCGGCGCGGAATATAAACCAGTCAGCGTA
>JAWOBC010000088.1:0-3490 GCA_046498165.1 Thermoplasmatota archaeon
AGATAAATGTATACCATCACTGGAAGAGAAATCAAAGAGAAAATAAAACTAGCCATGACAAATTGACTGGTGAGCTGATGATTTCCTTTCATTCTTTCGGTTACCATGGGAACTGCGGTTACTGGTGGCACGGCACTTTGTAGAAACATGATAAAGGCAATGGTCGGAGGAATAAAATCCTGAAAAACGAGGAGAAATCCGATGAAGCAGAGGGGAAATACAATGTTTTTGATGAGAACGAATTTCATGGTTTCTATTCGATGGGTAAAACCACTTTTTTGATAGTTAAGATAGATATTTCCCCCCAGTATGATCATCAATAAGGGAACGGTCATTGCTCCTAGCATGGAAAGAATAGAGGTAAAAACAGAGGGAATAAGATACTGAATGCCAAAAAGCACAATAATGATACCTCCTACGGTTGCAAAAAGGGTTGGATGAAATATTTTTTTGAAATCGATGGATGGTTTCTTCGCACCATCAGTTCGAAAGAAGAAGGGATAACTTGAGAAGAAAAACGCTGGATAAAAAATAGTAAATAGGAAAAGAGGGACGACATATGATGCGGGTTGAGCAAACATACCGGTGAGAATAGCTAATGGAAAAAAGATACCATTTTGGTAAAAAAGACTGATTGAAAATTCATTTCTCGTTTCTTTTTTTGAAAGATAGCGAAAAAGAAAAGTAACGGAGGCAGCAAAAAGGGTAAAAACCATCCACCAGAGGGGGTATTGCCACCAATCTGGATAGGTTGTTGGAGTAAAATCTAAAAGGATATCTACAAAGATAAGACTAGGGAGAGCAATATCAAGTGCGAGAGGATTCAATGATCTTAAAATAGTGGTGGGTAAAATCCTTGTTTTCATAATGTAGAACCCAATCAGCCCAATACCAAGAAGAATAAACACTGATTCAAAAGTAACAAGAAATAAATTCATGGTTTAAATCCCAAAAACAAATGCTGTTTTTTTACTCATCGCGATTTTGTGAGTAATATATAAATCCTCTTAAATCATTCGTCCTGATAATTGTAGGTGTAATCCTCTATGAATGAAAAAATAAGTATTCTTTCATTAATGAAAAATGATCATCATGAAATCGAATCATTACTTGATTCTTTAGCGGAGTCACTTGATGTATCATATGATGAAATGCAAAAGCATTTTGAACGTTTTGAATGGAAACTAGAAAAACATCTTTTTGTTGAAGAAAAAGCAATTTTTACTTTTTATGAACCAGAGGATGTTACCATGGGCTATCAGATGCTTCCTATTATCACCAAGCAACATAATCATTTGTTCAATGAAATCGATAAGATGAGAAAAGAGGTTAATAATGGAAAAGAACCTTCAAAGTTATCTGAGTTAAAATCGTTTCTGATGAAACATCGGGATTTTGAGGAACAAGATTTATATCCAAAACTTGAGGAAGCATTGAAACCAGATCAAAAACAAAAGATAGTTGATCGTATCAAAGAACTCAGTTAGATCAATTTATTAGGATTGAAATGGTTCGAATCGATCCTGTGTGGCCTTACAGATCGGACAGATCTGAGGTGGCTTGTTTCGAGCGCAAAGATAACCGCAGACCCGGCAGCGCCATAGAGGATATTCTCCTTTTATTGAACTGGTTTGTTTCTGATTTTCCTTTTTGAATTGCAATCGTTTTTCTTTTTCTGGTCTTCTCTCAGGGATTGGTTCAGATTCTTTTTTTCCTTCAACGACTGTTTTGCTGACATAGAGTCCACAGTAGCAGGTATCATAATCATTGAGATCTGCATCTCGGTAATCGCAGGGGCAGATGATATCAAGGTCTTCAGTTTTTTCTCCAGCTGCTAGTCGACAAGGACACGCCCAATATCCATATCGTTGTTCATTGACTAAGAGTCCTTTCACCAGTGCTTTGGTATGTTCCTTATCAGGATTTAGATGATAACCCGCTGCTTCTGCATCGCTTTTTAGTTTCGCATACAGTTTTTCTACTGCTTCAGAGGAAACGTTTTGATCATTGTTCATGCGAGCTTCTCCTTGATTTGTTGTTCTTTAAATCCTGCGATAGCCTGATCATTGATGATGATGGTGGGAAAGGAACCGCGTGGATTCCATTTTTCTACTTCATCCATCACTTCATCTTTTTCTTTTCCCTCGAGAAGATCAACATAAATGAAATCATAAGCGACATTAAGACTATCTAGTAATTTTTTGGTTTTTCGACACCACACACAGGTGCTCAATGCAAAAAGTCGAATTGATCCTTTATCCTTTCCGTCAACTTGGGTCATCTCTATCATGAGTCTTCTTCAGCATCAAATGTGTTATGATGAATAAAGGTTTCTAATGGTTTTCTTGATGGCCGTGTTTTTTCTGCTTGAATCTGTTTTTCAGATAAATAATCAGCGATTGTATCATTATGTTTTCCCACAATGATTAAACTAATCACCATATACCCATCTGGAATAGAAAGGATTTTTCTCACCTTTTTTGGGCTGTACCCGGCGATAGGATGAGCTACCAAGTCATGTTTTGTTGCTTGTAGAATAAGGAATGCAGAAGCAAGACCCAGATCGAACAAATAGTATTCTCGATCATAGATGACACAATCATCTTCTTTTTTTGCACAGACTGAAATAATCATCGATGCTTGTTTTGCCCATTCATTTCCAGATGAAAGCGCGTCAAAGAGCGTTTCTAATGTTTTCTGTTCATAGGTGAAAATAAAATGCCATGGTTGATTGTTAAAACAAGATGGGGCAAGTTGGGCTGCTTTGCTGAGTTTTTGGATGATTTCAGGAGTGATTTCAACATGGTCTAACGATCGATATGCCCGGCGTTTTTGAATGATGTTTAATAATGAACTCATAACCTGCTCATTGGTTTATGATTTTAAAATGTCTTGGATGACTTTTTCCACCTGTTTTTCATAGGGGGGGAAAGTGCTTTTATCTTTTGGTAGAAACTGGGGTTGATAAAAAAAGAAACCGTGTTCGAAGATATAATGAAAAAACCTTTGTATCAATTGGTAGGTGGTTGTAGTCTGTTTTTGTAATGTGAAGGTAACATTTATTGTGTCCTTGAAAAGAAAAAAAAGCAATGTTTTTTATCCTTGATTCTACGGTTTTATTTTGTTTTAATTTGATTAAATTTATTTATTTTAAATAATTAAAAATTATAATAAACCCATAATCCATTCACATTTTTTAGTAAGGGAAGTGGAGAAGTGGGATGAGGATGGGATGGTGAGGAAAGATGGATTAAAAAATATCTTTCTGATCCCAAATCTCCACAATAATATTTAAATGAAATTATAATTTATATAGTTTTTGCCAATACACCTTATTTTCCCAGGATAAAAGCTCTATAAAAAGCTAATAATACAATTTTTTTCAAAACCAACAAATAAGCACTATGTGATTGTTTTCTTTTTCGCGTTGATTGATTGCATCATGATTGAAAACACTGTTTTCATGATGAGCATGATGATAAAGAGCGTT
>JAWOBC010000089.1:0-3064 GCA_046498165.1 Thermoplasmatota archaeon
AGTTGCTTCCTTTTTCTCACAAGAAAAAGTCATCAGAAGTCCTAAAAAAATAAAAACGAGTAAAATTTGTTTTTTCATAGCAGCGAGTTTTTAGTTAATAAATAATTATGATTACAGCAATTAAAAAAATCAGAAAGGAATGGCAGCCGGACATGGGGTATGGCCGGTGCCGGTAATAGCGATGGCTCTTCCTATTAGTGCTTTGGTATGTTCTTCATCAGGATTAAGATGATAACCGGCTGCGTCAGCGTCTTTGTTGAGTTTTTTATACAGTTGTTCTACTGCTTCAGAGGAAACGTTTTGATCATTGTTCATGCGAGCTTCTCCTTGATTTGTTGTTCTTTAAATCCTGCGATAGCCTGATCATTGATGATGATGGTGGGAAAGGAACCGCGTGGATTCCATTTTTCTACTTCATCCATCACTTCATCTTTTTCTTTTCCATCGAGAAGATCAACATAAATGAAATCATAAGCGACATTAAGACTATCTAGTAATTTTTTGGTTTTTCGACACCACACACAGGTGCTCAATGCAAAAAGTCGAATTGATCCTTTATCCTTTCCGTCAACATGGGTCATCTCTATCATGAGTCTTCTTCAGCATCAAATGTGTTATGATGAATAAAGGTTTCTAATGGTTTTCGTGATGGCCGAATTTTTTCTGCATTCACTTGTTTTTCTGATAGATAATTGGGAATATGTTTCTTATGTTTACCGATGATAATAAGGGTAATGACCATGTAATCCTTAGGGATAGAAAGGATTTCTTTTACCTTTTTGGGACTATATCCTGCGATGGGATGTGCCACTAGATTAAGATCGGTTGCTTGAAGAATAAGAAATGAGGACGCTAACCCTAAATCAAACAAATAGTATTCCCGATCGTAAATGACGCAATCATCTTCTTTTTTTGCACAAACGGAGATGATCATTGAGGCCTGTTGTGCCCATTCATTTCCAGATGAAAGTGCGTCAAAAAGCGTGTCTAATGTTTTCGTTTCATAGGTGAAAATAAAATGCCATGGTTGATTGTTAAAACAAGAGGGGGCGAGTTGAGCTGCTTTGCTTAATGTTCCGATGTGTTCTTCAGTGATTTCAATGGATTCTAACGATCGATATGCCCTGCGTTTTTTTATCGCGGGAAGGATTGAATTCATAGAGTTCGCAATAGTTTTTAATGTGTTAAAAAATCTTGGATGTTTATTTTGGTGGTAATTATATGAAAAATAATGATGCGCTGGAATCTACTTTTTATTCGATTGCCTTGTATTCATCATATGCTTTTTCAATGTAAAACACGTATTCATTGATATTGTGGGTTTCAATTAGCTCATTACATGCCTGTATTTGAAAATCTATGGCGTTTTGTACATGTTGCTGATTGGATGCTGACAGGCTATCACCTAGGTATTTTTCATATTGGGTGAATACGTTTTGCGTTCGAAAAAAAGCGTAATCAGAAGCAAATGGTTGAAGTGTTAGCATTGATTCAGGAAACATTTGTGATTTGCTTCCCTCTTTACAGTCTACATAATATGGTTGAACATGTTCATCTGATATCCAGATCCAACGTTCTTCACCACGCATGAATCGGTAGATATAATCATGTTTTGTATGTTGTTCATCATAAATGGAGCAGATGCGGTTAATGATCTGACGATGGGTTGCATAGGGTGTTTTTCCATTGGTGGTATCAAGAAGCACCCATCCATAATCTGGAATGTAGTATTCCACCATGTAATGCATTTGTGTCCAGAATCCTTGATCATTGTTTGCTAAAATGACTCGAGCAGGAATGTTTTGTGTTCTGAATAAAGCACAGGCAAGATGAGCTCTGCCAACGTTTTCCCCATTGATTCGAAGAGTGGTCATGGCGTCTTGTTTAAAGAAGGTACGGGTCCAGAGTTGTAATAAAAAGAATAGGTAACGGTGTTCTTTGATAAAAGTGGATACGTTTTGTGCATAACTGAGGATGTTGTCGTTTTTTCCTTCTAGTTTGTTGGCATTGTATTTAATTCGTAATCGATGTGTTTGGACCATATCAGATCGAGATAGCCATTGTTGCGTGTCCACTGGAAGATTTTTTTTACTGGACGGGAGAGGAATGTCTTGAGGGATATCGGTGAATTCGTGATTTTCAACGAGCACCCAGATGGTAAAATGAAGCATGGCGTGTTCATCTTTTTGCATGGATCCCAGGGTGAAGTTTACTACTCTATTTGGTTCAACGCCATCAGGTTCAATATTATATGAAATGACATCAGCGGTGGTTTGATTTAAAAGCTGTAATACAATTGGGATTTGATATCCATAATCTGGTGGAAAAGCGTAATAGACATTAAATGTCTGGGTGTTTTGGTTTGCTTCTAATTCTAAGAAATGTTCCACTCGGAGAAGATGCAGTTCCTTTGTTTCGGGATTTAAGAATGATTCAATAGAGGGTATTTGAAATGAGGTTACCGATGGTAGGATAAGGATGGTAAGTATGATGATGCTAGCAATTTTTGTTTCTGTTTTTTTTATTTGGTTCATCGTGGTGGAATCTCCCTATGATTCAAGATATGCCATGTCATTTCTAATATTTATTAATATATTTTAGTTTACATTATTAATAAGTATTTCTATTGTCTAAATTGTTTACCTCTTTGGAATTTTTTTTCCATTCTTTTTTAATCTCAGATTCATGTTCATATTTATTTAGATATAATTAAATTTATTTATTTTAAATAATTAAAAATTATAATAAACCCATAATCCATTCACATTTTTTAGTAAGGGAAGTGGAGAAGTGGGATGAGGATGGGATGGTGAGGAAAGATGGATTAAAAAATATCTTTCTGATCCCAAATCTCCACAATAATATTTAAATGGAATTATAATTTATATAGTTTTTGCCAATACACCTTATTTTCCCAGGATAAAAGCTCTATAAAAAGCTAATAATACAATTTTTTTCAAAACCAACAAATAAGCACTATGTGATTGTTTTCTTTTTCGCGTTGATTGATTGCATCATGATTGAAAACACTGTTTTCATGATGAGCATGATGATAAAGAGCGTT
>JAWOBC010000136.1:0-15612 GCA_046498165.1 Thermoplasmatota archaeon
ATTGAGTATGTCAAGGAAATGAAAAGTCAATCCTCTGCTCCTCGAACTGCTGCAGCAATGGCAGCGGTGCAAGCAGTCAATGTTGCCATAAATAGTGGTGGACAATTAAAAAAATAACCCCCCCTTCCTTTATTCTTTTTTACCTTCTTTTTAGGTATATCCACCAATTTTTAGACTGGGATCTCCTAAAAGCACCCATTGTTCGATGGTTTTTCTATCAATAGGATCATTATTTGGATTAAATTCTATAATGTAGTCATTGATGGTTTCTGCTTGTATCATCCCAAGCTGATTAAATCCTTCTTCTGATAAATCTGCATAAACCTGGAAGAAATGACTGTTTAGATATCCTTCATTATAGTTCACACAGTTCTCTCCGCTGACACCCCAACCTAAACCAGTGTTTCCAATCGCGGCGATGAATCCATCTTGTTTCTGGGAAACCAGATTCCAACTCCAACAGTTTGGAGCCCAGGTCCATTTTTGGAAACAATCAATTCCTGTGTTCCACATAAAATACTCTGGACCATACTTTTTAAATCCTTCCATGATGTTCATCATGGTTACATCGAATTGACTATTATGACAGCCGCCAACCAGACAAATTGGATTTTTATTCCTATTGAACGTATGTTGCATTTGAAATCCATAAACATCAATCCATGTGTGATGATCAGCAACTGGATGAGTGCACCACTCAAGGGGTGTTCCGTGACCTGATAGAAAAATAAACCCTGCTCCTTGATGTAATGCTTTGATGATATCTATGGGTCCATTTAACTTTCCGTTTGAAACCCATAGTTTTTCAACATTAAAACCAATTGCTTCCAGGCTGTTAGCGGCATGATTTGTTACTATTTCTCCTTCGCAAATACCATCTGACATAGGAAAGGTATCTCCTCCTGCCAAGATGATGTTTTTGTACCATGAGTGATCAAATAATTTGTTCTCATAAGCAATGATTTTTTGGACAACAGCTTTCACCTCTGATTGATCCCGGCAGGCAAGTCTTCCGATGTAAACATCAGGGTAAAGATCAAGGGTATCCTTTTTATCTTGTGTGTACCACCAACCATCTTCAAATATCCAGGTCCATTCGCCATGTATGCCATTTTTATTGCTATCCCAATCATCAAATTCAATTTGTTGTGATGATTGATTATATTTATAAATATCTGCATAATAAAGATCGGTAACATAGGTATCATTCCAAAATGATCGGTCATGAAGATTGGAATAACGAACTGGTATAAACCAGCTTAATTTTTGATGCTGATGCCCACCAACTAGTAAGACATATGTGATGTTATGTTTTTCGATTTCGTTTTTGATAAAATATTTAATTTTCTCTGCATCATCAATCCCTTGTGCATCATAGGCCCCTTTTGCGGATTCTCGATAGATGGATTCCACTGTTTTTATTTTTGTATTGATGCCATGTAAATTTTTATGTAAGACCAATGGTTCAAGTTGCAGAACAAATCTTCGAGGGGTAATAATCACCAGGTCATATTCATCGGTTATCTGGGTTTGCCATGGTTTTTCAGTGTAAGAAACGTGTAGTTC
Source organism: Thermoplasmatota archaeon (assembly GCA_046498165.1). GTDB lineage: Archaea > Thermoplasmatota > E2 > DHVEG-1 > DHVEG-1 > EX4572-165. The sequence continues at coordinate 1,567 of JAWOBC010000136.1, forward strand.
TACCTGTTCAAACATGGAGATGATGTTTTCCTTGGGTCTATACTGAACTGGGAAGCAATGAATGGTGAGAAACAATACTCGTTTTCCTTTTTCTAACCCGCAATTAATAGAGTATTCAATGTCTTTATCTGGATAAGGGTTGCTGTTTTCATAGATTTGTTTATTTTCGCCCATGTTTGATTTTGAAAAATGGTTAAGGAGATGTTCGTCTCTTGTTTTTGGAAATGGATATGGTGATGGCTTGATTTTTTTATCGAGAGAGATAATCTGTTGATCTGAAAATCGACAGCTAACATTTTTAATTTTTGTACCTAATGGAAAGGTAAATGTTTTAGTAATTATTGGGATTTCAGGTTTTCCTGGTTCGGTTAAAAACGAGGATGAATTGGTTAGTGAGAGCGTGGCATAGTCTGTTTTTTCTTTTACAGAAATACGAGATGTTCCTTCATAGATCTGGGATAATATAGCTACATTGTTTTCATCATTTTGTGTTACTGAAGATCCTCTCAGACTTAAAAGAAGAATGAAAAGCATAAAAAAAGTAATGATTTTCTTTGAAGATAAGATGTGGTTCATCAGTGTTAACTTCCTCATCATACTATTTTAAGATGATTATATTATTTATATTTTTTTAGATTTAATTAAAAAATTGGCATAATTTGCTGTTGAAAAGATGATAACGAGAATGAAATGGTATATGTTTCCAGCTCTTGTGAGAAAACAATTAATCTATAAAAAAAGAAAAAATGGCTTATTTTCGGATAAGCCCAAGTGATTCAAGTTCGTCAGAAAGTTTTTGCACAGCAATAGAGACATCTTCTGTTTTTCGTGCACCAGTGCAAACGATTTTTCCAGAGCCAAATAGAAGCATGGCTACTTTTGGTTCCGAAATCCGGTAGACAAGACCGGGAAATTGCTCTGGTTCATATTCCACATTTTCTAGTCCAAGACCCATTGCTACTTCATTTAGATTCAACTCTGTTTCAAGATCTGAGATAGCAACAATGTTTTGAATAACAATTTTTAAATCATCATTATCATAGACTTCGATTCCGAGTTTTCTTAGTTTATCTGCGATGATGTTCACTGTTTTTCTGACATTTTCCACATTTTTTGCACCGGTACAGTTTGCTTTTCCACTTCTAAATAGTAGCGTTGCGGTTTTTGGTTCGTTCAGCCGATACACTAGCCCTGGGAACTGTTCCGGTTCGTATTCAGCTTCTTCCAATGATTGCGCAATCGCATCTAGATCAAGTTTTTCTGCAAATGAGGTAGATGCAACAATATTTTCTACGATTACTTCTGGCATTTTTTTCCTCCAAATTCCTTTTTTTATATGACTCCTGTTGAAGAGAGCGTATCCTTGATTGTTTCAAATATGGTTGATAGTTGAGATGGATTTTTTCTCCCAGTGAACACTATTTTTCCCGAGGTCAAGAAAAGGATTGACAGCTGTTTATCATAGTGATAGGTAAGCCATGGTGTTTCCTCGGAATGAAGCATTATTTTTTCCGGTGGTAATTCCTCTGCAATCAGCTCAAGTGAAAAGGTTTGATCAAATGAGGCCGTTGCTACTAATGAATCAATCTGTGTGATGGGTCTTTCAACGGAGACATCATGATTTTGCAATTCATCCACCACAAAATTGATACATTCCTCAGCATCAACAAGTGTTTTTGTTCCCGTGCAGCTTATTTTCCCATTTGCTGCTAAAAGAACAGCACTATGAGATTCATCAAAACGATATACCATTGTTGGGTTTTCACTCGGGTCAAATGAAGCAGCAGGGAGCATGCAAGAAATCTCATCTAAATTGAATCGTTGATGAAGATTAGCGGTTGCAACAATGTTTTCGATAACAAGATCTGTCATTTAACTACCAGCCTTCCCTCCTGAGAGTATATAAAGGGTTTTTAAAAACGTTTCGTTTGTAAGCCAAAGAGGCACTGAACGGGAGCATATTAGGCTTATTACCACACTCGATCTAGATCAAGTTCTCCTGAAACTTTCTGTTTTTTTCCCTTCTTTGCTTTTACAGTATTAATAACCTCTTGGATTTCATCGATTTTATGCCCAATTCGATATTCACAGGTTGCAACAGCAAGTTCCCCTCGTGTTTTTTCAACGAGACTTCGGGCGACATCCTGTTTTCGTTTAATGGGAATAAGCCCAGAAGGATAATCAAATCGGATGATGGATTCATAGATATCTTCCATGATGCTGAGATATCGTTTCGCTTCTTCTGGTTCTCCTTCTAAAATGGAATCCAGGGTTTTTCGACGGAGTTCTCCTACTACATCGCAAAGACCTTGAAGATAAGAGGTATATGAAGTATGTAATTCATCAGGATCGGGGAGATCTTTTTCCTGCATAAGTTGATAGAAACAATTTGCTTCAACATATTCTTGACTAGCGTTTTCTACATAACCAGCAAACGTTAAATCCGGGTAGGATTCTGTGATCTGATAGAGTTCCCCTAAGGTGGATCCTGCTTTTCGAATAAAGGTTTCTGCTTCATGATATTGATGTTGGTGAATTTGATGAATGGCTTTTCTACAGTTAATGATAATGTTTCGGGAGTATCGAATCGATTTTTCTCTTGTTTGATCCTTATCATCGATATAGGTTTCGATTTTATCGATGATTAGTTCTAACCCCTTCATTGGTCTTCCCAGGTTGTTTAACCTAATTATAATTTTCTATTTATTCCATCATTTTTTTGTTAACCCAATGATCTGGTGTTTCATCATTGAGCACTTTCATGACTTGCTCGGCACAGACGGTTCCCGCACGAATTTGTCCTTCCTTTGTGTTCGCACCAAGATGTGGAGAAAACACGATATTCGGTAAGGCAAGTAACGGACTATCCTGTGGTGGTTCTTCTTCAAAAACATCAACGGCTGCACCAGCGATTTTTTCATCTTTAAGAATGTTGTAGAGCGCTTCTTCGTCAACGGTGCCTCCTCTGGCACAATTGATTAAGTACGCTGTTGGTTTCATAAGTGAGAGCATTTTTTCTTCAACAATGTGATGGGTTTTATCATTATGTGGAATATGTAAGGAGATGTAATCAGCTTCTTTCATCAGCTCTTCAAGTTTTTCCCGTTTTTCAACTCCATTGTTTTGCATGTCTTCTTTTGAGATGAATGGATCAAAACCAATCACATTCATTTGAAAACCTTGAGCAAGCTCCGCGGTTTTTATGCCGATGTTTCCACAGCCGATGAGCCCAAGTGTTTTTTCATGAAGCTCTGTTCCTTTTAACTGTTTTTTTATCCATTCACCGTTTTTCATGCTTTCATCGGCTTTAGTTAGATGTCTGGAAAGAGAAAGCATATGGGAAATCGCGAGTTCAGCAACACTTATAGTTGCTCCCGTTGGTGCATTGACTACTTTGATACCTTGCTCGGCAGCGGTTTTAATATCGATGTTATCCACACCAATGCCAGCGCGACCAATGACCTTTAAGTTTCCCTTAGCTCCAGCTTTCACTATGTCTTCTCGTAGTTTTGTTCTACTTCGAATCATGATGCCATCATAGTTTGGTAGCTCGGTTAATAACGTATCATGATCAAGTTCTTCATAGGTAACCTCATGACCTGCTTCTTTGAAAGCATCGATTGCTTCTTCAGCCATTTTATCATTAACAAGTATCTTCATAGATAACCCCGTAGACAGGTATACAAAGTGCTATAAAAACATTTACGCTAAATGATCTAATCGAAAATCAATGCCGAGGTATTCAGCTTCATCTCCTAATTCTTCTTCGATTCTAAGCAGTTGATTGTATTTTGCATTTCGATCACTTCGAGCAGGGGCACCAGTTTTGATTTGACCAGCACTTGTTCCAACAACAAGATCAGCGATAAATGAATCCTCTGTTTCTCCACTGCGGTGACTAACGACAGCAGTCCACCCTTCATCATGTGCCATTTTAATAGCATTGAGTGTTTCGGTAACAGTACCGATTTGATTTAATTTGATGAGCACTGAGTTAGCTGCATCTAGTTCAATTCCTTTTTGTATTCGTTTGGTGTTGGTCACAAAGAGATCATCACCAACGATTTGAACCTCGGTTCCAATTTTTTTGGTTATTTCTGTCCAGGAATCCCAGTCATCTTCAGCCAGTCCATCCTCAATACTAATGATTGGATATGTTTTGCAGAGATCAACATAGAAATCAACCAGTTCTCCACCTGAAAAAGATTTCTTTCCGATTTTGTAGGTGCCATCATAAAAAAATTCACTTGATGCTGGATCAAGCGCAATTTTCATCATATCTTCATAGCCTGCTTGTTTTACTGCTTCAAGCATGATGTCCAATCGATTAGAAACCATAGTAATTTTGGTTGGTGCAAAGCCGCCTTCATCACCAATGAGGGTTCCACTGGCACCATATTTTTTTTGTAGGATTTTTTGAAGATGGTGATAGGTTTCTGAAATAATACGGATGCCTTCATGAAATGTTTTTGCACCGGTGGGCATCAGCATGTGTTCTTGGATGGAGTTTTCCTGACCAGCATGTTTTCCGCCATTGATCACATTACACATGGGCACGGGGACAAGATGAGGAATGACACCAAAAAGTTCTGCTAGGTAACCATATAATGGAAGTTTTTTTGATGCGGCTGCTGCTTTAGCAAGAGCCATGGAAACCGGTAGAATAGCATTTGCACCAAATGTTTCCTTGTTATCTGTTCCATCTAGTTTGAGCATGATGTTATCAATGGTTTCTTGATGAACACAATCCATACCAACTAATTTAGGAGCAATGTTGTCGTTTACGTTTTTCACTGCTTTTAATGTTCCTTTTCCTAGGTATCTTTCTTTGTCATTGTCTCTTAATTCCAATGCTTCATGTTGTCCAGCGCTTGCACCACTAGGAGTCATCGCACGAAAGATGCCATGTTCTGTTTTAATATCAACTTCAACAGTTGGATTGCCTCTAGAGTCTAATACTTCGCGTGCTTTTATAGTCAGGATTTCAGACATAGATTTCTTTCCTCGTTTCGTTTGCCGGATGCAATATAGATTTTTCTCTAATAAAACTGTCTATATCATTTTGGCATTGGTTTTAAAACATTATTGAAATCACTATGTTGTTTTTGTATTTGTTTCAAAAAAACTTTAGAAACACTTAATAATGCTTCTTCCTTCATTTTTTATTGGTGTATTTGCAATGTGGGAATATATTTTATTTGTAGCCATTGTTTTTCTGCTGTTGATTCTCTCGTCTTCCATTAAAATTATGTCGGAATATCAACGGATCGTTATTTTTCGACTGGGACGATTGCAAGGAATAAAGGGACCTGGTTTGGTGTTTATCATTCCGGTGATTGATAAAATCATAAAACTCGATTTGCGAACCCGGGTCATTGATGTGCCAAAACAACGAGTTATTACGGAGGATAATGTCACCGTTGATGTTGATGCCGTGGTTTATTTTAGAGTGGTTGATCCTCAAAAAGCAGTTGTGGAAGTGCAACGGTATGATGTGGCAACGAGTCTTCAAGCTCAAACAACGCTTCGTGATGTTCTTGGACAACAGAATCTTGATGAATTGTTAAGCAAACGAGATGAATTAAATAAAAGCCTGCAATCAATCATTGATGCAGCTACTGATCCTTGGGGTGTGAAAGTTTCGGCAGTAACCATTCGAGATGTTTCTTTACCAGATACCATGCTTCGTGCGTTGGCAAAACAGGCTGAAGCTGAACGGGAGAAACGTTCACGGATTATTATTGCTGAAGGTGAATTTCAGGCTTCAAAACGGATGACGGATGCAGCAAAAATGTATGAGAAAACACCGATGGCCTTGCGTCTTCGTGAACTGCAAACCTTAGCTGAGATCTCTCGGGAGGGCAACCTGATTGTTGTCCCAGGTGGTGAACTAGGACAGGTTGCAGGTATTGCTAAAGCAGTGAATCAGGATACAAAGAAAGCATGAAACACTGGCATCTCATCATTATTTCTTTTCTTCTTTTTTCTCCTTTTATTTCTAGTGTGGTAACCGCTGATGAGTCTATCGTATTAGTCGTTGAAATCTCTGGGACTATCAATCAAGCTACCGTGGAACTTGTTTCGGAAAGTATGACTGTAGCAGATCAGGAAAACGCTGAAGCAATTATTTTTACACTTGATACGCCTGGTGGGGGATTGGAACAAACCTTTGATATCGCTGATCGGATTCAGCAAAGCAATATTCCTGTTATCGGCTTTGTTTATCCAAAGGGAGCAACTGCTTGGTCAGCAGGAACCTTCATTCTTTTAAGCACACCGCTTGCTGCAATGGCAGATAACACCGTGATCGGGTCATGTCAACCTGTTGAAATAACTGCTGAGGGAACGAAAAAGATTAATGATTCCAAGACTATTAATGCGCTGGTAAGCTGGATTCAGGAACGGGCTCGGATGTACAATAGAAATACATCACTTGCTGCGGATTTCATCAAAAAAAACACCAATGTGAACGCATCGAGAGCAAAAAAGGCGGGTGTTATTGAGGTTACTGCATCTTCTGTGAAATCACTGTTGACATCAATTGATGGAATGAACGTTACAACGGCAGCAGGAAATCAAACGCTTTTCACAGCAAATAGTTCCATTGAATGGTATACACCATCGTTTCGAGTGCAATTTTTTCGTTTTATTTCAAATCCGATTTTAACCTCTTTGTTATTTATGATGGGTGTTTTTGCCTTGATTTTTGGTATTTCAGCACCCGGGTATGGTGCTGAGATCTTCGGAGGCATTGCTATTTTACTGTCTCTGATTGGTTCGGGATTTGCGATTTCTGAACTAAGCATAATCTTTTTAATTATTGGTGGAATATTACTCCTTGTTGAAATATTTGTTATCCCTGGATTTGGCGTCGTCGGTCTTGGAGGAATCATTAGTTTGGCCATTGGATCTATTTTCCTCATTCCGACCTATGCGAGTAGAAACTGGGTGATTACCATGGACTGGGTGAATGATTTAATTATGGTTATCCTCGCAGCGGTGGTTCTTCTTTCGGTGTTTTTTGTTTTTCTTTTGTATAAAATCATTGAAATCCGATCGAAAAAAAAGGCGGTCGGGGTGTTCGCAGGAGAAAAAGCAATTACTCTGGATCGTCTTTCCCCAGAGAAAAAAGGCTATATCCGTTTTCGTGGAGAATTATGGCAGGCAACTGCTGACACCATCATTGAAAAAGATGAACCGGTCCGTATCATCAATAAAGAGGGCAGTCTTCTTAAGGTGGAACCCTTCCGGAAGACTACCAAACATTAATCAACCCCTTTTGCCTTTTCTCGCCCTGATATCTCATGGACAGTGACTTACAGATACGTTTTCTTGGTGGCAGTGACAAGGTCGGAAGCCTGGCGATGCTTTTAGAAACCGATGGTCAACGCTTTCTTTTTGACTATGGAATGACTCCGAGTAAACCACCTGAATATCCTCTTCCAGCTCCACCAGTTGATTCAGTTTTTCTATCTCATGCTCATCTCGATCATTCGGGTATGATTCCTTCTTTGTTTGAGCAAGCAGAACCTCCGGTTCACACTACGAATTTAACTTCAGTGATATCCAATCTGTTACATAAGGATTCTATTAAAATTGCGAAATCAGAAGGATATGCTCCACCATATCAACCTGGGGAGATCCGTAAATCAAAAAATCATTTTGTTGATGTTCAACCGGGTAAAAGACAGTATTTTGGTGAAAACACCGAAGTTCGATTCCATAGCGCTGGTCATATCCCAGGGTCTTTAATGATTGAGCTTCAGAACTCGCGACGTTTTTTGTTCACTGGTGATTTAAATACTTCTGATACTCATTTGGTCAAGGGCACAAAACCAAAAAAATGTGATGTTCTTTGCATGGAAGGAACCTATGCCGGTAGAGAACATCCTGGGTCTCGTGAGGAAATTGAAAAAGAGTTTCTTGATAAGATTGATGAGGTTGTACTTCGAGGTGGAGTAGCGGTTCTTCCTGCTTTTGCGGTGGCTCGGTCTCAGGAGATTGCAATGGCCCTTAGAAAAACCGGGTTGAACATCTGGTTTGATGGTATGGGGCGGAAAGTATCAAAGATTTATTTGAGACACAAAGAGTATATCCGATCACCGAAAAATTTGAGAAAAGCGATTAATAACATCAATTTCATTCATTCAGATCGGGGGAGAAAACTTGCGTTGGATGCTGATGTGATCATTACGTCTAGTGGGATGATGGATGGGGGGCCTGTGCTTCATTACATGAATAAATTAAAAAATAATCCTAAAAATGCTGTTATTTTAACGGGTTATCAGGTTGAAGGAACAAATAGTCATTTGCTGATGGAACGGGGTAAACTGGATTTTTATGGGGTTGTTGAGGATGTGAGCTGTGATGTGTCTTATTTTGATTTCTCCGGTCATGCGGGTCATAGTGAACTTGTTGATTTTGCAAAACAATGTCAACCTGAAAAAATCGTTTTGATGCATAGTGATAATCGGGATGCTTTAGTTGAACCCTTGCAGGATGTTGCAGAGGTTTTTGCTCCCGGTAATGGACAGTTACTTTCCATCTGACACTTTTTACCATTCGTTTTCTTTACCTTGAGAGATGTGAATATGAAAATGATTGAAAAAATATTTAGGATAGAGAATCATAAATGGCGATAAATTATGAAAGAATTAACCCAACGGCAGAAATATGATTTAAAACGAAAACTTGAGGAGATAAAAGACTGTAAAGGAAAACATACGGAGTTGATCTCGTTGTATGTTCCTCCCAGTAAACAGATTTCTGATGTGACCTCTTATTTAAAAAACGAGTTATCTGAATCACAAAACATTAAATCAAAAACCACTCGAAAGAATGTGCTTTCTGCTATTGAATCCATTATGAGCCGGTTGAAATCATTTAAACAACCACCAGAAAACGGTGTGGTTTTTTTTGTGGGTCATAAAAGCGTTGGTAGTGATCAAACAGAGATGGTTGCTTTTGTTATTGAACCACCTCTTCCGATTCAAACTTTTTTGTATCGTTGTGATTCCTTGTTTTATGTTGATATTTTAGAGGACATGTTAACCGTGAAGGATGTGTATGGGTTGTTGTTGATTGATCGTCGGGAATGCACGGTTGGCATTCTTCGTGGGAACCGGGTGGATATGTTAAAATATATGACCTCTCAGGTCCCTGGTAAACATGGGAAAGGAGGTCAATCCCAGCGACGGTTTGAACGGCTCACTGAGATTGCTGCTCATGAATGGTTTCAGAAATGTGGAGAAAGGGTCAGTGAGATTTTACGTGCTGAAGAGGATATCATAGGTATCTTTGTTGGTGGCCCGGGACCAACAAAGAAATATTTTGTGGATGAAAACTATCTTCATTATGAGATTCAAGATAAAATCGTTGAGGTTTTTGACACGGGTTATACTGATGAGTTTGGTCTTCGGGAGTTAGTGAGTGCTGCTTCTGAAACCATGACTGATTTGGAGATTGCAAAAGAAAAAAAGATCATGAAACGCTTCCTCCGACAGATCACCAAAGGTAATAAGAGCCTTGCTTTGTATGGTGAGGATCATATTCGTAAAGCATTGATGATGGGGGCAGTGGATACGCTGTTGTTATCGGAAAATCTTCGGCGGTATCGGATCACGTTGACGTGCCCTACCTGTGATCATCAGGAGAAAAAAACGATCAATGAGGATGAGTTAGATGAGTTCACTGCTCCAGAATGCTCAGAATGTGAAACTCCTACTCAGATGGAGATCACGGATAAAATCGATCTTATTGATGAATTGAGTGAATTGGTGGAAAATACTGGTGGATCTGTGGTGTTGGTCTCTCAGAATAGCGAGGAGGGTGATTCTTTGATTTCTGCTTTTAATGGGATTGCAGCGATTACTCGTTACCCACTTGACTTATAATGCTTTTAGTGATTTTTATCTGGAAAAGATTCAGGTGTGTTTTTCCCCTCTGTTAGTTTACACCGAATGTTTTATAAATAGGGAAATATATTATTTTATTAGGTTATTTACGATGTCATCTCGAGAGAACTTCAAATCATTTATACCAGCAAGTAAAATAATCCCGGAACTTACCTTGAAAGCGGTGCTTGTTGGTGCTCTTCTTGCTATTATTTTAGGCTCAGCAAATGCATATCTTGGCTTATATGCCGGGATGACCGTTTCTGCGGTTATCCCTGGTGCAGTGATGGCATTTGCCTTACTGCGACCGTTCAAAGGAACGATTCTTGAGGTTAATATTGGGATGATGGGTGCAGCAGCAGGTGAAGCTCTTGCTGCGGGTGTTATTTTTACTATTCCTGCTATTGTTCTCCTTGGAACCTGGTCTGAGATTCATTATCTTGAAACAACTATTATCGCAGCACTTGGTGGTATTTTAGGTGTGCTGTGGATGGTGCCATTACGCCGAGCATTAATCATTAAAACAGATCTTCCTTTCCCTGAAGGGGTTGCTGTTGCTGCAGTGTTAACCACTACAGTTGGTGATGGTGATGAATCTAAAAAAGATGAAACTGGTGCTAGTGGAATTTGGTTACTGGTTGGTGTTGTTGTTGCTGGTCTTTTAAAGTTTGGGCAGACGGCATTAAAAGCGTTTAGCTCAAAGATCAATGGCATTGTTGATATTGGAAAATTCCATATTGGGGATGCGGAGAACAGTGGCGTTTTTTATGGTGGTGTAGCTACCTCTCCAGCATTACTTGCGGTTGGATGGATTATTGGTCCGAAAATCGCGTCTTTTGTTTTTGTCGGTGGACTTATTGGATGGGTGATTCTTGCACCATTAATTGCACTTGCAACGGGTCTTCCAACGCCGACAACGCCTGCTGAGATCACGGATGCCATGGCTCTTGCTGGTGGTAATCTTGATGCTGGTCGATTGATTTGGGGTTTTTATGAGATTTGGGGTAATTATATTCGTTATATTGGTGTTGGTGCTATGGTGGTTGGAGGACTGTGGACCATTTTTACCTTACGTAATAATCTTGCTAGTGGAATAAAAGAAGCGGTTGCTGGTTTGAAAGGGGGTCAAGTTGAAGCTAAAAAACGAACGGATCAGGATCTTAACTTTAAATGGGTGTTTCTTGCCATTGGAGGATTGACAATCCCGGTGTTTTTGCTTTATGCTTGGATTTCAAATGAATGGGTTGTCTCTGGTATCATGGCGGTTTTTGCTATTTTATTTGCGTTTGTAGCTAGTGCCATTGCTGGTTATATGGCGGGTCTTCTTGGATCTTCAAATAATCCTATTTCTGGGGTAACGGTTTCTGTTCTTCTTATCACATCTTTGATTCTTCTTGGTTTTGGTTTGTCTGGTGATGTTGGTGCTTATGGGGTAGCGGTGCTTATTGCTGCGGTGATTTGTTGTGCTGCTGCTATTTCTGGTGATGTTTTGCAGTCTATGACTTGTGGGCAGATGATTGGAGCTACACCAAAGAATCAGCAGATAGCTGAGGTCATCGGTGTGCTTGCTGCTGCACCGATTCTTGCTCTTGTTGTTTCTGCACTGGATAAAGCGTATCATATTGGGAGTACGAATCTACCAGCGCCACAAGCCTTTTTGATGAGTGGTATTGTCAAGGGTGTGCTTGGTGGAGAAATGGTCTGGCCGTTTGTGCTTGCAGGTATGGTGCTTGCTTTTGTTTTGATTTTAATTGATCTTCCTGTGCTTCCGGTTGCGATTGGGATTTATTTACCGTTTACGCTTGCGGTTCCTATTTTTAGTGGTGGTATTGTTCGTCATTTCACCAATAAACATATTGAGAAGAATTTTGGTTCTGCCGAAGAAGAGCAGGTGAGCGAATGGGAACTTGCGATTAAACAAACCGAGGTGAAGCCTAAGGAAAAGATTATAAGAACTGGTTTGCTTTTGACTGCTGGATTGATTGCAGGAGAAGCATTGACTGGTGTGATTGTTGCTTTTCTGATTATTGGTGGTATTAATCTTGCTATCTTTGATTTCCCACCGGTGTTACCTGGATTACTGCTTTGGTTGTTTGTTGCGCTTCTTTTGTTTTATATCCCATTGAGGGAAATATTTGCTAAAAAAGAATAAAAAACAACAAACGCGTAAGCCTACAATTGAGGAATTTCTTTCGTTTAAACCTGTGCGAGCAGATTATGAATGGTTCACTGATGAAGCAGGTTTGGTTCATGTTAAGGTTCCCAAGTTTGAAAATATTATTGGTAAGAAATTCTGTCATTTAATCAAAAAAGAAAATATTTTTGTAGCCAACATGGATGAGATTGGATCTGTGGTTTGGAAGCAGTGTGATGGCAATACCACGGTTAAAGAAATCCTTGCTTTGCTTGAAAAAGAAGTTGAAAAGGATGATAACCTTGATCAACGGTTGTTTTTGTTTTTACAGCAGATGAGACAGCTTCGCTATATTTATTATTAAAAATCTTTTTTAGCCGAGTTTTGCTTTTTCTACCACGAGTGTTCCATGGTCACGTTTCCATTGGATACTGGTTTTTGTTAACAGTAGTTTTTTCTTAAAGATTGGTCCGTCGATGACTAGTGTTTCATATTCTCCTCCTTCACCAGCGATGTTTATCCCTTTTTTTTCTTTGATTTTTTGTAAATCTTTTATGGTTTTTTGATCAATGGTTTTTCCTAGGTGGCTTTGATCTAGTCCATCTGCTGAAACGCCAACGATTTTTATGATGAAACCAGCTTGAACCATCTCTTTTAAAAGCAGGGTTTGGTCTTTATGCCAAAGAGGGGTGAATGATTTAAGATTGAGATCATGACAGATGTGTTCAATGCGTGTTCGTTGATATTCTGAAGCAATAGCGCCACTGATCACACCATCAACGTCTAGGGGTTCTAATAATTCTTTAAGACTTTCAAGTTCTTGTTCTTTTTCTCCTTTAGTAGATTGAGAGAGAAGAGGAATAGAAAGTGCTTCTGAAAGGGCTTCGGTCAGATGAATATTAACACTATGATACATCCAGGAGTCTTTGTTTTCTGGATAAATACTCACGAGATGAGAAATACCCCATCCGTATTGTTGTGCGATGTAAATGGCAAAGACACTGTCTTTTCCACCAGAGAATAATGCCGCAACCTTCATTGAAACCTCGATATATCTTTAAACACATAAACCTTTATGGGTTTTTAGCTGCATACAGTAGGTTAATGAAGGTGAAGAAATGATGAAAATCGGGATTCTCTGTGGACATCCGATGAACAGGTTATTTGATGAATTTCAAGAACTTGATGTTGAGACTCCATACAATAAGGTGCATATGTTGGTGGGAAAGATCCAGCAGCATCAAGTGTTTTTTATTAATCGACATGGATCTTATTCAAAGACACCACCACATGTAATCGATTATCGGGCAAACATGCAGGCGTTAGCATCATCTCATGTTGATTGCGTGATTTCTATTGGAACGGTTGGATCGATGAAACAAAATATTACTCCTGGTGATGTGCTTATCCCTCATGATTTCTTTGATGCAACTCATTCTCGAGCAGTTACTTTTTACGATGATTCGCGGGTTCATGTGGATATGACTGATCCATTTTGCCCTTCTTTAAGAACTAATCTTATTACGGCAAGTAAACAGATGGAGAACCTTACTGTTCATCAGAGCGGAGTATATGTTGCCACCCAGGGGCCTCGTTTGGAAACGGTTGCTGAAATAGGTTTTTATGCAACGGTTGGTGACATCGTTGGAATGACTCTTGTTCCTGAGGTGGTTCTTGCTCGGGAGAAAGGGTTGTGTTTTGCATCAGTTTGTGTGGTGTGTAATATGGCTGCGGGATTACAAAAGACTCTTCCTGTTGATGATATTAAACGGATATATGCGGAAAAAGAAGCGGTGGTTGCTTCAATCTTGAAAAAAACTATGAATGATTTGAGTTCTACATCAGATTGTCAGTGTCAGAAAAAAATCCAGGATGCCTTGTTATGAAAGCATATGAGTTCATTGATCACACGGCGGATATTGGGTTGAAAGCAAATGGGAAGGATCTTTCTGAAGCGTTTGCTCATGCAGCTGAGGGTATGTTTGATATTATCACTGATTCTTCAGCTATTGAGAGTAA
>JAWOBC010000002.1:0-3856 GCA_046498165.1 Thermoplasmatota archaeon
CAGCTGGCTAATACTTCAGTAGACTTCCTTTATCTGTAAGAGCCATGAGTTGTATTCATGTTCAACAGCAATCATTTACGTACAAAGAGTGTTAGATTGATCTCGTAATACATATCAATTTCCGCATCAATTCTTCATTAGGTGAAGATCAATTAACTTCACAGATCTCAAATATAGAATCGTGACAACTAACAAAGAAACAACCAAATTACCTCCAGCAAAAAAAACTAAAAGATGAGGAAAAGATAATGTTTAAGTCTTCTGTTTTCATTGCACATTCAAACATGTTACAAGAATATCAGTGAGCATAAATATGACCAAACCAAGAACAGTTATCATTGGAATCGATGGTGTCCCATTCACCCTCCTAAAAAACTACACTGAACAAGACATCATGCCCAATTTTAAAGCATTAACTGAAGATGGTGTCTTCACTAAAATGCAGAGTAGTATCCCTGAGATCTCATCAGTTTCTTGGAGTAGTATGATAACAGGTGAAAACCCTGGCAAGCATAATATTTTTGGTTTTACGGATATTATTCCAAATACGTACACGATGAATTTTCCAAACTTTGCTACGTTAAAAGCTGAACCATTTTGGCTTCAGCAACAGAATAAAAAGCATGTGATCATTAATGTTCCACAGACGTATCCAGCAAAAGAGCTGAATGGGTTTCATGTTGCTGGTTTTGTCAGTCTTGATCTTGAACGAGCAGTTTACCCACAAAATGAGTTGTCTACATTACAGGATATGAATTATGAGATTGATGTTGATGCTAACAAGGCCTATAAATCAATGGAGTTGTTTCTTACTCATTTGTTTAAAACCCATGAGAAACGAATGAGATTAGCAAACAGGCAATGGGATGCGTTTGATTGGGATAATTTTATGTTAGTATTCACTGGTTCTGATCGTATTGAGCATTTCCTGATGGACGCATATAATAATCCTGATCATCCATTTGCTGATTCATTCATCAAGTATTTCCAAATGGTTGATAATGCAATTGGTGAAATCAACAATAAACTCTCTGAGGATGATAAGTTGTTAATGCTTTCTGATCATGGGATGGAAGAAATAAAAACCAATGTCAATCTAAATAACGTCCTAGTGGATCATGATCTGCTTTTTCTTGGTGATCAGTATACTAAACGATACAACAACATCCAAGATGAAAGCAAGGCATTTGTGTTAGACCCAGGCCGGGTGTATCTAAACAAAAAAAACAAATATCCTAAAGGAACCGTTACTAAAGAAGATGAAGCAGGTGTCATTGATGATCTCATTGATCTTTTTTCAACGCTTACCTTTCATGGTGAAAAAGTAGTTAAATCCATTAAAAGAAGAGAAGAGATCTATCATGGGCCATATGTAGAAAATGCTCCAGATCTCGTATTGTTACCAAATAGTGGTTTTAGCCTGCGTGGAGGGATCAATGAAAAACCAGTGTTTGAACATGATGATATCATCAAAGGGATGCACACTCAAGATGATGCGTTCCTCTATGTAAAAAACAAGGAAAACGCTGAATATGTTTTTGATGATCCAACAGTAGAGGATGTGTTAGGAATCATGAATGCTATTGAGAAAAGACAGGAAGAAGCTCTTATTTCTTAATGTGTGAAAATGGCTTGTATAGGTTGCTATAAAGCACACATAATTCATCATGCTGAAGTTGTTTTTGAATAGAGTGAATTCTTTTGCTCATCAGTCAGAGTTTTACTACGTTTAAGCATACATTTATATACACGCTATATACTAATATATACTTGGGATAATATGGTACAAGCCGTTATTAAAATTGATGATCGTTTAAATCGAGTTCTAAATATTATCAAGGCAAAATATGGATTCAAGGATAAAAGCCAAGCAATCGAGTATGTCATAGAAAAATATGAATCTGCTTTTTTAGCACCAGAACTAAGACCTGAATATGTTGAAAAACTAGAAAAGATTCGTAAAGGAAAATACACTCGATATAAATCCGTTGAAGAGTTAAGAAGGAAAACAAGTGAAAAGGTGTAAGGTGTGCACAATTTTGATGTCAGTGAAAACCTTGAAAAAATACTTAAAAAGTTATCGAAGAAAGATAAAAATCTCTATGATCAGATTTTAAAAAAAATTGATGAAGTAATACAAGCTGAGGATGTCGATCATTACAAGAATCTTAGATATAACATGAGCGATTCAAAACGGGTTCACATTGGTCATTTCGTCCTCATATTCCAGTATAAAAAGGAAGAAAATCTTATCTTATTCGATGATTTTGATCATCATGATAATATTTACAAATAACTACGGTACTCTTTTTGGAGAAAAAAAAGGAATACCATCTTACATTCTATACATCAATTTTACAGGATTTTTGCATTAACCCAGGGTTAGTGTTCAATTTTTTATTAAGATTATAATCATCATTAGGATACAATATGTGAGAACACAAAAAAAACCTCACAGCCATCATTTATATGTTTATTAACCACCTTAACACAATACAGATCTGTATGATATGCTCCCAGGCGATATGTCGTGGTTTTGCTATTTGATTTGTTTGTATAGGAACATCTTTTATTCTTGCACCATTTGCTGCTGCTTCAAGAACAAAGATACCACAAGTACATTTACCGTTTAATTTGAGTTTGACGGCCAGATCTTTTCTAATTGCTTTAAAACCTGTACCGCAGTCCTTCGTTTGAAGTTTAAGGTTTGTTAACCAGTTTAACAGGCGTTCAGACACTCTTGGTATATGATTTCGGACACCAAGGACAAGATCCGCTTGATTTTGTTGCAAGGGTTCCACGAGTTGTGGGATCTGTGTTGGATCGTGTTCTCCGTCCGCATCCAGGGTGACAATGATATCGTTTTTTGCCTGTTGAAATCCTTTTTTTATTGAAAAGATGTATCCCTTATTCACTGTGTTTCGTAGCACGATTGCATAGTTTTGTGCTACACTTGCGGTGTCATCATTGCTGGCATCATCAACCACAATGATTTCATCAACAATACTATCAAGAGTTTTGAGTATGGGTTCGATCCGAGCTGCTTCATTAAATGCAGGAATAACCGCTGAAACCATTAACCGTTCAGTCATAGGGTTACAACAGGCTGTGTTTGATAGTGATCAACAAACCAATCAATGGTATCCTCGATTCCTTTTTCAATAGATATCCTGGGTTGAAAACCAAGCAGATCCACTGCATGACTGATATCACAATAGTTACGGATGATTTCTCCCGGTCGAGCTGGTTCATATTGTGGACCATGAGTAGCGGTATTTGTTGGTTGAAAACGACTTGCTATGGTTTTATAAAGCGTGTTGATACTGGTTTCCACACCGGTTCCTATTTGAAACAAGGAAAAACCAGAGAGCTTTTTGTTTGTTAATGAAAGAAATATTGCTTGTGCGATGTCTGAAGCATGAACAAAATCCCGTGTTTGATTCCCCTCCCCATAAATAGTAACTGGTTTATGATTGATGATCTGTCGAACAAATTTTGCGATCACACTTCCTTTTTGATAAGAATACGGTCCATACACATTTGAAAACCGAAGTGCTACCGTGTGCAATCCATAGGATGCTGCAAAAGCACTGCAGTATCCTTCACAGGATAGTTTACTTGCCCCATACCCCGACAATGGTTGAGGAACCTTGTTCTCATCAACAGGAGGGTCTTGTTCTCCTAATGGCGCGGCTGAAGAAGCTTGAACAAAACAGCTAACGTTCTGTTGTTTTGCTGCATTGAGCAGGTTAATCGTTCCCATCACATTTGTTTCTGCATCATTATAAGGATCTTCAATAGAACTGATGACATCGGTTTGAGCAGCCAGATGCACCACATGAGAACAATCCTTAAT
>JAWOBC010000016.1:0-5371 GCA_046498165.1 Thermoplasmatota archaeon
GAATCGCAGTCATCTGATTCTTTCGACCAAACAACAAAACCTCGTTTTTTGTTGAAAGAAGCCCACCGAAAAGAGAACCAATTGCACCTGCTCCAAACACCATAATCTTCATCATCACAACCCCAGAAGCTTGCATTGCCTTTGGATTTCCTGCTTAGTTGTGGTAATCAATGGATGAAGCAATGGAACAGTAAGATCTTTTTTTAATTGCTGTAGATGATCCATTACCTTACCAGTTCCCTCATCTAAAGAATTGCCAACACAAACAGCTGTGCATCTATAGTGTTTAATGATTTCATTGATCTGTTTTATATCCTCTTTTTGTGCATCAAATAGAAGGATAGATGCTTTTATAAACCAATCTGAAATGAAACTCTCCGTCTCTTTTTCATGTTTTTCAGAATCAACCAAAAAAAGAATTGATACCCCTCGTTTCAACAAATACCAGGAAGCAAGCAATGATTGCTTTGAATCAACATAAGAAAGAACTAAGCCTTGAGTGCCTACTGGCATACCACCAGGACCCCGGATTTTTTCAGTAAATAAAAACGCATTATCATCCCTTATCTCGATAAAAAACTCAAAATCAGGATTAGTTAAATCAACCGTTAACGGTAAACGTGTATCTAAAAACCCACCAACTTCGTTAGCTACATTCTGACTGGTGAACTCATGATCGCCGCTTCGTCGCACACGCAAAGCAAATGTTTTTTCATCAGTAATCAATTGATGAAACAATGTTTCTGCAACAGTTTCAATGGATGAAATCGTTGCTTTTGTTTGAAACACTGGACTAAACGAGGTAATACCAAAAATTTTCGGTAAAACCGCTTTTGCCTTGGCCATATCATCCGTAGAAATATAGATTCTTCCAAAACTCCGGCGAACAGCACAAGAAATATCATTATTAGCAAATGCAAATTGAATATTACTTACTAACCGTTGCTCAAAACGTTTTCTTGTTTCCTTTCCCTTTAACGCGATTTCACCATACCGAACAAGAAGACAATCAGGTTTCACAGCCATCCAAAGCAGTATAATATTACATTAATATTTTGTAGCAAAACACACGCAGGCATCAAGAACATCGTAATTCTTATATAATTAAGAAGTTATTTTATTAATAGATATTTATGAACAAAAGGAGAGTTATCACCTATCTCATCCTGTTTATGCTTTTGTTTCAAGCAATGGTCTTTTCAGCAACCGCCTGCAAAGACATCATCGCCTGCGGTGATGCAACCGCAGGAGACTACAATCTTTTATTAAAAGTTCGTGATCCAAGTAGACCAGGTTATCAAGTCCTCTGGACGATTCCCAAAGGATATCAATATACCTATCCGCTTCCCTGGACTGGGATCCTTATCCCTCATTTCACTAGCCATAAATACATTGGGGTTACTTCAAAAGATGATGTCCCTCCATCCATCTTTAAACCAGGGATGTGTTTAACAGATGCAGGTATTGCTTTTGGCGATGCAGATTCACTCTCCGGTTGGGTGAACCCCAGTAAACATGCCTGGGATGATTTCGACTGGATACGGTATAGCTGCGAACGAGCGGATAGCACTGAGGAAGCAGTTCACTTTCTTACCACCAAAGCCGTTGATATGTTACATGCACCTGGAGTCTCTGAAAATCTTTTTGTGGTTGGCCCAGATAAAGGATATCTCATCGAAGCCGATGCCTTTCGATATCATATTAAAAAAATAATTGATGGTGTGGATGTCATCTCAAATTATCCCCGAGAACTCTGGAAAACACAATGGAAGGAAGCACGGCTCATTGCATCCTCATTTGATGCTGAAAACGAAAAAACCCTCCGCAGAGGAGGAAGTATACGGTTGCAATCACTGTACGGGTTACGAATCAAACACATAGGATCTGATTTTATCACTGCTACACAAATTCCTTTTTTCACCGATATCGTCTATCGAAATGGGCGGAAAAAAATTTTTACTCCATCGGTGCCTATTAGCATCGGTGAACGGAAAACCGTTGGTGATTTCAGTGTCACCCTCAAAGAAATCATTAATGAGACTGCAACGGTTCATATCGAAACAAAGGTGAAAGCCTGGCATGATGAAATGAGTGAAATCATCAATCAACAATATGGTAACATAAAACCTCAAACCCTCATGCGCTGGTCTCGATTACAACGTGAGGATCTTGATGGGTTACGAGGAATGTGTCAACCAAATATGAAATATGAAGGCACCGCCATCTATAAAATACCCAATGAATACTATGCAACACTAAGTGGAGGCTGGTTTTCACCAAATCATGCCACCGCAAGTATCTATGTGCCCTTTCATATTTGTGATAATAAGATATTTGATCCTTATACCACCGGGGAAGCAGCAATACTTTGTTCTAAACTTTCAAATCATTATGGAAACCGACTTGTTTCAGCTATTGAAAAAACAGAAACTGTGTTTTTAACAGAGACATATCTAACTGAACAATGGGCAACAAATCATATGCTGAGTTCATCTAACGTGGCAAAAGTGGTTACTCTTTCAGATGTTTTCATTCAAAAACAAGCCTATTTCATGCAACGATTATTTGAAAAAATAATGCGATACAGTGAAACAGAACAACAACAGTATCTAGACCTGGTTTCTTCAATGTGGCAGGAGAATTATGCACAAACACTACCGAATATCAAAGAAGCATTAATCATTCTCTCTGAGATTTCAGATTCATCAGATCTTCAACAATATATTGAAAGCATTGCCTTATCCATTGTCAAAGGACAAATTGAAAAAAATATTGCCAGTGGAGTAGATTCCTCTGAAATGATGGCTGAATATGAACAAGGAAAACAATTCATCCAAAACGGTCAATATGAAAAAGGATTTCCCATGTTAGAAACAGCTTATTCCTCTTGTACTGATTCCCTTTATCAACAACAACCCATGCACATAAATCAACCCATTAAAAATGAAAACAAGGTTTTCCCATCCTTATTAAATCTCTTAAACCAATTCTATTCATCATTACCGATTTCATCATAATTACTCTTTTATGCAAAAAGATCTCCACTGTTGAAACAGATGATTTATAGCAAAAGTAAACTGACCGCCATAATAAACATACCAAGGATAAGACCTAAGATAACACAATGCCCGTGACCATATCGATGTGCCGTTGGAAGGAGTTCATCAGCGGAGATATACACCATGATCCCTGCAATAAACGCAAGTAAAAATGAGAGTGTCCAATCAGAGATGAACGGAAGTAAAATCAGAAAACCAATCACTGCACCCAAGGGTTCCGAAAAACCTGATAAAAATGAATACATAAATGCTTTCTTTTTATCCTTAGTTGCATAAAAAATCGGGATGGATACACTGATTCCCTCAGGAATATTATGAAGAGCAATAGCAAAGGTAATCAGAATCCCTAGTTTCACATCAACTAATGCTGAACCAAAGGTAGCTATTCCTTCAGGAAAATTATGAATGGCGATAGCAAGTGCCGTAAACAACCCAACCCGCATCAATTTTTGATCCGTCTCTGGTTTTTCATCTCCGAAATCATCATAATGATGCGGGTTTTCAATTTCGGGGATGAGCACATCAATAATACCGATAATGATAATACCAGCAAAAAATGCATAGATTCCCCAGAGTTCCCCAACCACTGAAAATGCTTCAGGGAGAAGTTCTACAAAAGAAATATACAACATCACTCCCGCTGAGAGACCAAGAGTAAAACAGAGATACTTCACATTTGGTTTTTTAATAAAAAAAGCAATAGTGCTACCAATACCCGTGGAAAGACCTGCGATTAATGTCAGCAGTAAGGCAATGGCGACATTGGCATCTCCATTCATCTTTTATTGCTCCCCATAGGAAGATATCCCTTTTTTATCTTTAATATAAAAAAGGAATGTTACTAATATATTATTACGCATATATTATTTTTAGTTTTTGTTCTCCTTTATCAATCTCAAAAAGAGAAGTAAATTCAGTTACATGTATCCCACTTTCCGCACATCTTTAAATAATTCATCCCAGTTTTGTATTTTTTGGGATGGATGCATGTACCAGAGTAAAAATCTAGATCACCTGGGAATCGTTGCAGCTGTCTGCAACGAAATCCAACTAGAAGAAGAAATAAACAAGATCATTGGCATAGACCCTCGGCAAAAAGTAACCTGTGGTCAAGCCGTGAAAGCCATGACGTTAAACACCCTTGGTTTTGTTGATCGACCCTTATATCTTTTCCCAGAGTTCTTCCGGACAAAACCAGTGGAACTCCTTATTGGGAAAGGATTACATGCTGATGATTTCAATGATGACTGCCTCGGTCGAACCTTAGATAAATTATATGATGCCGGTCTTGAAGAAACATTCATGTGCGTGGCAGCCAACGCTCAACACTATGAAGGAAACAATCGTTTCTATCATAGTGATACCAGTAGCATGAGTCTACAAGGAGAATATACCCCGGTTGAGGGTGATATTGATGCTGCTCCGATCACCATCACTCATGGGTTCTCCAAGGATAACCGTCCAGATCTGAAACAGTTCGTGGTCTCATTGATCACTGGGCGTCATCTTCCAGTGTTCATTCAAACATTGAGTGGGAACACATCAGATAAAGAACATTTCCGAATCTTAGCGAAAACCTATGCTGAATCAGTACAAAAGGTGTGGAATGAGGATCGTATTTGGGTATGGGATAGTGCGTTTTATACGAAAAAGAATCTGTTATCTGTTCCAAAGGGTCTTCGATGGATCTCTCGTGTTCCAGAAACATTACTTGATGCTAAAGAACTTATCAGCTCCATTACAACTAAGGATTTGAAGGAGAGTACCTCTTTGACCGGGTATCATTTGTTTAGCACAAGGATGGTGTATGGTGATATTCAGCAACGATGGATCCTTGTTTTTTCTGAGAAAGCCTATGCTCGGGAAATGAAGACCTTAGAAAAAAAGATAAATCGGGAGAAAGAACGGTTAGAAAAGAAACTCTGGCATTTATCTAAACAAGGGTTCAATTGTAAAAAAGATGCTGTGCAGGCGTTGCAAAAGCTGCAGCAGAAATGGCGGTATCATACGATAAAAGATGTGAAGGTAACAGTTGAGAAACGGAAAGCTTCCGGTGGTCGTGGACGACCGAAAAACAGTGATCCGTTGAAACAGGTGTTTTTTGTTCATGCAATCATGGAGCGGGATGAAGATCGGGTTCAACAGGCGGTGTTGAGGAAAGGACGGTTTATCATTGCGACTAATGTGTTGGATGAAGAATTATCTGATGAGGACATTGTTCAGGGATATAAGGATCAGCAACAGGTGGAACGGGGCTTTCGTTTTTTAAAGGATCCTTTGTTTTTCGCTCATTCCTTGTTTCTGAAGAATGA
>JAWOBC010000161.1:0-6684 GCA_046498165.1 Thermoplasmatota archaeon
GTTACCTTCACCGATGATTATCAACTCAAACAAGTCTCTTACCGGTTAAACTTTGAAGGAATAAATGAATGGACCAAAATCAACATTGAAGATCTTAGCGTGAAAACATATACTCCAACATGGAATCTCACTGAAACACAGTGGAATCAAATGCAGGAGGATGAAACCTATTATCTGTATTTCAAAGTCATTGATCTTCTTGGAAATACGTTTACAACATCATCGCAATCTGCTGCTTTGAAAATCATCAAAGATTTAGATAATGCTACACCATATGATCCGGATCTATCTGATTTTGACAATTGGCATTGGAACAATGAATACACCATCAACGTAGACGTTAATGAAACAAATCTTACCTCTATCCAACTCTGGTATCAGTTTTCATCAGATAATGAGAGCTGGTCAAATTGGACTCAGTATGGTGATAATCTCACGGTTGCACCTTTTGAATGGATCTTTACCCTTCCAGATGGTAGTGGTTATTACAATTTTAGAACTAAAGTATTTATTAGTGAAGGAGCAGAGTTTTATTCAGAGGAACACATGGTAGAGGTAAGCTTGTTTCCCCTTATGGAACTGATCGTGCTGATGATGCTTGCTGTTGTGCTCTTTATTGTTTCTGCATTACTGTTCAGTAAACGAAAAAAGATGAAAACACAACGGTAAATAAGGTATCAAATTGCTTTAGACCGGTGAGACAATTATCTACTAATTATCTACTACTGCTCGTCACTTTTTTTCTCTTTAACAACATCTGTTTGCCGTGGATAAAACGTAAAAAGCAGGTCCTTTAACTCAGAAAGACCTTCTTTTGTTTCACAGGAAATACTTAAACTCGATGAATCAGTTTTCATAAGATCACTTTTCGCTTCAACTAAGATCAGAGGAGCGGAAGAAAAAAGGGATTGTACCCTGTGAAGGAGCTGTTTTTGCTTTTCTAATGGATAGCCACAGGTTTCAGATGGATCAAGAACAAAAATGATAACATCAGCAAGATAACGTAGGGCAGCAACGGCGAGTTGTTCGATATCATTTCTTTTTTGTTCCGGTCTCTCAAACAAACCCGGGGTATCAATAAGCTGAAAACGAATGATTTCAAACCCATGGGTTCGCTGCATATGACCAACATGAATCTCTTTAGTAGTAAAGGGATACTGAGCAATAGTTGGTTTAGCCTTTGAAAGACATCGGAGAAGAGACGATTTTCCAACATTTGGATATCCGCTGATAACCACCGTTGGCATGTCAGCGATATCTGGAAATTTTTTTAAGGTTTTCTGAGCCTCATAAAGCAACGCTAATTCAGCATTGATTTGTTTTAACACACTGGTGATTCGACCATGAATCTCCCGTTGCTTGCCTTCGATATAATACAAATCCTTTGATGTTTTCAAAGATCGGACTTGAGATCGATGAATCCGTTGAATGGTTTTTCTCGCCCAATCAACAGCACCTAGTGCTTTTCTTAATTTATCTGCATCAATCTGGATACTAATAAGTTCTTGATAAAACAAGGACAGCTGATCAATAGATGGAAATTGTTTAACGTAAGAAT
Organism: Thermoplasmatota archaeon; assembly: GCA_046498165.1. Taxonomy (GTDB): domain Archaea; phylum Thermoplasmatota; class E2; order DHVEG-1; family DHVEG-1; genus EX4572-165. The sequence goes on from JAWOBC010000161.1 coordinate 1,559, forward strand.
CTAACACTGAAATTATCGTTTTAGAAAATGAATCCATCCGAGCAATAATGGTTTTCTTTTTTCGATAAAACCGGTTTTTATCAGGAATCTTTTTTTTACGAGCCCGAGCAAAAGCTCGCTGAATGATTTCATCAGCGGATTCGACCGTTGGAATATTTCGAAACATAATCAAACGGGGGCTTTATAGTTCACTAGGTAGATTAACATATTGGTAAAAGCACAACATCGATGAAAAAATATTTTTCTAGAGGTTTTTACGGTTCAATTACTATTATAAATGTTGAAGAGTTTCGCTTTTTGGATATAATTTCAGTGTTCATATGAACGTAACTGAATTATCTATTATAGATGTGAGGTTAACCATGAAATCATATCTGCTGCAAATGTTAAAAGAAATCGCCCTTCTCGGTGCATTGAACAATAGAGTAGAGATTTCATCTCTTGATTTAGCCAAACAACTTCAAACCAGTCAGCAAACCGCCTCCCGTTATCTCTTAGAACTGGATAAACAATCAGTTATCACTCGGGAGATGGGAATAAAAAAACAACTCATCAAAATAACAGACAAAGGAAGAAATCTTTTAAAAGATGAATACAGCCAATATCAACATATTTTTGATATGCCAACACGCATTCATTTCAGTGGAAGAATCATTTCAGGTATGGGAGAGGGAACCTATTACATTGCTCAAGATGGATACGTCAAACAATTCAAAGAAAGACTCGGATTTAAACCCTATCCGGGAACACTGAATGTGAAAATCAAAGAAATAGAGAAAAACAAACTTCGTCTCATCAAACATCATCAGGCCATCCACGTTGATTCCTTTAAAACAAAACATCGCACTTTTGGCGATGTGAAATGTTTCCATGCAAAAGTAAATGATACCTCGTGTGCCCTAGTTCTTCCCTTGCGTGGTCATTATTCATCAGTTTTAGAATTCATTGCAAGGGAAAGTCTTCGAGAAAAAATAGGGTTAACAGATGGAGATACCGTAAAAGTCACTATTGATCTTGAAAAACAGGAATCATGCCTATGAATAATAAAAAAATCTCTGAACTTCTCTATACCATTGCGGATTTACTTGATATCCAGGGTGAGAATTTTTTCAAAATACGAGCATATCGAATGGCTGCACAAATCATTGCTGAGCAAAATGAAGATATTGAAACACTAGTAAAAGAAGACCGGCTTGATTCATTACCGCATGTGGGAAAAGCCATTGCAAAAAAAATCACTGAATATGTAGAAACTGGAGAACTTTCCTATTTTGAGGAATTGAAAGAAAAAACTCCTTTAAAACTTCTTGATCTTTTAGATATCTCAGGGCTTGGACCCAAGAAAGTCGCTAGTCTTTATCAAAACCTGAATATAACGAGTATTGAGGGACTGAGAACTGCCTGTGAACAAGGCAAACTGCGTTCACTTGATGGTTTCGGAGAAACCACTGAGAAAAACATTTTGCGGGGAATCAAACTCAAAGAAAAAACACAGGGACGATCCCTTTTAGATCATGCCTATCATCAGGGAAAGCAAATTGTTTCTTATCTTCAAAAAGACCAAAAGGTATCTCGTATTAGTATTGCTGGGAGTCTCCGGCGGATGAAAGAAACCATTGGTGATATTGATATTCTGGTTTCATCAACCGATCCAGATCACATCATGGACACCTTTGTTTCTTATCCTGCGGTGAAACAGGTGTTATTACAAGGCAAAACAAAAACCAGTGTGCTATTAACCGATAACATTCAGGTTGATCTTCGTGTTGTTGAACAGAAAAGCTTTGGATCAGCACTTCAATATTTCACGGGATCAAAAGAACATAACGTTGCATTACGAGCTATCGCTATTAAACAAGGATTTAAACTCAATGAATATGGATTATTTGATAAAAAAACAGAGGAATTTATTACAGGAGAACATGAAAAAGAAATCTATCAAACCCTGAATCTTACCTTTATCCCACCAGAGCTTCGGGAAAATAGAGGAGAAATAAAGGCTGCTAAAAAAAATCAACTCCCCATACTTCTCGATAAAAAAGACATCTGCGGTGATCTTCATGTGCATTCTAATTACAGTGATGGAGCAAACAATATCAAATCAATAGTGAACACAGCTGAACAACTTGGCTATGACTATATTGGTATTGCTGATCATTCACAATCACTTCAAGTTGCCCATGGGTTAAACAAAGAACAAGTGAAAGAAAAAAGAAAAGAAATAACAGAATTAAACAAAAAAACAAAGATACGGATCTTCTGTGGAACGGAATGTGATATTCTACCAGATGGCCGTCTTGATTATGATGATGAAACCCTTTCTCTTTTTGATTATGTTGGTATTGGAATCCATAAAACATTTAAAATGACAAAAAAAGAAGCAACACAACGGATCACACAGGCCATGCAGCATCCACAAGTAACGTTTCTAGCTCATCCGAGCTGCCGCATCATCGGTCAACGAGCATCTTTTGATCTGGACATGGAACAAGTTTTTGAAACCGCAGTTGAAACCGATACCTTTCTTGAGATTAACTCATTTCCTGATCGACTTGATTTAACAGATAGATGGGTGAAACGAGGAAAAGAAATCGGAGTGAAATTTATCATTGGATCAGATGCTCATGTAACGGATCATCTGAACTTTTTATCCTATGGTGTCGCCGTCGCTCGAAGAGGATGGCTTGAAAAAACAGATTGCCTAAACACCAAATCAACAACGGAAATCACAGAGTTGTTCGAAGGGGGAACATCATGAAAAAAGAAACCGCTGCAAAAAAAATAAAAACACTTCGAAAACAACTCAATCATCATAATTATAAATATTATGTTGAAAACAATCCGGAGATCTCTGATTATGAATATGATCAACTCCTCAAAAAACTAGAGAAACTAGAGGAAACATATCCGGATCTTATCACTCCTGATTCTCCGACACAACGAGTAGGTGGTGAACCACTTGATGAATTTCAAACAGTGAAACACAAAATCCCGATGCTCTCCCTTGCTAATACCTACAATGAACAGGAGCTCATTGATTTCAATGAACGAGTGGAAAAAAATGTAGGAACCGTTGCATACGTCGTGGAACCAAAAATCGATGGTGCAGGAATCGCCCTTTACTATGAAGATGGTGTTTTTATACGGGGGGCAACACGAGGAGATGGTATCAAAGGTGATGATATCACACAGAATCTGAAAACCATTCATAGTATCCCTCTTCGACTACAGCATGAGACACTTTCCACGGTTGAGGTGCGTGGAGAGGTGTTTATGAGCAAATCTGGATTCAAAGAATATAACAAAGAACAAATCAAACAGAATAAACAACCCTTTGCAAATCCCAGGAATGCTGCAGCTGGATCCATTCGTCAACTTGATCCATCAATTGTAGCAGAACGACCCTTGGATGCTTTCATTTACCTTATCTCTTACACTGAAACATCATTTGAAACACAAGAACTAGCATTACAAGCTTTAAAACAAGCTGGGTTTAAAACAAACCCGCTTGCCAAAAAAGTCGCAAACATCAATGAAGCAATCAAGTATTGCAAAAAACTAGAGCAAAAAAGAGACAGCCTTGATTATGATATTGATGGAGCGGTGCTCAAAGTTAACAGCATCGAAAAACAAGAGGAACTAGGAGCAACTTCTAAAAACCCACGATGGGCGATTAGTTATAAATTCGCCGCACAACAAGCAACCACTACCCTAAAAGACATCGATGTTCAAGTAGGAAGAACGGGTGTGCTCACCCCTGTAGCTCTATTGAAACCTGTGGATGTAGGTGGTGTGACCGTATCCAGAGCAACACTTCATAATTTTGATGAACTTAAGCGAAAAGACATTCGAATTCATGACACAGTGCTAGTGGAACGAAGCGGTGATGTCATCCCTCAAGTTGTGAAAAGTATCACCGAAAAACGCATAGGAAAAGAAGAAAAAAAACCTATACCAGAAACTTGTCCAATCTGTCAAACACCAGTGAAACACAAAACGGGAGAAGTAGCTATTCGCTGCCCTAATAAGATGTGTCCAGCTCGACTAAAATGGCGGATGAAATATTATGCTTCAAGAGATGCCATGGACATTGATCATCTCGGCGAATCCACCATTGATAAACTGCTTGATCAAAACATGATCGAAAACGTTGCAGATCTCTATGATCTTTCCAAAGAAGATATTCTGAAATTAGAGGGATTCAAAGAAAAATCAGCAGAAAACCTGATATCCTCAATACAAAAAAGTAAACAGCAAGATCTTTCCCGGCTTATCTATGGACTGGGGATCCGTCATGTAGGAAAATATGCTGCTCAACTTCTCGCTAGTCATTTTTCATCCATTGACGAACTCGCTGAAGCAACAGAGGAAGAGCTCAAGGAAATCGATGGACTGGGGGAAAAATCAGCGGAAGCAATCGCTACTTTTTTTACTTCAGAGGAAAACATCAGTCTTATCAGTCGGTTAAAAGAATATGGGGTGAACACTGTTTCAAAACAACCAGAAGGCGATCAAACGCTACAGGGAAAAAAATTTGTGTTCACTGGATCATTAAGTCTCCCTCGATCAGAAGCAGGGGATCTTGTTAAAGAACACGGTGGCATGGTGACATCATCAGTGAGTAAAAACGTAGATTATGTTGTGGTTGGAGAAAAACCAGGATCAAAATATGAAAAAGCAAAAAGACAAGGAGTCTCTATTATCAAAGAAGATGAATTTTTGTATATGACAAAAAAGAAAAACAAAACGTGATAGCTATGGAATGCAAAAAGGATCAAAACAAAGAAAAATACTGTAATTGCAGCTATTCATGTGAAAAAAAAGGGAAATGCTGTGACTGCTTGCATTATCACCGTCAAATGGGAGAACTCCCTGCGTGTTTTTTCCCAGAGGACATTGAACAAACCTATGATCGAAGCATTGAACGCTTCATCCAAGTATACCAAGAACGAGGACGATGGTGGTAACCATCATTCTCACCTTCTATTAATCATTCTTTTGAATGGTTATGGACAGGGATTGAACTTGTTCGACTGCCATAAGTCGAACTGATCAAAACGTTTATCGATAACAATAACGGGTTCATCAGACGGGTAGTAATACATTGCCCGGCTGCCCTTCGTCCA
>JAWOBC010000030.1:0-7056 GCA_046498165.1 Thermoplasmatota archaeon
ATCTACTGAACGCCACTTTCCTAGTGTTTTTAATAAAAAACATGGTGCCTTTGTCACCCTTCACACTGCATCAAATCATCTTCTCCGCGGTTGCATTGGCATACCGGAATCAATCATGCCACTTGATAAAGCTATAAATGAAGCAGCAACATCAGTTACCCATGATCCACGATTTCCACCATTAACTCAAGATGAACTTTCTAGCATCATCGTTGAAGTCACTATTCTTTCTCCACCAAACCAAGTCAAGATTACTCAACCAAAGGAATATCTTGATCAAATCAAGATTGGAAGGGATGGATTAATTGTTGAACAAGGATTTCATAAGGGACTTCTCTTACCGCAGGTTCCAGTGGAACAAGAATGGGACAAAGAAACCTTTCTATCGCAAACCTGTCTCAAAGCTGGTCTTCCTCCAGATGCCTGGTTTGACAAAGAAACAAAAGTATTTACTTTTACGGGTCAGATCTTTAGTGAGGAAAAACCCTATGGGTCAATCACGGAGAAAACACTTGTATGAATCATGAATTGGTCATTGAAGGAAATGTTTATTTCAGGGATCGATTTGAACACTGCTGTATCGGTATCGATGACGGAAAAATCACCAAGATTAAAAAAATATTAACTGGCGATAACACAAAACGATTTTCAAAACAACTCATTCTTCCAGGGGGAATCGATGTTCATGTCCATTTCCGAGACCCAGGGATGAAACATAAGGAAACCTTTGAAACCGGATCAAAAGCAGCATTGTTTGGTGGTATCAGCACTGTTTTTGATATGCCAAATACTCATCCACCAACCACAACGCTTACTCGTCTTAAAGAAAAAATTGATTACGCAGCACATCATTGCTTTGTTGATTTCGGTGTTTATGCAGGGGTGACCGCTCAAAATATTTCATCTCTTGTATCATTTACACCATATTGCAGTGGATACAAAATTTTTTTAGGCGATACCACTGGATCCTTTGCAATTGATTCTTCTCTGCTTCCTCAGGTGTTTAGCCAACTCAAAGGAACAAAAAAACCAGTTTTTTTCCATGCTGAGGATAACCTTTGTTTACAGAAACACAAAGACGTAGAAAACAATCCTGTTGATCATCATCGACATCGACCACCTCTCTGTGAAGAACAAGCCATTAAAAATATTATGGAACAATCAAAGACAACGCAAATCCCGGTTCATATCTGTCATCTTTCCACTCAGCAAGGATTAACAGTTCTGCAAAAAAGACCACAGTACTTGACATGTGGGGTGACTCCTCATCATCTTCTTTTGTCTTTAGCTCACATTAAACAACCAGCATCATACTATAAGGTCAATCCACCCATTCGCCCAAACACTCATTCAGAAGCATTATTTCACGCTTTACAGCAAGGAAAAATCGATATTTTGGAATCAGATCATGCTCCTCATACCTTAGAAGAAAAACAAAGATCATTTCATGAAGCACCGTCAGGTATACCCGGTGTTGAAACCATGATTCCCTTGTTTCTCTCATTAGTCAAAAAACAACGTTTTTCTTTTCATCAACTCATGCAAATGATTTGTCAAAACCCAGCACATCTTCTTCAACTACCAAAGGGCAAGATTCAACCAGGTTATGATGCTGATTTCATGATTATTGATCTGAGGAAAGAAACACGTTTAACTGCAGAGCGTCTTCATTCAAAAGCAGGATGGAGCCCATTTGAAGGTAGATCCGTTATCTTTCCCTCGCATGTCTTTATCAGAGGAAAACAGCTGATAAAAGAAGGTGAACTAGCCTTTTTCAAATCGATTGGACAGTCTGTTATCAATGGATGAAAATCATTAAATTCAATTGCTTATTATATCGTTTTCAAACCGGGTATTCTGGAAGATCGTAATGAAACAATCAATAAAACAAGCAATCATTCTTTTTTTCAAAGGACTCTTCATGGGTTCAGCAGATATCATCCCAGGAGTATCCGGTGGAACGATTGCATTGATCACTGGCATCTATGAACGATTTATCTTTGCCCTACAATCAATCAACCTTCGATTTGTTTATTATTTCTTTCTAACCATAAAAGATAAACAAAACCTACAAAAAGCAAAAAAACATTTTTACTCTATTGATTTTTATTTTTTAATCCCGCTTGCTTTTGGTATTCTCTTGGCTTTTTTAACACTTGCAAATCTGATTGGTTTTTTACTTGAAACCATACCTACTCAGACCTTTGCATTTTTCTTTGGATTGATTCTTGCTTCAGCATTCTATGTTTATTATTCACATAAAGATCTGTTTCATCTCTCTTCAATCGTGTTTATCCTGCTTGGCGTTATTTTTGGGTTTTTGGTGGTAGGTTTAGAAAGCATTCAACTTGATCATTCTCTATTAATGATTTTTGTATCAGGGATCATTTCTTTTTGTGCCATGATGTTACCAGGTTTATCTGGTGCATTTGTGCTTCTTGTTCTAGGACAATATAGTTTTTTGTTAAATGTTCTCAGAGATCTTACCCATTTTGAATTTGGCATGATGCTTTTTGTTCTCAGCTATGGACTTGGTGGCCTGGTTGGTTTACTTGGTTTTTCCCGAGTGCTTTCATGTTTGTTCTCAAAATACAAATCTGCAACGATAGCGTTTATCACAGGCCTCATGATTGGTGCCTTACGAAAACCAGGGATGGAAATGCTTTCATCATCTGAACATCTGTTTTTCACTGTATTATCCCTTTTCCTAGGCATAATCGTTGTCACTGTTTTCTCAGTGTATGAACTCAGGAAAAAACCAATCACTCAAAAATAAGCAATATATCTTTGATGAACAATGTTTTTCAACAGATTATCGTTGCATTACATGTATGGATGAAGAAATAAAGGTATTGGCTCGACAACTAGTCAAAAAAGTCGATAGTAAAATCCGACGTGAACTGAAAGCACATTTTATAACAATAGGTCGAACCATCGATATTGGTGCAGATGGCACACCAACAAAACTTATAGATAAACTGGCTGAAGATGTAGCCATTAAGACCATAAAAAAATCAAAAACAAAAATCAATCTCCTCAGTGAAGAAGCAGGTTTCATCGACAACGATGCTGAATACACCTTTGTTCTTGATCCCGTTGATGGAACACGAAATGCAACTCGTGGCATTCCTTTTTTTACGGTTTCCCTTGCCGTGGGAAGGCATAGTTTATCAGATGTAGAATATGGCATTATTAAACATGTTTCAACCGGGGATATCTATGAAGCTGAGGCAAAGATGGGTGCATTTTACAATAAAAATCATATTCTTGTTCCAGATGTTTCTTCTCAGGAGTCAGTGTATTCTGCGACACTTGGGAAACGATGTGAAGCAAAAACACATGATATGGTGAAAAACGCTATTGTTCGCTCCCTTGGTTCAGCATCATTAGAGATGTGTCTTGTGGCAACAGGAGCACTTGATGCCTATATTGTGAGTAGAGAATTTTTAAGAGTAACAGATATTGCTGCCTCAACCCTATTTCTACGGGAAGCAGGAGGTATTGTTGCTGATATCAGTGGAGAGAGCCTAGATATGACACTTACTCTTGATGAACGAACTAGTGTGCTTGCAGCAGGAAATAGAGAACTCATCCAGCAGTTAACAACACAAGGATAATCCGGGCTTTCTGTTATTAAAAGTAAATTCACTTAAACTTCAATTGTTCGAGGAATAAATATGTTCATCGTTAACCACAAGAGAATATCTTTAGCCGGATCTCATGTAAATTAATATTTAGTATTGCTTTGTCAATAAGTCACACATTCTATGTTACGTTTCCAACAACCTTCTCTCAGTAGTTCCGAATGTAAAAAAATGAGAAAGAAATCAATGTCAACTGGATGGAAATAAGCAAAACCTCTCGGTGGGTTTTTGTTGTGTAATCAATCACATTCATCCATGTTTTTCTTACATTCAATTTTTTCAAAATCCGAGGATTTACATTTCGGACAAACAAAAACACCTTTATCCTGCAATGGATCATCAAAAAAAGAATTACACTGCTTGCATCTATAACTCGTATACGCTTTTTTCAAAGTAAAACACAACTCCCAATTAAATCACTCATAAAGTAATCAGTATTTATAAGTTCTTAGTTGACAAACAAAAAAAAGCTGATTATTCCTGAATTAATCGGGTAATCATACCGGATTGTATGTAATCACTATTCCCAAGTAAGTATGCTTCCTTTATATTTATCGTCCAGGTGACAATTTCAGCATTGATCAATGGGTAATGGAACAGGAAGTTTAGATCCTTGATTTTTGCACTGCTCAAATCCAAGTAGACTGAAAAGTTCCTGCACCGCAACATAACTAATGATCCGGTCTGGTTTCTCTTTAAAAATGAGAATTATTTCTCAATCTGATGGTATTGATAAAAAACAAAGATTAAAAAGAAGCATTGTATTGTCTAGGAGTATGACACTTGCTGATACCATAAAAACACAGGTTCAAGAAGGTGCATTACATTTTTCATTAATCGATCCAGATAAACAAAAACCCATGGATGCTGGAAAAATCGCGGCGCATGCAGAAGAAGCAGGTAGTGCTGCAATCATGGTCGGTGGATCAACCCTTCTTTCTCAAAAACAAGTAGATGACACCGTCAAAGCAATCAAATCAAAAACAACGCTACCGGTCATTCTTTTTCCCTCTGCAGCAAAGTTTCTCAGTCAATATGCTGATGCCGTGTTTTTCATGAGCCTACTAAACTCCCGGAATCTTGGATATGTCATCAGGGAGCATGTGAAGGGAGCACCCTTTGTGAAACACACGGGTATTGAACCAATATCAATGGGTTATCTTATCGTGGAACCGGGGATGACAGCTGGCAAAATGGGTGAAGTTGATTTAGTAAAAAGAGATGATATTAAGACCGCAGTTGGCTATGCACTTTCAGCAGAATACCTTGGCATGGATTTTTTTTATTTAGAAGCAGGATCTGGAGCTGATCAACCAGTAAGTGATGAAATGATAGCTGCAGTAAAACAAAACATAACTATTCCACTTTGTGTCGGTGGTGGTATCCGATCTGTGAAAACAGTGAAACAAAAAGTCATGGCTGGAGCTGATATCATAATCACCGGAACAGCACTGGAAGAAGAACAAGATGTCAAAGAAACAATAGGCGCTATGATTCATAGTTTAGACCGATAGGAGAGGTTGCTATGAAGAATATTCTTGTAGGAATAACTGGTGCATCTGGAAGTATCTATGGATTACGATTACTGCAGGAATTAGATAAAAGAAATATTACTGTTCATCTCATTATTTCTCAAACAGCAGAACAAATTTTTACCTATGAAACCAATGAATCAGTAGAAAAACTCAAACAGTATGCAGCAAAAACCTATGAAAATGATGATCTCTTTGCTGGTCCAGCGAGTGGATCATTTCCCCTTGATGGGATGATTATTGTTCCCTGTAGTATGAAAACACTTTCAGCTATTGCCAATGGATATGCAGATGCCCTTATTGTTCGTAGTGCAATCTGTCGGTTAAAAGAAAAAAAACCATTAATTGTGGTCCCCCGGGAAACACCAATGGATTATACTGGGTTAAAAAATATGCTTACCGTTTCAGAAGCAGGAGGGATTGTGCTTCCCGCAGCACCAGGATTCTACCATCAACCACAATCACTTTCTGATCTTGTTGATTTCATCGTTGGAAAAATCCTTGATCAACTTTCAATTTCTCATGAGTTATTCAAACGATGGGAATAACTGATTAAAAGAGAATTATTGATTGTTTTTTAGTGTGTTTCACAAATCCGTTTGAAATTAGAGAAAATCTGTTCGCCAAATTCTGTATTATTAACCTCAGGGTGAAACTGCAAACCAAAAAATGGTTTCGTCTTATGCATAATCGCTTGATACAAACAATTCTCACTTTTCGCTAGATTTTTCATACTGTCTGGTAACCTTGTTATCTCATCATTATGTGATTCCCAGACAACTGATTCCTTGGGGACATCAATAAACAATGGATTAGTTTCATCAACAAGAGTAAGGGTTATCTTTCCAAACTCTGGGATCTTTGATGGTTTGGCATCACCACCAAAAAAACGAGCCATGAACTGATGACCTGCACAAATTCCAAGAATAGGAATATCTGCTTTTCGAAGATATTCGTCACAGGTTCCTAGTTTGTTTTCCAGACCAATTCGAGGGGCACCACCAGAAAGAATTAATCCATCAACGTTTTCCTCTACTAATTCATCCCATGGCGTTGTATTTGGCACAATCTTTGTAGTTACATCCAAATATTTCAGCATCCGCCATTCTCGATGAGTCCACTGTCCACCATTATCAATCACATAAATAGAAACCATAACACAATCATTTCCTTTTTGATTAAATTATTTTTTTATTCCCATTCAATGGTTCCCGGTGGTTTATTTGTTACATCATACACCACACGGTTGATATCCTTACCCAATGTATTAGTGATCCGATTAGAAATTGTATCCAGAACATCCTCAGGAACACGAGTAAACGAACAACTCATTGCATCCATACTTTCCACTGCTCTCACTGCGATAACATGACCATATGCACGTTTATCACCATGAACACCAACTGATTTAACTGGTAATAACACCGCAAAATACTGCCAGGGCAATGTCATTTTTCCCTCTGTTGCTGCTTTTTCGATTTCTTGTTCAACAATGAAACATGCTTCTCGAACAATCTTGGTTCGTTTCGGGGTTGCTTCACCCATGATACGAATAGCTAGACCAGGCCCAGGAAATGGTTGTTTTTCAGCAACCGAAACATTCAGTTCACCAGCAAGTTGTCGAACCTCATCCTTATATAAATCCCGTAATGGTTCAACTAACTTTAGATTCATTTTCTCCGGAAGGCCACCTACATTATGATGTGATTTAATGGTATCACATGCCCATCTGCGACTTGTGTTCGATACGCCCGAACAGGTTCTGGTGGCTGGGATGGTTCACGAACACGACCGGCGCGCCGTCGGTATCGCCGTTTTCGACCAGTACATTGACGCGATAACGGCGGAAGGATTTCTGCTTCTGCTGCCCCGGAATCAGC
>JAWOBC010000097.1:0-3081 GCA_046498165.1 Thermoplasmatota archaeon
CCAACGATACGGATCAGTCAGCACTTGATGTTCATATAACGTTCCAAACGAGGATTCCACATAGAATTCCACAAACTGCATGCGCTCATCCGGATCAATAACAGAAACCTCAACCGTCTTTTTCCCAAGGATAATCGTATTCCCACATGGAACAAGTTTATGATCACTGATATACATAGTGTTTTCTTCAGGATTGATTAAGGTTAACTCTGGTGGTGGGTAATCCTCACATCGGACCAGCCAGGCATCTTTTCCTTTGATTCCAAAGCTCTCTGTACCTCCGGCAAGAATAAAACTTCCATCTGCTGCTTCAATCATATCCCAGAATACATCGCTTCCACGACCACCGATTGTTTTATTCCAGATCATGTCTCCTTCCTCATCAAGTTTCAACACCCAAGCCTCACAGCCACCCGCAGGAGATAATCCATATGATTGCGTTGTCGCCGTGAGCACGTAGGATCCATCAGCGGTTTGAATCACGCTTGTAGCAACATCCAAATCTGAACCACCGTACAGTTTCGTCCAGATCTCATTTCCTTGATTATCAATCTTCATGATAAATACATCCCTCCAGCTCTTTCCTGTTGGTTTTATACCTCCAACAATAGTATAATACCCATCTCTTGTTTCGATGACATCATATCCCGTATCATAGCCATTTCCTCCATAGGTCATGTTCCATTGTTCCATACCGTTTTCATCAGTTTTGATCACCCAGACATCACCATTTCCTCGATCATATGAATACGTAATACCAGTCATAATAAAACCAGAGTCAGCTGTTTGAAGGAGTGATTTACCGCTATCACCTCTTTCTGAGCTTTTCCCAAATGTTCTTTGCCAGAGTAAATCACCAGTTTTATCCGTTTTCAGAAGCCAGATATAATTTCCACTGAGGCCCATGATGACAAAACCATCAGGGACTTCAACGATAGATTTTCCCCATTCGGTGTCATCACCCAGGGTATGTATTTTTTCCCAGAGAATGGTTCCAGAAGCATCTGTTTTCAAAATAAACATCCCATTTTCAACGTTGCCAGTGAAGACGTATCCGCCATCACTACTTTCGAGTACATCGTACGCTTCGGCTTTATTACCACCTCCATCATAGGTAAAATTCCATATCTTATTTCCGAGTGCATCGGTTTTTATCATAAAGGCAGTACGATCATTTGAGGACCATCCAGCAAGAATATAACCCTGATCACTTGTTAGATCAAGGGCAAGGATGTCTTGCGTACCAGGAGCCTCATAGATCTGAGACCATTCAGATTCTTGTATTTTTTTACTTTCTGCGAGATCAGTACATGGATACAGTGAAGTGAATACGGTTGTGATGATGAGTATCGAAAATAGTACAGATATATATTTCATATTAACATTTCTCCCAACTAGTTTAAATATTATATTTCATTATTTAAATATTTTCGTAACAAAAAGAAAAAGAGAAGAGGAGCGACTCCTGCTGATTCTACGTCAGTACTGTGAAACAAGACCATCTGATTTTATCTCGTTAGCAAAAGGTATCAAAGGAAGTCCCATACACACTGCCGGGACGAGCCATGGAAAACAACTCCAATCATTTTGATCAATATCAACATCACCTCCACTTGCATCATAATATGCCGCCCAAACCAGCTCGGAACAATACCATGAATCATTTACCTCGGGATCAGCTATTTTTCTGTAATTTTGGTCCCAATACTGATACCCAGACTCGTTTTCCTCCCGTTGCAAAACAAAACTAATAGCATCTTGTTTTATTTCTTCCGTGGTGTTAACCGACCAATACGTGAAATTTTGATAACCCGTGAAAAAAGACCCATAACTACTACTATGCACTCCATCATGATCAACCTCACCAAATGTATCATCTCCCATATATATTGCAACATGATCATTGCTGTTCCCTTTTAAATAGTTCTTCCAACCATAACCCGGTTTTAAATCCATAAACATTAAATCTCCTTCCTCTAAATATTCAGGAACTGAATAGCTGGTGCCAAGAACAGTCATTGTCATATTTGTTGGAACTATAGTTAACAGAAAGATACTTGCCATTATAAAGCCTATAAATATTTTTTTATTCTTTCCCATATTTATTCATCCTTTTTAATAAAATATATTTTACAATTCTTTGTTTTTTTTCTCATTTTTTCTATAGTTATCTCGCTATAATATTTCAAAAATGATTTGTCCTTTCTTTTCTATCTTTCCTCCTTTTGCTTTTCGAAAATTGTAAATATTTCCTAATTTATAATCATTGTGAAAAATTAGTGAAAAACGTTGAAAAATAGTGAAAATAGATATTTTTGAATAACAATAGTTAACTTTATTACTTTATTAAGAAAATCTAACTTTGCAAGAATTTTTTACTTTTCTCCATCAAAAATCAATCTGAAGAATAAGAAGAATAACACTAATGATCAACTCTGGATAACAACAATATTGAGATTCAAATGTTATGAACAAAACAAGTTGATCACATACCAAGTTAAACTTTGAAAATATTAATTTTTGTTATACTGATATGGTTTTTTCTTTAACAATAGTGGCTGTTCCACCGACAAAAATGTCCTGGTTTTGGATGTGAACATGCACTCTTCCTGCATGATCAATGATATCTCCTTGTTCCACCACAACGTCATCCTCTTCGAAGATCCCATGTTTTTTAAGATATGTTGAGACTGCTCCATTTGCGGTTCCGGTCACCGGATCTTCATTGATCCCATAGAGGGGAGCGAAATTTCGAGCATGATAAAGTGAAGTGGGTTCAAGTGTTTCAAAAGTGAACACATGTAGACTTCCCACTCCTATTTTTTTACAGAATGAGGCAACTAATTTGAAATCAGGTGTCATGTTTTTTAATGTTTCATATGATTTCACACAGACCGGTAGCGTAAATAATCCAGTTGAAACTGCTTGTGGTGGTAGATCTTTTCGAATCATATCTGTATCTATTTTTAATGCCTGAGCTAAAAGGGGAAATGAAATGTTTTTATCAATCAGTTGTAATGAGGCTTGTTTCATCATCACTTTTTCAATGGTGCCATCAGAGTTATAACTGATGGTAACTGG
>JAWOBC010000114.1:0-3415 GCA_046498165.1 Thermoplasmatota archaeon
GCTGAAAGATCGTTTTTTGTGGTAAATCCTTTTTGGTAAAGAGCGTTTTCGTTTTGTTCTGAAAACTCAAGTTCATTGAGGTTGATATAATCAATGTGTTGTTTTTCTGCCCACTTAATGAGGTGTATAATTTCTTTTTTCATTCCTGGAATAGCGGGTATTTCTATTGCTATCTTTGCATTGGTCTGGACGGCAGCAGTGATTGCTTTGTTAACCGGGTTTTTTTGCATGTTCATCCATGTTTGTGGCAGGGGATGAAACCGGATTTCATCAAGTCCCGCATCAATAACCTCTCTAATGTGTTCTTGATGAACTAATCCGGAGGTATACAAATGGATGTGAAAGTGTTCCCCATAGTGATTTTTTAACAGATGGATGTAGCGGATGGTTCGTTTCCATACGGATAAAGGGTCTCCACCAGTTATTCCTGCTCCTTGTGCATTCATTAATGCTGCTTCTTTAAGGATTATTTCGGCATCATTTTCGTTTTTAAGTTTCCATTCATTAGCATAAATAACATCATTTCCCTTTTTTTTAAAACTGAGCGGGCAGTAAAAACAAGAAGCAGGACAAAGACCGGTGATGAGAAGAACGAGTTTTGATCCCTGTGCACATTGTTTACATCCTTGAGATAGAGAAGAAATGTATTGGCTGTTTTTTAACCATTGAGTTGTAGTTTTCATTTCATCCTTTTTTGTTAGGCAACACCCTGTTGGGTGAGGGTGAATTGAGCAATTTTTCCTTCTGGTTGTGATCGATGTTTAACAATGGTTGCTAATCGTTTGCCAATATCGATTTTTTCGAGTTTGATGATAGTTTTTACCAGATGTTCCACATCTCTATTGGTGAATGGCTTAATTCCTCCGTTTTTATCGGTGTACACTTGTTCAACAATGATAACATAAAGATTTTTTTCTCGTGCAGCTTTTTGTAATGCTGCTACCTGCCTCGTGAATGATCGCATGGTGTTTTCCTTGTTTTCCTCAAGATTCAGTCGATAAAAAAGGTTTAATGTATCCACGATGATGAGTTGTACATCCTGGATTTTTAGAGAGTTTTTTATCATTTTTTCTTGATCGTTTTGGGTTGTTGGTGAAAAAATAAGGATGTTATCTAGGATTTTCTCTGTTTCATAGCAATCATGTTGGCAGAGTTGATGAAGACGTTCGAGGGAAACTCCTTCACTGTCGACATAGGCGACTTTTTTGCCAAGATGTGCACATTCTCTCGCTGCTTGTAGGCAGATATTTGTTTTCCCGGTTCCAGCTTCTCCGAAAAATTCGGTGATGGCCTTTTGTTCGATACCACCCCCAAGAAGATTGTCAAGTGGTTTGCATTTCAGTGGTAGTCTGTTCATTTGTTCGTAGTGGTCAGAGCTTGTGACCATAAAATGTTTTTCATTGCGGTATGCGGTATTACCGATTAAAAATAGGAAGATTTTTTCTGATTATGTTACTTTTTGTTTCTTTTAAAAGCGTTCTTTTAATATATTTTAAGGTTGTTTTGTTTTTTTTGTGTGGAAAATATTTTTAAGGGTTAGTTGATAATGGGTATAATTGGAAGGTAGCTGTATGGCGAAAAGAAGTAGACGTCAAGTCGAAAAAGATGAAAGAAAGGTAGTAGATTTACTCCAAACACGAGCAAAGGACAGTATTGATTCATTAGCTGAGATCTGTGGTTTTTCAGGGCCAAAAGTCCGCCGGATTGTAAAGAATCTGGAGGACAACCAAACCATTTGGGGATATCATGCAGTTACGGATTATGAGAAATTGGATATGCATGAATATATCCTGTTGATTAAAAAGACCAATAGGCCACTTGAGGAATTGGTTAAAAAAATTGTTTCTCGGGATATTGAAAAGAAAGCAAAGAGCCTGGATATTTTCATTGGATCAAGTTATTATCTTCATGGGGAGTTTGATTGGATGATTTGTTTCGTAGCAAAGAATCTTCGAACGGCGAAGAAATTTGATGGTGAACTGGTGAAGATCTATAAGGATTTTATTGATGAAACAAAACTTGTTGAAAACATTTTCCCAGTGAAACGCTGTGGTGTTAATAATCCTAATATGAAACAGTTAAAAGAGTTTCTCTAACTCTTTTCTTTTTCTTTATTGCTATGCTTATTTCAATTTTTAAAGCGTATATGCTATAGTTCATTTCCCTTATTTATCACTATTTATTATTTTTTTAGAGTCTTGATGATGTGATATATTTTTTTGTTTTGTATCTTGGATGAGATGTTCATAGCATGGAAAGAAATCATGTAATGTTTCTAGTTTCCAAAGTACATATCCTATATTTTCTTTGTTTTTAATATGAATACCTCCTACCATTGATTTTTTTTCAATATACTATTTTTGTTTTTGGTTTTATTTATAATTTTCCTTTAAATTAAACAAATATGTTAAAAATAGTTTATTTTTATAATAATGTCGTTTAAAATATTGCAAAGAATTAGAAAATCAATAAAAAAACCGATCAAATAATTGTTAAATTGATCAGAACAAGTGAGATTGTTGACGATAAGGATCAAATAGACTTATTTCAAAAAACCAAGCCGTTTTTTAAGAATGCAACTTTTGCATAATACATTGGTTGTTGGCTCACCACATTCTTTGCATTGTTGCAATGGTATCGGAGGATAATGTTGAAGCAATGATTCCTTGATGTTATCATAACTTTTCAAGATACTATGCCGGGTGCCGGGATTACGATCCTCAAGATCAAAGATGATATCTCGATAGATTCCCCGGAATGCATCTGTTGAATAGGGGCAGACACCTTGGTGATAATCAATATCTTTCAACAACGCATATAACGCGTTTTCTTTCTCTGGAATCGTTCGTAATGGCATCATCCGAGGAACTAAACCAGGTTGAACTTTCAGATGAGGTCCTAATCGAGCCAGTTTCTCTGTGTCAGCATTGACAAAATTCATCAATATGGATTGAGCTATATCATCTAAATTATGGCCCGTGACGAGTTTATCAAGAGAGAGTTCTTTTGCTACGCTGTTCAAACAAAAACGGCGAAACACGCCGCAATATCCACAAGCTCCTAGTGCATCATCTTTTTGCGTGATGATTGTATCTTGTTTCATGCCGATTGCTTCTTGAAATGTAATCACATGATGATCGATATCTAATTTCTTACTGTTTTTCCGAGCAAGATCAATACTTTTCTCTCTATAATCATGTATTCCTTCATCAACACTGATTGCGATGAGTTCTACTTTTCTTCTTTTTCCAAATATTTTTTTCATCAGATGGAGCGCAACAAGACTATCCTTTCCTCCCGAAACAGCGATACCAAAACGGGCGGGAGAAACGGTCTTACCCTGTTTTTTAATTTCTTTTTTCACCCGTTTTTCAAGGGAATAAAAGAAATGATCCTTACAGAGATGTGTTCCATT
>JAWOBC010000085.1:0-4497 GCA_046498165.1 Thermoplasmatota archaeon
TATTTATTTTCTCTGGTGGAAACAATTACCCGATGAAGAAAGAAAAGAATACAAACGCCAGCATCTCTTTGGATCGGAATCAAGTAAATCTGATAAAAGCGGTGGCTTTTCTTTTTTGATTTTCATCGCATTCATCATCAAGATTTATCTAGATGGAAACTGGAATACACCAATTGCCAGCTGGACCTTTAACTATCTCGTCTATTCCTGTATCTGGTCACTCATCTGGGTAGTAATCATCTTTGGTATTCCCATTGGCCTTGGTCTTATTTGGTGGGTTCATCATGAAATAAAGAAAAAACCATGATAACTCCATTAAAACGTAAATGTAAAAACATCCCTTTTTTTTCTTTATTCTTATCGTTAAACATCATAGGTTCCAGTGGAAATATAGGGGTTTATTGAGAACTGATTTTATCCTATATAGCTAATTATTCTTTTTGGTTAAAAACAGTTGTCTACATTAGTTAAAAAATTCATCTATCTCTGAACAAAAAGAGGCTTAAAACATATTGTAATCCATAAAAAGATATGTTATTTAGCATATCTTCATGAACTAATCAAGCAGTAGGAAAAAACTGGTTAATCCCCATCTTCCGTATTTTTTTGCTTACGATGAATAAACATTTCATCGATTTCATTGCCTAATGAATTTGTCATTACCCTAAAAGTACCCCTTTTTATGAGATTGACACCAATGACAGCAATAAGAATACCAGCAACAGTATCCGCTGTTAAATTCATCATCAACACCTGATTTGATCTTACATAATAGCCCCCTGAACTATCAATCCATTTAATAAACTCTAGAAAAACTCCCATAGCCATGGTAAAAACCACCGTCACAAAAGCCATCGCATACCTATCCATTATCAACCCATCCCAATGTTCATCTAAAATGTAAATAATGGCTAAACTAAGAAATGCTACTAATGCCGAGATAAAAAAACGGGTGAAGAGCTGATACCCAGGTATCATGATGTAATAATCAAGTAGCCTTCCACCGATATGAAGGATTGATACCAAAGCAATAAGAAAATCAAAGATCCATGGCAGTGTCATCTTTCTATCTTTTTTGATAAGAGCTGGTAAAAAACTAATACATAATCCAATAAAGGAACCAAACACCCAAACGTAATCCTGTTTGTATACCGCAAGCACCATTGAAGAAAAAAGAATGATACGAAAGAAAAAAGAAAATAACAGATTGGTGTTTTTATTTCCCGTTTTTGTTTTTTTCATCTCTTCTCCCTCTTAAATAACCGGTTGCTAATTCCTTTTCCTAAATCATCAGTCAGGGTGCGAAAAGTACCCTGTTTCATCAACAATAACCCAATAACTGCCATTACCAAACCAGCGATCATATCCACAAACAAATCTTTGATGGTATCATTATAGCCCCATTGTTCATAAGTACCAAACAACAGATCAGAAGACCATTCTGCTAATTCCCAAATAACTCCCAATGCAACCGTTAAAATCACAACATTAAACGCGATAGCATACTTATCCATCCTTAACCCATCCCAGAATTCATCAAGAATATAAATCGATACAAAGGACAAAAAAGCAATAATAAATGAAGAAACAAAATGAGTCAACGTATCATAATGAGGGATAGCTGAATAGGCATGCAATAAAACCCCACCAATATGAAGAAACAAAGCAAGGGTGATCAAAATATCAAGAATAAGAGGAAGATGAATCTCATAATTATTTTTAAGAATAGTAGGAATCAAACTTAAAAAAAGAGCAAAACTACAACCAAAAACCCAGGCCAACTGAGCATTAAAAATAGAAATAATAAGTAAACCAACCATTAACATTTTCAATGAAAATGAAAGAACAATACCAATACTATGAAGAACGTTTTTCCTCATCTGTTTCAATCCAAATCTTTTTCCTATAAATGTTTCTCAATCTGCTTTTTAATATCTCGGGCAATGGGATGCAACACTCCTCTTTTAATAAGCAAAAAACCAATGAATGCCATAACGATTCCACCCAATGTATCAGCAACTAAATCAAGCATGGTATCATCCAAACTTACCTGAGAAGACAAATGAAACAACATATCCGTTCCCCATTCCAAAAGCTCCCAAATCACACCCAGCGCAATAGTGATAATAATTATATCAAATAACACTTTTTTTGTATTATTAACAATGTCACCTTCAAACTCATGAACAACATATAAAACAAGTAATGAAATAAACGCTACCACAATCGCTGAAAAAAAATGAGTAAATTTGTTGTACACATCAATAAACGCCGACCCATCTAGTAATCCATTACCCACATGAAAAATCAAGGCTAAGGCAACAAAAAAATCCAATAATAATGGTAAATCAATACGAGCAAACCTTCTAAGTAATGTAGGAATAAAAGAAATCAAGAGCATTATCAGGATAAACAATGACCATAGCCAGTCCTCTTTTAGAACATGAAATAGGAAAAGAAAAAAAAGAATTGCTTTTAACAGCATATTGGAAATAATCAAATACCAGTATTTTTGATGCACAGCACCATAAAAAATACAGAGTTTAATAAATCTTTTATTTAAAAAGAACTATCCCAGAGATGATTTTTTTATTTTTCGAAAAGTATAACAGGGCAGACATGCTAAAGATTATTAATGAATAGACCATATCAAAAATGGGAAAACATGGGGAGAAAAACATCCAAAAAAAACGATTAATAATGGTTTCTAATAGGGAGCCATATGAACATAACAGAACCAAGAAAGGCATTGTTCTAAAGAAATCATCGGGTGGGGTAATTTCAGCTCTTGATCCATTGATGCAAGAAACCAAAGGACTTTGGATTGCCTGGGGAAGTGGCTCAGCAGATTTTGATGTTTGCGATACTGAAAACAAAGTCTTAGTCCCAGAAAAACCAAAATACACCTTGAGAAGAATCAAACTAAGCAAAGGAGAAATAACCAATTACTACAAGGGTTTTTCAAACCGAGTACTCTGGCCCTTGTTTCATCTTTTTGTAGAAAAAATCAATTTAGATGATGATTACTGGAAATCATACTGTAAAGTAAACAAAAAATTCGCCCATGCGGTATTAGAAGAAATACAGACAAAAAATGATTGGATATGGATTCATGATTATCATCTCGCTTTAGTCCCACAGTTCATCAAAGAAAAACAACCTGATGCAAAAATCGCCTTTTTTTGGCATATCCCCTGGCCCCCATGGGAAGTCTTTGGATCACTGCCGCAACGATCTGCTTTTCTGGATGGTCTTTTACACTGTGATCTCCTCGGCTTTCATACCAAATCCTATGTCCTTAACTTCATGGATTGTTCCAATAAAAAATCTGAAATCCATATTGATAAACAAAAGAAACAGGTCAAATCAGTAACCAATACCACACTGGTGAAACATTTTCCACTTGGTATCTCCTACAAGGATTACTATGATCTTGCTCAAACAGAAGGAGTCATCAAGGAATCAACAAAAATACGAAAGATGCATAAGGACAAAAAACTGATTTTAGGTATTGACCGATTAGATTACACCAAAGGAATCCTGGATCGAATCAAAGCATATGAATACTTCCTTGATCAAAACCCAGATTTCAGAAAAAAAGTAGTCCTTGTTCAAATCGCTACACCAAGTCGGGATAACATCGAAGAATACTGTGAAATGAAAAAAGAAATCGATGAAGCAGTAGGAGATATCAACAGTCGATTTGGAAGAGAAGACTGGACACCCATCGTTTATTTTTATCGAAGAATCCCACAACAATCCCTACTTGCCTACTATAAAGCCGCTGACATAGGGCTTCTCACCCCCATCCGGGATGGTATGAATCTTATCGCAAAAGAATTCACCGCAGCAAAAGATGATGATGGCGTACTTATTCTCAGTGAATTTGCCGGAGCATCAGAAGAATTAGATGGGGCACTCATGGTTAACCCCTATGATTTAGAGGAAACCGCTGGCGCAATCAAAACCGCGGTGGAAATGCCTGCTGATGAGAAAACACAACGCCTGAAAACCATGAAAGATCGAGTCAAAAAACATAGTGCACAATGGTGGCTATCAAATTTCATGGATGAATGGGAAAAAAGCTATGACTAAATACTTATTTGATCATACCCATTACATAGTAAACCGCATAGCACAGGCCAAACACATTTTTTTATTGCTGGATTATGATGGAACCCTTGTTTCTTTTCAACAACGACCACAAGATGTGAAAACACCATCGGAAGTAATAACTGTATTACATCAATTGATAACGCATCCATCCTACACCGTTTTTGTCATCACTGGAAGACCCCTGCAAGAAATAAAACAATTTCTTCCCCAGAAAGGATTATCCATTGCGGGGTTACACGGCATCGAGATCGAATGGGAAAATGGAGAAACATATTTTTGGAAACAGGCATCCACCATCAAAACAATCCTAGAAAAAATAAAAAAACAAACAGAAACCATCTTTAAGAACCAAAAAGAAATCATCATTGAAGATAAAACCTA
>JAWOBC010000184.1:0-3058 GCA_046498165.1 Thermoplasmatota archaeon
ATGGGCCCGCCGAGATTTGAACTCGGGTTACTACCTCCCCGAGGTAGAAGGATACCAAGCTACCCCACGGGCCCATGATTAAAAAGAATAATTAAAAAAAGGGAAAAAAATATCATTTGAAATAGTTTATGGTTTCCATATTGCTCCACCTAATGGAAAAATAGTTTTCCCTGCCATGGTGTTGATAAGAACGGATGCTGCAGCATAAAAAGATAACACCGATGTTGCCAGTAAAAAGATACCACCAACTATTGAGGACGCACCAGTAAGATAATGAAAAATTAAACCAACAACAGCGATATCAACAACAATAAGAATACTAAGTAGTACTTTATTTGTCATCAGAGAAGCAAGCGTAGCAATGAGACTAAACATGAGAATCGCCATAAGACCAAATGCATAATGAGCAATATCAAAGGTCACCCCACCAAAGATAGTAAACAACAGGGTAAATGCAATTGCATACATGGTCATTGCATACGTTGTAAATACGGTAGCACCAAAGATATTATTTCGTTTAAATTCCATTATTCCAGCCACTAACTGAGCACTTGCTCCAAAAAACAATATCCATGGAATCATCAATAATTTATCAGTACCTGAAGTCAAACCAAGGTAACCGGATCCAATAACAAAGGCTGCAACAGCTAAACCAATGAGTCCAAGAGCCGCCGGTTCAGCAGGAAGTAATGCCTCTGATGTCGTAACAGTTGTTTTTGCAGTAGTTTTAGCCATTGTTTAACACCTTTTTTAAAGCAGGAATGAAATCGCTCATAAAAACCTTTTCAACGAAAATGATCATCGTTGAACTTAAGTTTTTATAGGAAAAGTGTGTTACGTGGATGGCATAGGGGCGTGTAGCTTAGCTTGGTTGGAGCACCCGGCTGATAACCGGGAGGTCGCCAGTTCGAATCTGGCCTCGCCCACTCCATTTTTTTTGTTCAAGCAATGATTTCATCAAAAACATACTCATCCCAGGATCGTTTTCCCAATACAATCTCTAATTCAACAGGGGTAATAATGGGTGTTTTATATTGCACATAATCATCAATAGCAACCCGTGGGCACAATGTTGAAACAAAACAATCAATAGATAAAAAACTTTCAAGATAAGACGGATTCATATGAGTAACGGTTAACAAATGAGCCTGTTTATTTTTTTTTAGAAGCATCCTATGAATGTTTTCCGCTAATTCTCTTCTCATCTGACCTGGTTTCAGACCAATTAATATCCCAAATGATTGAGCACTTTGCGCATGAGCAATAGCACCATATCGTTGCCGAAGAATGGTATCTTTTAAATCTAGTAATTCCTCTTTTTTCACCTGCTGAGCATAAGGATCAGCAACCACAACTGGCTTTTTCACGGAGAGAAGAAGCCCTAAGGGATGAAATAATCCACTTCCTACAAACAAAAAGGAATCAACAAGATCTTTTGATGTTCTTCCCACAGAAAAATTACATCCAAGAATCTGACCCTTTGTAAAAATACGGTTATCACCCTCAGAAACAACTGGGTCAAAACCATGTTCTTTTACTACTGAGATAATATCATCTAATAGATGAATATGTTGTGCCGTGGTAACAATGCCAATGTTTTTTCCTTCAATATCTGTGAGTGCTTTGTTCACGATTTCAAGGACCTGTTGATTGGATAAGACATTGACAAAAAAATAGGGAATCGTCTTCTTCTCTGATACTGAGGGGATAGGAAGATGACCTAGCTGAATGACTGCATCCACCATTAATGATGTTACATAATCAGAAGGAATCAGATCACAGGATCCATAACAGGGATCAACATGGATAAAACAGTCCGCCCCGGTTTGTTGTTCAATATAATCTGAAATCTCAAATGCTTTATGTTTTATTCCCTCTGGGATTTGAAGAAGGATACGTTCCCACTTATGTTTCTTTATCTTTTTTAGCACATCGTTAACGACAAGAGAATACCCGGGAATGTTCATGATTTCTCTCCATGATACATCCATGATAAAATCTCTTCAAATTTTTGTAATCGATACTCATAATCATCATTTGCCATATCAATAATGATATGATCCTCCGATTCATTAAATGATTCAAAGGTTTTTTTCTGTTGTTGATAAATCTCCCATCGACCATCTGAAACTGTTTTCTTTTTTAATCGTTCCTGTAACCATTGAGCCGCGATATCTTCAGGGCAGATACATTCAATGGGGACAAAAAAAGCATTGTTTTCCTCTGCAAGTTTTTCTGCTTGTTCACGGTAACATCGTTTTTGAAACGTTGCATCAAGAACAACTGAATCATGTTGTTGTAACAACTCATCAGCTCGTTCCAGGAGTTTTTCATAGGTTGCTTTCACTCGTTCTGGAGCATATAAGCCGGTGTCTGGTTCATCATGATGCCGTTCAAAACGGTTAATACCGGCAAGATCTTTCCGAATAATATCCGTGTTTAATGAAGTGGCATGATAATCCACAGTAAGTTTTGATGCCAACGTTGATTTCCCTGTTCCTGTTAACCCACTGATCAGAAACAACACTGGTTGATCTTTCGTATATTGAAGATGAAATAATCTTGTGTAATACTCAGCTAATGCAAAATATTGTTTGGCAGTAGTAATAATTTCCTGTCGTTTCTCATGAGGGATTTGTTCATCAGCAAGCTGAAAACCAATTACTTTTCCTCGGACATAGGCTCGATAGGATTTATAAAAATTCAACACATCAAACAAACTGATATCATGACTTTTCCCCACATATTCCAGAATAAGATGACTTGAAAGAAATGGATGATTATTAACATCCAAATCCATGGCTAAAAAACCAATATCTGATGCAACATCAATATATCGAAAGCGTTTATTAAATTCAATACAATCAAAAATACAGACATCATCTTCATCGATCACAATATTTCCTGAATGTAGATCACCATGGCAATCAAAGATACATCCATTCTTCTTCCGATGTTCTAATACAGATTTATGATGTTGAAAAAAATCTTGATTTGTTTGTTTAATAAAATGATACTTCTCCTTTGAAATAGTTACATCGATAACTGATACTGTTTG
>JAWOBC010000098.1:0-30552 GCA_046498165.1 Thermoplasmatota archaeon
ATTTATGAAAACCATGTACTACATTACTGATCTCATCAATGACACCAACAACCGATTCTTCATCACATACAATCCCAGTATTCTCAACAATCAACAACAAGCACTCCTCAAACAAGTGGTAACCGAACTACCACACAACCACAGCAACAGCATGGTACTCACCGAAGAACTCCACACGGTTCTCGAATTCATCCAACAACAGAAAAACAAAGGATCACTTGTAACCCTGAAAAAAATAAAACAACAACTCGAACTCTCCTATCCCACCATTAAAAAACGATTAAGTGAACTCGAACAAAAAGGATTAATCCTCAGAAGAAAACAAGGACGAAGTAAAACCGTACACATATCACAAAAAGGAGAACAAATCCTTAAAAAATAATTAGATATTTAGAACGTTTTCAGCTCATCAAGAAATTAAATCGTAATCCGACTTTTGTCTACCTCAATTAGTTGCCACCCATTCGTTAACAACGTATCACCAGTTTCATGATCTAACCAGCTTCCAAGACCACTATCTAATGAAAAACTAATATCAACAGTGGTATTATTCACAGAAGAAAACATCATAACTGAATACCCATAATCATCTCCCAAATTTTCTTTCAAACTCAGCCTTGACGATTCACATAAGTTATTCCATTGCGTTCTACCCATCAAATCAACAGGGTTCTGAGCAATGAAATAACAACTACTATTTGTTTGAACCTCTAAAGCAATACCATGACTTGTTTCAGTGATATTCCATGAAGCATTTCCAGAACCAATTGACAACATATTAATGAACGATAAGTAGTTCTCAGTTTGAGAATCAACTGGTATTGGAATATAAAAAATAGTAGGCTCTGTGGTAGTGAGACGTATCTCATAACTCATTTTCGTTTTACCAATCATACCAAAAGAAAGGGTCACACCAGTCATCACAATACCAATAACAAAAAAGACAACACCAACAAAAAGCCCCCATTTTTTTAACTTGTACCTATGATCAATAACCGGCTTACCACACTGTTTCAACGCCTTAAACGAACGGATAGCAATAAGGAGTCCGATACTGATTAAAACCAAAGGAAACAAAAAACAAACAAGATTACCTGAGGGAAACGGAGAAAATCGTCTAAGAATAAGAGGAACCAAGTAAAACATAATTAATAAAAACAAACTCGGAAACAAACAAAAACCAATAATAACATATCCAGTAACCGATGAACACCTTGCACTGGTTTCATCAGAACCAACAGATACAAGTAGATAAGAAAACACAGAAACTAAAACTAATCCACCAATGAGAAAAAAGTAATCAATATTAAAAAACTGAGTCATCCCCGGCATACTCAGCGAAAACAGACTATAAAACCCGACAATCAAAGCATTAAACACTGCAGCATACACCACTGAACCAGTCAATACTTGATATGCACGAGTCATCTCATATCAAACTTTAATAAATGTCTATACTGTTTATTAAAGATGCGATGAATGAAAATGTGACTATTAAAAAATCCATTGAGTTGACAGAATAACAGGAAAATTATAAACCAAATTATTCATATAGAAAAAATCTTAAAAAAAGGATAATATTTACATACCTTCGTTCTTGATGCATATAATAAAAAGATGAAAGGTTAAAACCAACATATAATGATTTAGGAAAACAAATTATGACTCAAAAACTAAGACCCACCCCAGTTTTGAAGGGAAAAGCTGCTCGAAAATTCTACCAAGAGATCAATGATGGTAAAATTAGTTCTGAGCAAAAACAATTTCTTGGGGAATGTGTAAAACTAATTAACGAATCACGTTAATTGGTATCCAATTATCGTATTCAATTTTAACCAGCTCCCTTCCTTTAGATCATTTTACTTGTGAAAAAGAGTAGAAACTATAAGTTACTTCACACATTTCTAAGACAAAAGAGCGTTTTAAAAATTTTTAAATTTATTTCTACGAAAGATTGAAATAGGTTCAATGAAATCAAGAAAAACAATGCCTAGATCATTTTCTGTTAATATAAACAATGATGCATTGCAATATGCAATTAAAACATCTGGATACTCCCCGAAAAATCTATCGGATTTAATCAAAAAACGATTCAAGGTTAAATATTTCACCTACGATTATTTAAAATCATTAACAAAAGGAAAGAAAAAACCTACCTATAGTGATTTAATCAAAATAGACAACTTCATAAAAAGAGGAATACCATTTTACTTATTGGATGAAGTCCCAAAAGATACTTTTCTGCCTAAATTTAGACGAAAACATAAGGAGGTAACCTTTTCTCCTGAAACAGAGATAGATCTTAGAAATTATCATCAATTAAGAAAAGAAATTAAATATCTTCTAGATCAACAAGATAAAACATATAAAAGAATTTTACCAATTCACACCATAAAAGAAGATCCGAGAAAAATAGCTCATAAATACAGAAAAAAATTAAAAATAGATACACTAGACTATCAAAACCTTGATTCACGTCACATTTTTCAATTTATAAGACAAAAAATTGAAAAATATAACATATTTGTTTTTAAGTCTCCAATTGAGGATACAATAAGAGGAACGATTTTTTTAGACAATAAATACCCTGCATTAATTCTAATAAATTCAACCGATGATAAAAATGCTGAAATCTTTAGTCTTCTCCACGAATTCGCTCATTATTTACTCAATGATGAAATGATAGATAATGAATTTACGATCAATAAAGCAGACCTTAAAATCGAAAAATGGTGCAATTCATTTGCATATTCATTTATGGTCAAAAAAGAAGATGAAAAAAAAGAAGGATTCGACAAGGTCAGCAAAGAAAACATTTTCAACTTAGATTACTTATCATATCTTTCTAAAAAATATAAAATCAGTAAAAGAGCATTTGTCTATCGATTCTATCTTCTAAACAAGATCTCGTTATATGAATACTTTGACTACTGCAGCTCATATCCATATAAAAAAACACAGGCTTCAGGGAAGGGAGGCGGAAATTATTATTACACCTTGCGAAACCGGCTTAGTCCCTCATTTATTTCCCTTGTAAACGATAATTATGTTAGCGGCAATATATCAATTAAAGAAACCTATGATTATCTAAAAATCAAAGATATTGATAAAATTGGTTTACTAATGGAGGTTGTCGATTCTTGACGATATACGTAATCGATACCTCATCATTAATCACCGCTAAATTCTTTTATCCACCAGAAAATGTGAAACCATTCTGGGATTTAATACATCAACTAAATATCAACAAAAAATTACACATAATCAAAGCAGTGAAAAACGAAATTAAGGATGATTACTTGAAAAATGTTTTTTTGAAACAGAAAATCATTTCAAATGAAAAAATCCCAGATGTCCTTGATGAAATGAAAGATATTGTAAATAAGATCCCACGGTCTTCAGTCGTTGGTTTTGAAAGTATGTTAACAAAAGCAGATCCTTGGATTATAGCCTATGCAAAATACCTTCAAAATCATTTTTCAGAAGTCTATGTAATTACAGGTGAACTTCAAAGTGGCAATAAAATTAGGATTCCAATGATATGTAATAAAATCGGTATCAAACACGAAAGAATTCATTTCCTCATGACAAATGAAAATCTAAAATTATCAAAAATCTAACAAAGACAAAAAAAATATTTTTTGTTTTAAGAATTACACACCTTTTCAAATTCACACCAGGAACATAATCTAGATCGATGAGGAAGAAAGTGAGAAGTACGATTAATTGTATCAATTAACAATGTGATCTTCTCATTAACAGTATTGATTTCTTCATCCGAAGGTATCATCCAAAATTCTTTGTTAAATTTCAAATAATGCCAAACGATTTTTATCCTTCCAATATAGGAATATCGTTGTTTCAAAAGAAACGCATACAATAAGGCTTGCCAATTATACTTCAACTCTTCCCAGTTAGGCAAATAAGATGATGTCTTATATTCGTGAATATGATACCATCCATCATCAGTTTTTGCCACTCGATCAATATACCCACATAACCTGTAATGATAAGAATCATTCAACGGCACTATAATACGTTTTTCAAGACCGAGCGTTCGTTCATGACTAAATGGTTTATACCGTTGATAATATTCAGTGATACAGGTTTCAGCCAAACTCAAATAATCAACAGCATCATATCCAGATTTTACTATTCTAATTGAATCAATCCGATGTCTCATCCACCTATCATTAAGAAACTCCAATAATTCATCAAGACCAATGTATCTCTGATTCCACACATCCCGATACAATTTCCATAAAGTTTCATGCACTCGTTTACCAAGGAACAATTCAACCGTCTCACGCTGCTTCATTCTCATCTTATCAATATACTTGAACTTATATTTCCGAGGACATTGCTGAAAACATTTTAATCGAGAATAAGAAAATAACGTCATCTTTCATAACACCTCTAAAAAAACAATTGCTCAAAAGAACTAAACAAAAAAAGTTTGAAAAACAGAAAAAGAAAAAAAAGTTTAAAGAGATGAACAAAAACCCGAAACAAGCAAAAAACACAAATGTTTCGATTAAAATTTCTCCTGTTGGAAACTCCAATATCTGCTCAGGGCTGTTTTTGTTTATAATAATTTGATCCCAATGAAATAGAACACTGCTAACACAATGGAGCCTCTTAAGATCCCAGCAAAAAAATTAATTAACACAAACCGAGGCATCTCTAAAGCCCGGCCACCATCCCCCTTGGTATTCAGCAAACTAAACAAATACAATGTTGCCGAATCAATCATCAGAGGAATACTCATAATAATAAACAATCCCACATATCCATATTTTAAAACAAAGCGTTCACAAGCATCCACAATTTTTTTGGTTAACGGAGTACCATCAGACCATTTCTTAATGGTCTTTCTCACCCCAATACCAATATAATACACGATAAATGAACCAACTGCTTTTCCCGCAGCAAGAACAACCACAAGTAATACTGGATGAACAGTAGTATTGAACAATCCAATCTCAACAGGAATCGGCAAAAACACCGCTGCAGCAACAGCATACAAAAAAAACACAATGCCATAAGCAACTGGATCATTTACTAATTCCATGAGAACGGAAATGAAATCCATACAAGATCACCTGAATATCCTTTACCTATTTTGAATTTCTGATACCTTCAATAGCCCAAGAGGACAAAATCACAACAAGGTTTTCACTAGTTTATATTCTTCAGAGACCGGTAATGATTTTGATTCACTGATTCTATCCAATGAAAAAAAGTCTAATTTTCCATCATTAGCATGAACTATCTTGTTTTTCACTCCCCTTGCAAGAAGAGAAACCGTATGATGACCTAATCGAGCAGCGAGGACACGATCTACTGCAGTTGGTCTGCCACCACGTTGAATATGACCAAGAACCGTCACCCGGGTTTCAAGACCAGTTTTCGCCGTGATCTGATCAGCTATTTCATCAGCTTTCGCTGCACCCTCAGCAACTACAATAATCCAGCTTTGTTTCCCCTCCTTTGAACCTTTTAGGATCTCATCACTCATCCGTTCAACGGAAAACGATTGCTCAGGAAGTAACACTTCCTCGCATCCACCAGCTAAAGCTACCTTTAACGCAATATATCCACTCTTTCGACCCATTACCTCAACAACAAAAATACGTTCCAAACTCGTTGCGGTATCCCTAATTTTATCAACAGCATCCATCGCTACATTCAGCGCGGTATCAGACCCGAGGGAAAGAGAAACACCAGGAACATCATTATCAATCGTTGCCGGAATACCCATGACCGCGATATCACTTTTTGATGCCAACGCAAACGCTCCAGAAAGTGATCCATTTCCACCAATCACAATAACTGCATCAATCTTATGATCATGTAATTGATCAATTGCTTGTTGCTGACCTTCATCAGTGTAAAATCGTTTAGATCGCGCTGTTTTTAACATGGTTCCACCCTGATTCAAAATCCCTGAAACCGATCGACGATCCAACGAGATAAAGGATCCATCAATTAATCCTTCATAGCCTTTCATCACACCAAAAACAGACATCTGCTCATCAACAGCGGTGCGTACCACTGATCGAATCGCAGCATTTACCCCTGCACAATCCCTGGTGAGCACCGCTATCCGTTGAATAGAACTCATAAAAAAAAGATAAAACGCTTCTGCTCAAAAACATTTTGTTCCTGCTTCAGATTAACAGTGAAATCAATCCTTGGTGGTCTGTAGATTAGAGGATTCAACAGTTCTTATTTTCTGATCAATACAGTACTCCTTCCATGGACAATTCTCACAGGATTCATATGTATCAAGGGCAAATTCAGCAAGATGAGCATATCCAACAAACTGCCAACAGGTTCTACCTAAGTGAGCATTGTATACATAGCAATCCTTCCGTTTTTCTTCAGGGCACTGATGAAATTCCCAACAATTGTGATATTCTTCCCTCAACATCTTTCCCTCCAACGATGGTAACCTGAAACACATGAGCATGGTATTATAAAAACTCTTGCCATTTTTTTCAAAAAAAAGCAAGCATTAAAAACAATCTCATCATTAAATCACACAAAGAAACACATAATAACACCGAAGCATAACAGAGAATCATAGGGTGAAAAATGAAGAAATACATGAAGAAAAAAAGAAAGGTTCATTATATTACAATAATTACAATTCTAATTGCTGTTCTTTGCATAGCTGGCTGTGAACAACAACAGGAATGGACACCACAATATAATGAACAATACACCGTTTTTGTTACAAGTGTCATCGATGGAGACACCATCAATGTTATCCTTCCCAATGATACCATTTCAACCATTCGATTTCTTGGTATCGATTGCCCAGAAAAAACAGCTCAAGCCAATCAACAAAATGAATATGGAAACATCACTAATCGTAGCTGCCTTGCATTCTATGGAAACAAAGCAACAAGCTATATTGAAGAACTTATCAACCAAAAACAAATCAACATTGAATTTGATCAAAACTCAGGATTCAAAGACGTTTATGACCGATGGTTAGCCTATGTTTATTTACCAAATGGAACCGATGTAAACATCCTTCTTTTACAACATGGTTATGCCCGAGCATACACCGAAGGCGACTGCAGCCATGAAACAGAATATGTAGACATGCAACAAACCGCCATTGAAAACAATCGAGGTCTTTGGACCTGTACACATGATGAATAAAGCATAATCCTTATGTTGAGATTAATGCAGGATGAATACTTTCATCAACCATCACCCTCATTTTTAATGAAAACATTTGAATATACCTTGTTCATCTAAAAAACCTCCAAATCCTTTATTTGACCATGGTTATCAAAATAATGGGGGACTACTGTGAAAGATATTCTTATCAAAGGAGCCAGAGAACACAACCTCAAAAACATTACTGTAAAAATCCCTAGAGATCAGTTTATCGTTATCACCGGCCTTTCTGGAAGTGGAAAATCAACGCTCGCTTTTGACACCATCTATGCAGAAGGTCAACGACGATACGTTGAATCCCTTTCATCATATGCAAGACAATTTCTTGGATTAATGAGCAAACCCGATGTGGATTTCATCGAAGGACTCTCACCCGCAATCAGTATCGAACAAAAAACCACGAGTAAAAACCCAAGAAGTACAGTTGGTACCATCACAGAAATCTATGATTACCTCCGCCTGCTTTTCGCCCGCGTGGGAACGCCACACTGCCCGGTTCATCAGAAGAAAATCGAATCGCAAACACCTGAACAAATCGCTGAAACCATTGCCAAAGAATACACAGACATGATTACTATTCTTGCCCCTATCATCCGGCAAAAAAAAGGCACCTATGAACAACTCATCAAAGATCTCTTTAAAGAAGGATACCTCCGCGTCCGAGTGGATAAAGCAATTTATCGAACCGATGAAACCATCACCTTAGAACGATACAAAAAACATGACATCGAAATCGTCATCGACCGATTAAACCCTCGGGATGATATGTCACGGCTCACTGAAGCCTGTGAACAAACACTAGAAAAAACAAATGGACTACTCCTGGTCCTTGACAGAGAAAAAAACGAACACCTGTTTTCATCAAAAATGGCCTGTCCCGTCTGTGGCCTGGCCTTTGAAGAACTGCAACCGCGAATGTTTTCCTTTAACAGTCCCTTTGGCGCCTGTGAAACCTGCCATGGACTAGGCATCAACATGGAATTTGACCCAGACCTTATCATCCCAGATAAAACAAAATCCATCGCTGATGGTGCTATCAAACTTTACAAAGGCGTTAGAGATCGATGGCGGATTAAATATTTAGGAGCCGTGGCACACCATTTTGGTTTTGATATATTCAGCCCTATTCAGAATCTTACCGATCAGCAATATGATGCGTTGTTGTATGGTTCATCAGATCGAATTAACTTCAATCTCTCCATGCGTCGAGGAAAAACACGCTGGTCAGGTACCAGACAATGGGAGGGATTAATCCCTCAATCAGATCGATTATACAAACAAACCGAATCAGATTACCGAAGAAGAGATCTAGAAAAATTCATGCGGGTCTACCCCTGCCCAAGTTGTGATGGAAAACGATTAAACCCCAAAGCACTGGCGGTGAAAATCAATAATAAATCCATCGCAGAAGTAACTGATATGAGCATACGAGATGAAATAACGTTCTTCAAAACGTTAGTTCTTCCTGAGAAAAAACGAGAAATCGCCTGGCAAATCCTGAAAGAAATACGGGAACGACTGGATTTTCTAGACCGTGTCGGACTGAACTATTTAACTTTATCACGGAGCGCTGGCACCCTCTCTGGTGGAGAAGCTCAACGCATTCGGCTTGCCACTCAGATCGGATCAAATCTCATGGGAGTTATCTATATCCTCGATGAACCATCCATTGGGCTTCATCAACGAGATAACAAAAAACTCATTGATACCCTTCATAATCTCAGAGACCTAGGAAACACCCTTATCGTCGTCGAACATGATGAAGAAACCATTCAAAACGCCGATCATGTAATCGACATGGGACCCGGAGCAGGAGTTCATGGTGGAAAACTCGTTGCAGAGGGAACACCAATTGAAATCAAACAACATCCACAATCACTCACCGGTAAATATCTCTCAGGAGAACTCTGTATTGATATACCCGCAAAACGAAGAAGTGCAAATAAATACATCCATCTTCTCGGCTGCCAGGAACATAATCTAAAAAACATCGATGTTGACATTCCATTATCCACCTTAACGCTGATAACTGGAGTTTCAGGAAGTGGAAAATCAACTCTTATTTATAATATTTTATATACCGGACTGCGGAAACAACTACATAATGCTCGAGTGAACCCTGGGAAACATGATGCCATTATAAGTGATGAAAGACTACGGAATGTGGTCGTTATCGATCAAAGCCCCATTGGCAAAACACCTCGGAGTAACCCAGCCACATATACCAAGGTGTTTGATAAAATCAGATCACTCTTTGCACAAACACCAGAAGCAAAAAAACGAGGATACAAACCAGGAAGATTTTCCTTTAATGTAAAAGGTGGACGTTGTGAGGCCTGCCGGGGAGATGGCCTGCTTAAAATCGAAATGAATTTCTTACCTGATGTCTACGTTGAATGCGAAGAATGTAAAGGAAAACGATACAACAAAGAAACACTTGAGGTCACCTACAAACAAAAAAATATTGCTGATGTCCTGGATATGACCGTGGAAGAAGCACTTGATTTCTTTACAAACATTCCCAGTATCAAACGGAAACTGCAAACCCTTTCAGATGTGGGACTGGGCTACATCACCCTAGGACAAAGCTCCACGACTCTTTCTGGTGGAGAAGCCCAGCGAATCAAACTGACCCGGGAGCTCTCTAAACAAAACAGAGGAAACACCTTGTATCTTCTTGATGAACCAACCACGGGCCTTCATTTTCATGATGTCAAAAAACTCATCACGGTGCTCAACACCTTAGTAGATAAAGGAAACACCGTCGTCGTCATTGAACACAACCTTGAAGTTGTTAAAAACGCTGATCATATCATTGATCTCGGACCTGAAGGAGGAGAAGACGGTGGAACAATCGTTGCCACTGGTACCCCAGAACAGGTCGCAAGAGAAAAAAACAGTTACACCGGGATGGAATTAAACAATATCTTACCAAAAACAAAGGAAACATGTTCCCCATAACTCATCTTCCAAACAAACCAGGATGCTATCTGTTCCAGGATCAACATGGAACCATTCTTTATATTGGAAAAGCAAAGAATTTACGGAAACGAGTGAAAAACTATCAAAAACAACAGCAGCTTGATTCCAAAACACAGCACATGATCAATCACATCCACGGTGTTGATTACATTGTTACCGATACTGAAGAAGAAGCATTCCTCTTAGAAAACACGCTTATTAAAAAACATCAACCAAAATACAATATCAACCTGAAAGATGCAAAAAGCTATTCTTATCTGCGGATTACCGATGAAACATATCCTCGTATTGTCATCGCCCGCAGAAAAACAGAGAAAGGACACTATTTTGGTCCCTTTGTATCAGCAGCTGAACGAGATTACATCCTGCAATTCTTGAAAAAAACCTTTCATCTGCGCACCTGCCGGCGGATGCCGAAAAAACCCTGTCTGCGTTATCATATCCATCTCTGTGATGCCCCCTGTATTGGTAACATCAGTGAAGATGAATACCAGGAACAAATCGAAACCGCCAAACAGATCCTTAAAGGAAACATTAACAGAGCAACAAAACAACTCACCCAGGAAATGAATCATTTTTCCAAACAAAAACAGTATGAACAAGCTCTTCGTCGACGAAATCAACTCAGTGCTCTTCAACATCTACAGGAAAAACAACTCATGGAACGGCAGAAAAAATATAATGAGGACATCATCAACTACATCACCGTTGATGACAACATCTACCTCATGCTCTTTAATGTGTACAAGGGAACCCTTACCAACAAAAATGATTTCGTGTTTTCAAATCAACCAGGTTTTCTGGAAGAATTCATCCTGCAATATTATACCGATCATCCCATCCCCAAAGAACTCATCCTCCCTGAATCTATATCAGAAAGTCTCACTGATTTTCTTAGTAAGCAACGGGGCAGCACTGTTAGAATAACCATTCCTCAACGAGGGGAAAAAAAACAATTACTTCGATTAGTGAAAAAAAACATTGATATCACTTTTTTTGCGGCAACCAAAAAAATAGCAGCATTACAGCAACGCCTGCGTCTACATGAACAACCAGTGGTCATCGAATGCTTTGATATCTCTCATCTCTCCGGGACAAGTATGGTAGGATCCATGGTGCAATTCAGAAATGGAAAACCAGATAAAAACAATTA
Organism: Thermoplasmatota archaeon; assembly: GCA_046498165.1. Taxonomy (GTDB): domain Archaea; phylum Thermoplasmatota; class E2; order DHVEG-1; family DHVEG-1; genus EX4572-165. The sequence goes on from JAWOBC010000098.1 coordinate 11,330, forward strand.
CCGACGGTTCCGTATTCGCAGTGTGGAAGGCATTGATGATACAAAGGCAATTGCTGAAGTCGTCCGTCGGAGGTATACCCGTCTGCTTCGAGAAAAAAAATCTTTTCCTCATCTTATCATCATTGATGGTGGAAAAGGGCAACTTAATAGTGCACTATCCACCCTTGATGACATTGGGCTCACAACTCCAGTTATCTCCATTGCCAAACGCCTTGAAGAAATTTATCTGCCAGGCCGGACCATGCCCCTCACGCTAAAGAAAAATGATGCTGCCTTACAATACATCCAAGAAATCAGAGATGAAGCACATCGATTCGCCATTAAATACAATCGATTACTCCGAACTAAGAAGGTGATCACATCAAAACCATGATCCCTTTTAAGATTCAATCCAAGTATGAACCAAAAGGATCTCAACCCAAAGCAATAAAACAATTAGTAGAAGGAATAAACAAGGGTTTTAACAAACAAACACTTCTTGGAGTCACTGGATCTGGAAAAACATTTTCCATGAGTCATGTCATTGAACAAGTGCAACGACCAACCCTGGTTATCGCTCATAACAAAACCTTAGCTGGTCAATTATACAATGAATTCAAATCATTATTCCCAGATAATCGGGTTGAATACTTTGTTTCCTATTATGATTACTATCAACCAGAATCCTACATCCCAGAACGAGATCTTTACATTGAAAAAGATGCAGATGTCAACCCCAAAATCGAGCAGATGCGGCTCTCTGCAACTGCCTCACTTCTCTCCCGGAAAGATGTTATCGTGGTTGCATCAGTTTCAGCGATTTACAGCGTGGGAGATCCCGCTGATTTTTCACAGCTAGGATTTGAATTCCAACAGGGAATGCATATCTCCCGGCAGGATATCCTAGAGAAACTGGTAATGATGCAATATGAACGAAATGATTTTGAACTCCAACAAGGTCGATTCCGAGTGAAAGGAGATGTGGTCGATATCATCCCAGGTTATGCTGATAACATCATTCGGCTGGAACTTTTTGGTGATGAAATCGATCGGATCCGAGAAATCGATAAAATCACCGGTGATGTCAGCGAACAATATAATTATTTTTATTTGTATCCAGCCAAACACTTTGTTATCCCAGAACACAAACAAAAAACTGCGATTGTCTCCATCAAAAAAGAACTAGAAGAACAACTCCCAAACCTTGGTTTAGTGGAACAACACCGACTGAAACAACGCACCCTGTATGATCTGGAGATGATTGAGGAAACCGGGTTCTGCAAAGGAATCGAAAATTACTCCCGGCATTTTGACAAACGAAAACCAGGGCAAAAACCACATTGCTTACTTGATTATTTTCCAGATGATTTCCTTCTTTTTATTGATGAAAGCCATCGAACCATTCCCCAGATCCATGGGATGCATCGTGGTGATTACAGTAGAAAAAAATCATTAATCGAATATGGATTCCGTCTGCCTAGTGCGTTTGATAACCGACCGCTGACGTTTCATGAATTTAGTAACTACATGAACAATACCATTTTTGTATCAGCAACACCTGGAGATTACGAATTTGAGGTCTCAAGTCAAGTCGTGGAACAACTCATTCGACCCACCGGTCTTGTTGATCCTGAGGTGGAAGTTAAACCAATCAAAGGACAAATACCTGATCTCATCAAACAAATCCAGAATACTATCAAACAGGGGCATCGAATTCTAGTTACCACATTAACCAAGCGTTTAGCTGAGGAACTTTCCAATTATCTTTCTGCACAGGGAATAAAGACCCGGTATCTTCATGCTGAAATCGATACCATAGAACGTGCTGAAATCCTGCGGCAATTGCGACTCGGGGAATTTGATGTGCTAGTTGGTATAAACCTGCTTCGGGAAGGAATTGATATTCCAGAGGTAGGATTCATTGCAATTCTGGATGCAGACAAAGAAGGATTCCTGCGAGATCAAAGAAGCCTGATTCAGATCATTGGCCGAGCTGCTCGAAATGTGGATGCAAAAGTAGTGTTATATGCAGATAAGATCACTGATTCTATGCAGAAAGCACTAGATGAAACCATGCGACGACGAAACAGACAAATCGCCTTTAACAAAAAACATGGTATCACTCCGCAGACCATTCAGAAACCAATTCCTGAAAAAACCGTGGAAATCAAAGACACCAAACATATTCCCAAATCAGAGATACCAGAGATCATCATTGATCTTGAACAAGAGATGAAACAAGCCGCAGACGATTTAGATTTTGAAAAAGCAATTTTTCTCAGAGATAAAATCAAACAACTCAAACGACAACTGCATACTGATTGATTTCAAAAAAAATACCAGTTTGAATTTACTGAAATGTCATTAATAACCCGGTCTGATCTCATAGGGTTCTTGTGCTGGATGCCAATCAAATGCATACCAGGGAATTGAAAAAACAGAGTCAAAATAAGCAAAGATGCGAAGTTCTGAAGGGATTTGTACATAGAATCTGGAAGAATGTGGTTCCCAGTAATTGTTATCCCAATTATTTGTTTGAAAGAGAGTTGTGATATGAGTATAGAAAAACGCATTTGGTTTCTCAACCCAATCATAATTCCAGCCATTGTTCACAAAATTATTCTCAGTGATCACATTATCAAAACTCATATAATCATACACACCGGGTCCAGCATTATGAATCAAATTATTTCCTTCAATCCTGGTTTCACCTGAACTTCGATACAGCATGATACCTGGACCTGCTGCAGATCCTTCATTATAGCCATTGTCCTGAATCTGATTTTCAATAATAGCGTGATCTGATCCTCCATGAACAATAATAGCATCTGCTCTATTAGATGAAATATTATTTTTGGCAATCAAAGAGTTAGATCCATACATCCTTAAACCAAAAAGATTCTCAGTAACCTGATTATTCCTAAATACTACATTCTTAGTATCAATTGAATCAGAAAACGCAGTATAAAATCCAAAAATCTGGTTTTCTTCAAACACAGTATTTTCACAGGAGCCATTTAGATAAATTGCATGATTTCTTGAAATATTAAATTCTGAAACAAACTCATCACAGGTGAACTTATTACAAGAGATATGATTGTTATCTCTCTGATTGATTTGAAGAGCAGCAATAGAAAAGAAATCTTTAGATTCATTCATCAGAAACAAGTTATTTTCTATACTATTCTCATTTGAATGAATCAAGAGTAAACTATGCGTATAATCATTTGGTTCTAACGAACAATTGATGATCTGAAAACCTTTTAGTGTACAGTGATCTTGAACGATAGTTACCGTTGAATCTTGTTGCAAGCCATCGATAATAGTTGAATTCCAACCCGAACCAAGCAATGTTAATTCCTTGTTGATTACTATCTTTTCTTGGTACACTCCATCAGAAACCATAATCGTATCTGTATTGCTTGCTGCATCAATGCCATCCTGAATAAACTGAAATGGATACTCAATCGTTCCCTCCCAAGGACCATTTGTATTGTCATCATCGACATAAATGATATTAGCATCTTCATTTTTTTCAGAGTGTGATGGAAAAGATAACGAAATGAGTAACATAAAGAAAACTAGTAATACGACTCCACTTTTCTTCATATATTTCTACCTTCATTCTAAAGAATAAGGATTGCTAGATGGATGCCAATCGATGCTAAACCATGGTAAAAAAATACCGATTGGATTATACGTACGGATGAACAAAACACCCGGGATCCATTTTGGAAGAAATGCGATTGCATTATCGTAATAATTTGCATCCCATGTACTTATTTGTAATCCTGTTGGTGAAAGCCAGGTTGTAAATTTAGCGTGTTCAACGTTTGAAATAAAATTATTTTCAGTAATCAAATTATTCGCTGAGTATGAAACAAATGCTCCTTGATCATTTCTAGAGAGATCATTTCGTTGAATGAGATTATCATTGCTTTCTTCTAAATAGATTCCCTTATTACAAGTTGAAACACTGTTTTTTTCAACAAGCATATCTATGGAATTATAAAGATAGATGCCTACAATACTATCTGAAATCTGGTTTTTTGAAATCGTAGTTTCCTTGCAATTATAACACATTATTCCTTCTTGATTAGAAATAAACGAATTTTTTTCTATAATTGAACCTGTTGAATTGTGAATACTTATCCCTGTTCCATTACCATACTTAATGTTGGTATCTGAAATAATCACATTATTTGCAAATACGGCTATATTTTCTCCTCCCCAATCTCCGCCTTCGGATACGGTTAATGTTGAAATCATAACATTATCTGCTTGGATGGTAAGAATTGTTTTAGTTTCATCACCTTGAATAATAGTTGATGAGATGTTTTCTCCAGTTAATGTAATCGTTTTATCAATAAGAATCTCAGTTTCTTCATACACGCCATCATGAACTAGAATAGTGTCACCATGTTGAGAAGCCTCTACTGCAGCAGTAATCGTGGTATAATCACCAGAGCCATCTTTATCTACGATAATTGTTTTTAAACGTTGTTCTGCAGAAATGGACAATGATGAAATTAGTATTGAGAAAAAAAGAATTCCGCAGAGGATTATTACGGCCTTTTTTTTATTGTGGTTTCCTCCCATAAAAAAATCACTATGTAACTAAAGGCATATCTGATTAATAAACATTATGATATAAATATCATGTATTTTAACAAAATTGTTAGATTTTTTGTTTTCATTTTTTTTCAAATTTAACGATTATCGTTTGTAACGCACCCTGAAAATAATGATAATTTTCAATGACGGATAACTCAGATCGTGATGAAAACATTTGTATTCCCTGGTGTTTCATAAATGAAAAATAGTTTTGACGATGATCCTGTCGGGTAAATGATTCAATCATTTGCATTAATCCACTTGCCATTTTTCCAGAAAAACCAGTTCCCTTTCCATAATCAGTGATAAACACCACACCATCAGGTTTTATCAAATTTTTTGCTTTTAACAGGATTTTTGAGATTGTTTCTGCTGAATTTGGATGTAGAACTAAACTAATATTAGCTGCATCAAACATCATATCAGAATGAGGTATCGATGTGATGTCGTCATGAATGAATCTAATAGAATCAGATGATTTTTTGCGAGCAACCGCAATCATTTGAGAAGATGCATCAATTCCAGTTACTGAAAAACCATTCTTGGCAAGTATGCGTGCTTGAGCACCAGTTCCTGATCCAAGATCAACGATAGATTGACAACCATATTTTTTCATTAACTGTACAATTCGTTGATGCACATGTTTTAACACCGGATTAAATGCAAGATCGTATACTCCGGCAAATCGACCTTCACCAGTATCAGAGTTCATGAGATGAAAAAAGAAATTGAGTTTTATGATTAATATAATTGCTTACGTACTTATCTTTGAGGAACATGATAATACGCATTTGTTTTACTGACTGTTTTTTCATCTAGCATTTTTGTTAATATTTTTGATAATCGTTTTGATTCAACTTTAAGTTCTTTTTGAAGTTGATACTCTGATTGTTCTTCTTTAAGAAGTAATCGAATGATTTTTCCTCGGATCTGTCTATCTGATCCTTGAAACTTTGGTTGTTGTGTTTTTGGTTTAATGCCTGTCTTTCTACTGGTTAAATAAAGGGCTCCGTAATCCATAAGAGCGTTATGCCAATCTCTGCTTTTTCCTTGTGGAAGACATTGTTTAGCTATGGTAAATAATGCTTTGTCGGAAACGGATTCATCTAAATCAAATTCACTAATGAAAATACGGCGGATATTGGTATCAACGGTTGCAATATCAGCATTATCTGCAAAAATCTGAATTGCTTTTGAGGTATATGGCCCAATTCCGGGTAATTTATCAAATTGCTTCACCGCCTTGAGCACATCGCCATCAAAGTCATGGACAATGATCTGTGCTGTTTCATGAAGATACATCGCTCGTCGATTATAGCCCAAGCCCATCCATGCAGTTAACACGTTTTTATAGGGTGAATTGGCAAGCGATTGAACCGTGGGCCAGTTATCTATCCAGCTCGTATAGTATGCAATCACTCGAGATACCTGCGTCTGCTGAAGCATGAATTCTGAGACTAATATATGATATGGATCTGTTGATTTCCTCCATGGTAAGTCACGTTTATTTCGTTGATAAAAAGCTAAAATTTTTTTTTGAAATCGTTGAAGGTCCGCATCAGTAATCAACGGGGATTTTTGCTCATCCATAGTCCACGGCTTAATTAGATGGAAAAGAAGTATTTAACCCGTTTGCACTTTCTGAAACTGGATTGAAAAATATTCAAAACAAGATATTTTTTTAAAAGCAACCGAATGATACAAAAATACTCCATCCATACAATAGTCAGTATGAACCATCCGCTTGAAGACAAAATCAACCTCAAACTCCTCCGCCATCTCGTTTCAGGAAAAGATGTACGAGTAAACATTAGAGCACTGGCCAAATCACTCAACCTCCATCGAAGCACCGTAAAAAAAAAGGTGGAATGGCTGTTTAACCAACATCTCCTCAACCCCCCTTTTTATCCCTTCCCACAACTCTACAAAGAATACCCCCTACTGGTATTAGTCAAAGCAGATATTCCACGAACAGAAGAAACAAAGGAATTCTTCATGGATGATGCACATATCTTCGCGGCATTCTCCTGCATGGAAGGCCCATACAACACCCTACTCATGGAATTCTTCAAAGACCTAGAAACATATCACTCCTGGCGAGAACAAATCGTTAAGGACCAAAAAATACCAACAAGAGAACACCGAGCACCGGCACATGCATATATATTTAGTAACAAACTCACCTTCAAATATGATCCAAACTGTTTCATCCATAGCCTTCATAAAACATATCAACAAACAGGAACCGTGACCATCAATGAGCATATCATTGATAAAACCACATTTCCCATTTTCATGCATCTTATGAATGGAGATTTTATTCAACGAAACGATTCTCATATTGCCGGAAATCTTGGAATTAACAGAAAAACCATTAAGAATCGAATCAGCAATCTTTTGCAAGAACAAATCATCGGCCCACCAAGTTGTTTCTTCCCTAATTTATTCATCCCTCCGGCCTACAATCTTGTCGTCTCCATGATAGAGGTAAAACGAAATAATAAAGCAATAAAAGAATACATCATAAAAAACAACAACATCGCCAGGGCACAGGAGACTAGCACTGGTTGTTACAATCTTTTGCTTTTTTCAGCATTTCGCACCATCGAAGACTTCTTTGATCTAGGAGAAGAGCTTATCAGCATTTTTCCTTCTGAGATAGGAGCAATTGAAAACACAATTCTTTCTTCAAGAATGATTCACACCATTAAACCACAAAAACTCTCTCTTGGCTGGATTGATCGGAAACTATGGAATCTGCAGCGGTAGTCCAAGAAAAAATCGGTCATTTTAGCCTAAAAAATTGGATATCATTTCAATTTCCGAACAGTAAAAGGAGGAAAACAATTACATATTGGCTAAATAATAATAACATAAATGGCCAAAGTGTACAACTCAAATAGATATTTTTATAACCCAGCTATAAATATCCCTTCTAACATCGCACCCCACACATCCAAAAAGTAGGAGGATCACCATGGCAAAAGAAGGGTACAACCCATTTAAAATGGCTCAAGAACAATTTGACAGAATCGCAGATACACTTGAAATTGAAGAAGGCGACAGAGATTTTCTCCGAAATCCTCGACGTGAATATCATTTTACTATACCCGTCAAAATGGATGACGGACACACCAAAATATTCAAAGGATTTCGAGTGCAACATAATGATGCCCTTGGTCCTTCAAAAGGCGGCATTCGATTCCATCCACAAGAAACCATTGATACCGTCCGAGCATTATCCATGTGGATGACCTGGAAATGTGCTGTTGCAGACATTCCACTCGGTGGCGGAAAAGGAGGGATCATTTGCGATCCACATGATCTTTCAAACAATGAACAAGAACAACTCTGCCGCGGATGGATTCGGCAAGTTGCTCCAAACATCGGACCAGTTCAAGATGTTCCCGCTCCAGATGTCATGACCAATGCCCAACACATGATCTGGATGATGGATGAATACGAAGCAATCTCCGGTGGACGATATCCTGGAACGATTACTGGAAAACCAGTAGAACTCGGTGGATCACTCGGCCGAACTGAAGCCACTGGTTACGGTGTGGTCTACATGGTCAGAGAAGCACTCAAAGAAATGGATGTTGACATCGAAAAGACCACGGCATCCATCCAAGGATTTGGAAACGTTGCCCGTTATGCAGCAGAACTCTACATCGAATATGGTGGAACTGTGGTCTCTGTATCCAGTTGGGATCAAGCAGATAATAAAGCATATAGTTTTTACAAAAAAGATGGAATCAACCTCAAAGAACTTCTCGGTATCACTGATCGATTTGGAAGTATTGATAAAAAGAAAGCGAAAAAACTTGGCTATGATGTTCTCCCTGGAGATGACTGGCTTACTCATGATGTAGATATCCTGATACCCGCTGCACTTGAAAACGCCATTACCAAAGGAACCGTGGATGATATCAAAAAAAGTGTAAAACTCATTGCCTGCGGTGCCAATGGCCCCATCACTCCAGTAGCCGATGACATCCTGGATGAGCGTGGTGTGGTTGTTATCCCTGATTTCCTGGCCAATGCTGGTGGCGTGGTCTGCAGTTACTTTGAACAAGTGCAAAGCAATCAGAATTATTACTGGACTAAAGAAGAAGTCCTTGGGAAACTAGACAATAAGATGACTGATGCATTTTACAAAGTCTGGGAACTTGCACAACGTAAAAAAATCCGGATACAAGACGCTGCCTATATGATAGCTATCTCACGTGTACTTGAAGCATGTAAACTCCGCGGTTGGATTTAAAAACACCCCTAAATAGCAAAAATACTATGTTAGAAACAAAGGAAGAAGCAATCAAAAAAAAGATTGAAGAAATAACAGGTTTTAAAACAAAAGAGACAACAAATCTTACTCTTGAAACGGGAAAACATCTTCGTCCGTTTTCCATTAAGAAAATCCTATTACTCTCTTCTTCCTATGATTATTTTTTACTCGAAGAAGAAGGAAGAATCGAAAAACTTTTTCAACGAATATATCCAAAGAACCTGCCCTTACAAGCACCTGAAATCACCCATATCGAATCAGTAAAGGATACCGAACAGTATCTGGACAATGATCAATTCGATTTATTCATTATTTTTAATGAACCTCATGAAACCGATTTACTCACCTTTACCCAACGCATTAAGGAAACCCATCCAAATCTCCCTATTGTTTATCTAGCTAATCATACTGCGCAGCTTCAAACACTTTTGGAAAAAGATAATTATGAAACCATTGATCGTGCATTCACCTGGAATGGGGATGGATCGATTCTTTTAACCATCATTCAACTCTTTGAAGATCAAACAAACATTCAATCAAATCCATCCTGTGAAAATAAAGAAATCATCTTACTCATTGAAGATAATATTCAATATTATTCATCATATCTATTGCTCATCTATGAAGAACTATGGAAGTATACTAGAGATCTCATGCATCCTGATCTCACTCTTGTTCAGAAAAATAGACGTTACCAGCGACGACCATTTATCCTGCACACCACTGACTTTGATGAAGCAACCGCGTTAGTTAATGAATATACCAACCATCTCCTCTGTGTTATCTCTGATAATAATACCAAACATACGCAGGATCATGCTGGAATAAAACTTGCTCAAAAAATACAGAAACTTAAACCAAATATACCCATTATCATTCAATCATCAGATCCAAAGCAAACAAAAACATTACCAGAGAATGCAACGTTTATTTCAAAAGAAAACAACCAGTTGCAAAAAAAAATACGCACCCTTGTTTCACAAAGCCTAGGACCAACAACATTACAAATAAAAAAAGATAATGACACCCAAAACATAACAACCTTAGATGAATTCGAAAAAACACTTCTAAACAATCCAGCAGAACACTTTTCCTCATTTCTTAAAACCCATGATATTTCACAATGGTTATTCGGTTTACAGGAAAAAGAACTTGCCTGTAACATTAAAGAAATAGAACAAAAAGAAACATCTCTTTCCCGATTTCACCAACAACTCATGGACATCATTGAAGAATACAATTACTCTTTGCATCAAGCAACCGTCACTGAATTCTCCCGAAAAAGTCATGAACCACAAGCAAACATCCATCGCATTGGAGATGGATCACTTGGTGGAAAAGCACGGGGACTCGCATTTCTTGCAAAGATTCTTTCAAAATATATCAGCCCAGAGATTTTTCCAGATCTTACCATCACCATCCCCCGAACGATTGTGCTCTCCACCGAGATATTTGATAAATTCATAGATAAAAATAATATTTCACTTGATGAACTGATCTCGCGTCCAGATGAACGGATTGCTGCTCATATCCTCAAAGGAAATCTTCCAGCAACAATCCTTGGTGATCTAAGATCTTTTGTTCGAAACACCAGAAAACCATTAATCGTCCGTAGCTCAGGCATGCTTGAAGATTCCTTATTTCAACCATTTGCTGGTATCTATGCCTCAGTTCTTCTCCCTAATGAATCATGGGAGACCGATCTTCGCTTCCAAGAAGTCTGCAATTCCATCAAATATGTTTATGCCTCCACCTATTTTTCAAAAGCCCGAACCTATATCCGATCTACACCAAAACATATCGCTGATGAAAAAATGGCTATCCTACTTCAAGAAGTAGTAGGACAAAAACAAGGTAAATATTTTTATCCAACAGTTGCTGGTGTGGCAAAATCATATAATCACTATCCATCTGGACCGTGTAACCCAGAGGAGGGTATCGTCTATCTTTCCCTAGGTCTAGGAAAAGCAATCGTTGATGGCGGGTCAAGTTATTGTTTCTGTCCAAAGCGACCAAAAACACCACTTTGTGGAACACCCAAAGATTTTCTTCCCTATTCCCAGAAAAAATTTTATGCCATTGATCTGAGCAGTTTTTACAAAACCATGGGAGACCATGAAGAACATTCACTAGCGCAGTTAGATATTAAGGTAGCAAAAAAACATGGCACCCTCGATCAACTTGCCTCTACTTATTCACCAGGTGATGATCGTATCTATCCCGGTTTGGAAGAAGAGGGCTACCCGGTGATTAATTTTGCTCCTCTCCTCCAATACAATACGATTCCATTAGCAAAAGCAATGGAACTCTTATTATCAATTAGTGAAATAGCTCTTGGCTATCCAGTAGAAATAGAATTTGCTCTCAACATTCCAACCGATGAAGAAAAAGCTGAACTCGTTATTTTACAAATTCGAAATATGATGCCACCTTCTGAAACCGAAGAGGTAAACCTAACTGATTTTCCAGAGGAAGATGTTATCTGTTACAGTGAAAATGCGTTAGGAAATGGAACAATATCAGATATCAAAGATATCATATATGTTGATCAAGACACCTTTGATATGGGACAATCACCGCAGATTGTTTCAATCTTACGAGATCTCAATTTAAGACTCATGGAACAAAAGAAACCATATCTTTTGATTGGACCTGGTCGCTGGGGCTCAGCTGATCCCTGGCTAGGAATTCCAGTGATTTGGAGTGATATCGCAGGGGCAAAAGCAATCATTGAAACACCAATAAAGGATAAAAGCGTTGAACCCTCACAAGGCTCTCATTTCTTCCATGACATGGTTTCCTCCCAAGTGGGATATTTAATCACCCAATCAAGAAACAGTTTTCTCAACCAAAAGTTTCTTTCAACTCTACCAACAAAATTTCATAAGGACTCAGTGTATCATGTACATACAACTCTTCCATTATCTATTCATTTAGATGGGCGAAAGAGAAAAGGCATCATCGTCAAAGAAAAAAAGAATTCATAAAAAAGAGAACCGCATAGGAATGAACATATATGGTGGCAACAAAACAACCTTCCAAAAAAAAGAAAACCTCTTCAACACAATCAAACATTGGAGAGATTCAGCAGTTAAAAGAACGGGAAAAAGAACTCAACTGTCTTTATGGATTAACCCGTATCGTCCGAGATAAAAACATTTCCATTGATAACGCATTAAACAATGTCTTAGAACTCATTCCTCCTTCATGGCAATATCCAGAAAATACTTGTGCCAGAATAAAAATTAACGGAAAACAGTTTGAAACATCTAATTTTAAACAAACCCCATGGAAAATCACCAGCACTATAAAAGCCAATGATAAAGAGATGGGTCGTCTTGAAATCTTTTATTTAGAGCAGAAACCAGATGCCGATGAAGGACCATTTTTAAAACAGGAACGATGGCTGGTTGAAGCAATCTCGGATTTACTCGGCCGGTTCTTTGAAGAACGGCAAATCAAAGAAGAACTGGAAGCACATCGGAAGAAACTTGATCATGTCGAAAAAATAATGAAAAAAGATGAAGAACAAAAAGATCAAGAAAAAAAACCATCTGAAAAACAAAACTGGGAAGTTATCATTGACCTTTTAGTGAAAACAGATCCTCGAATTGTTCTTCGAATCACTCGGAAAATGATCTATCATCTCTACCCTCATGAAAGTAAACAAATCAATCACCTCTTTAGCAATATCTGCCCCGTAGACCGTGATGCCGCTAGTCAACAATGGTGTGGGATTAACATGCCCAATCCCCGGCAGGATATCGAATCACTCAAACAAGTACAGCATTATGTCTTTGAACTCGCTCGAAAACATCTTTCCCCTGAAGAAATATCATCATTATTTCAAACATGGATTCAGCAGGATAAAACAAGACCGTTGCTGTTAACATCACAGAAAACAGGAGTGCCCCTTGTTGAAATCACCAATGAACTCATCCGGTTCTATGAGAAAGCAGAAGAATTAACCAGTCTTGCTCCAGAAGATGAGATGAGCATAAAAACTGCATTGATCCGTCGGTTTTTTACCGATCGATTAGAATATGTAAACGTTGCCAAACATTTCATGACCGTAAAAGATTTCGTCCCCCTTTTGAAACATGTTATTGGTCCAGCACAAGGCGCAGGAAAACTCGGTGGAAAAACAAGTGGCGTATATCTTGCCAAAAAAATCATTGAAAAAGAAAAAGATGGAAACAAATACTTACAAGATATTGCTTTTCCAAAAAGTTGGTATATCTCCTCAGATACCACTCAAAATTTCATTCACTATAATGATTTAGATGAGGTCTTTCATCATAAATATCTCAGTCCTGAAGAAATCAGACAAGAACAATTATTCCTTGAACAAATCTTTAAAAATGCCGTCTTTCAACCAGAAATCCTTGAAGGATTACGACGGATTCTTCATGACATCAAAGATAAACCATTGATCGTTCGGTCATCAAGTTTACTTGAAGATAGTTTTGGTGCTGCATTTTCTGGAAAATACAAAAGCCTTTTTGTTCCCAATACCGGAACTGAAGAAGAACGACTCGCTGCACTCAGCGATGCCATCGCAGAGGTCTATGCCTCAACCTTTGGCACCGACCCAATAGAATACCGAAGAGAACGAGGGCTGCTTGATTTCAGTGAAGAAATGGGGGTGCTCATTCAAGAAGTCATAGGTAAAAAAATCGGTCATTATTTTATGCCCTCATATGGTGGAGTAGCCTTCAGTCTCAATGAATTTCGCTGGTCACCACGAATCAGACGTAAAGATGGCGTGGTTCGCATCGTTCCTGGTCTGGGAACCCGTGCCGTTGACCGAGTAGGTAATGATTACCCCATCCTTGTCTCACCAAATCGACCAGAACTGCAAGTAAACACCTTAGTCAGTGAAAAAATTAAATACTCCCCGCAATACATGGATGTCATCAATCTAAAAACAGGTGCTATTGAAACCGTAAATGTTTTTGATGTGTTTAAAGAATATGGTGAAGAATTCCCCTCTCTTGATCGCATCGTCAGTGTGCATAAAGAAGGTCATCTCTCTATCCCACAAAAAATCCTTTTCGACCCAACCAAATCAGACATGGTAGTCAGCTTTGAAGGATTATTTGAAAAAACCGCATTTCTCAAAGAAATCAAAACATTATTACAAGTGCTTGAAAAAAACATTCATACTCCAGTTGATATCGAATTTGCATCAGATGGCGAAAAATTATATCTATTACAATGCAGACCACAAAGTCAATCTCTTGACAGTGAACGAAAACCAATTCCTAAAAAGATACCACAGAATCATAAACTCTTCACTGCAAAGAAATATGTGACCACTGGTCAAATCGAACATATTGAATACATTGTCTATGTGGTCCCTGAACAATATACCGCGCTTGATAACCGAGAGCAAATGCAACATGTAGCAACGGTGATTAGTAAACTAAATAGTAACCTTCCACGTAGAAAATTTATTTTGATGGGACCAGGCCGCTGGGGGAGCAGAGGTGATATCAAACTCGGTGTGCCTGTGCAATATGGCGATATCAACAATTCATCACTGCTGGTGGAGGTAGCAAAGGAAAAAGGAGATTACACTCCAGAACTCTCATTTGGCACTCATTTCTTCCAGGATTTAGTAGAAGCCGATATCAAATATCTTCCCCTCTACCCAGATCACCCAGATGTCAGCTTCAATGAATCCTTGTTGTTAACCGCAGAGAATCATCTAGGAAAATTGATTCACGAAGATGATGAAGAGATCAAAGCCAGTATGAATGATGTAGTCAGAGTGATACGAGTTGATGAAATCATTGATGGAGGATCCTTATCCATCATCATGGATGGAGAAGTTGGAGAAGCACTCGCTTTTTTAAATCCACCAGATCACTGGAGTTGGCGGATGAAAAAAACCCATGAAATCGCAGCAGCACTCGATCCCAGTGCTTATAATGTCAAAGCAATGTATATTATTGGAAGCACCAAAGATGGCAGTGCTGGACCTGCAAGTGATATCGATCTCATCATTCATTTCGATGGAAGCGAGGAGCAAAAAGAAAAACTCATTGACTGGTTTGAAAAATGGGATAAACATATTTCCAAGGAAAATCAGGAACGAACTGGAATTGAAACAGATACCATTCTTGATGTTCATTTTGTCACTGATGAAGACATCAAGAATAAAACCCCTTGGGCAACGCATCTTGTTTCAAGATATGAATCCGCAAGAAAAATACCGTTAAAACAAGGCTAATCAGCGAAGAAATCATACAGAGTTATATATCCAACAGGTATCGATAGGCATTTGAAGGATTCTCTGTATTAAAAGAAACAATAGCTAATTTATCATGATCATAGGCTGCAGAAAATGAAACCGTTTGATGTATCTTTTGTTTCCATTCACCGGTCATCCTTGATGATTCATGAACATGTCCATGCAGGGTAATAAAAGGCTTATATTGTTCAATGAACTTTTTGATGGCAATGCTACCTATATGAACATCAACAGGTGCATGATCAATTTTTTTCCCATCCAAGGCAGCACGATCTAAGCTGGTATCATATGGTGGAGCATGAAACAAGAAAATCGTTTTCTGAGGTGGGGCATTTTTCAGAAGTGATGATAAATCTTTTTGAATAGTTTCAAAGCGGATAGTCTTTGTTTCAACATCAGTGGTATGAAAACCTTTTTCGGGGGGTATTACACCAATATCAATAAATTGGGATACATCATATCGTTCCCAGTCTTTCAACAGAAATGGAGTAGGAGGAACAAAGGAATACCCCGTAACGAAAAAAGGAGAAAAGCGAGCAGTTCTTTGATTGACATAATGAATGATTTTTCTTTTATCAGCTTCTTTGAAAAGTGATTCATACCGACGGGGATCATCGTTTCCTAATATTAAAAAAAACTGGATATCCTTCTTATCTTCTTTGATTATTTCAAGAGGGAAAAAAAGATTGTTTTCAATGAAATCTTTCATCGTCTTTGCTGGTGCTGGGTCAAGGGGTAATAAATCACCACCGAAAAATACTGCATCAGGAGATGATTTTTGAATGAACTCATACAACCGATTGTATTTTTTTATGTTTCCATGAAGATCTGAGACAAAGAGACAATCCATTGATATCAACTTTTTTCTATTGTTTTGAGACTGTTAGATACTTAATAAACAAACAACATAAATCTATTTCACTACTCAATTTATTGTTTTTTCTAGGCAAGATTTTAAAATCAATAACCCCTTAATAAAATCAATGTATGGCATTGTCTATCATCCCGATTACGATAAATATGACCTCGGAAGCAATCATCCCCTTATCGGCAACAAACCAAAACGCACCATGGATATGCTTCGACAGACAGAGATGATTTCACAGTTCAAGGAATTTTCTCCAATCCTGGCAGAAAGAGAGGATTTACTCCGAGTTCACGATGTATCTTATATCGAAAAAATTGAAAGATTGAGTAAAAATGGAGGGATGCTTGCCTTTGACACTCCTGCTCCGAAAGGCATTCATACGTATGCTCGTCGAGCAACCGGTGGAAGTCTTGTATGTGGTTCGAAACTTTTTGAAAATTATTCAATAATGGTGAATCCATTGGGTGGTTTTCATCATGCGAGTTCACAACACTCCTCCGGTTTCTGTTTTTACAATGATATCGCAGTCACTATTGAATATCTTCGCACCTATTATCGACTGAAACGCTTCTTCATTATCGACTTAGATGTTCACCATGGCAACGGGACCATGGACATCTACTACCAAGATCCAACGGTGCTCAATCTCTCGTTTCATCAAGATGGTGAAACACTGTATCCAGGAACAGGGAGCCTTGATAAAATCGGTGAACAAAAGGGAAAAGGATACACCGTGAATCTTCCGCTTCCACCACACACGGGAAGCAAGGCATTCTTAACCGCATTTGATCGCATCATTCCCTCATTACTCGATCAATTCAACCCTGAAATAATCATCTATCAATCAGGAGTTGATACCCATCATACTGATCCACTTGCAGATCTCAATCTCAGCTATCAGACATACTATCAATTAGCCAAAGCAATTCATGCGCTCTCAGAACGATATTCAAAAAAACTTTTAGTCTTACTGGGCGGTGGATACAATAGTTCATCCTGTATCTCAGCATATGAAAATATCTTCCATGGCCTCCTTCACGACGAAGCATACAAAACAGAAAATGACCCTTACGAATTAAACAATATTGATATCGTCGAAAACCGTATTTCGAATTTACAAAAGGTGCTAAAACCCTATTGGAATGTTTCTTAAAAACCTTTGGGATTGCCGATACTTTTATAAATGTCACCCATATATTGCGGCTCAACCGCAATTCATAAAAAACGGGAGGCGGTCGAACGGGAATCGAAAACCTTGATAAGATATTCAAACCGAAAAGCATCACGGTTATAGGAGCAAGTAATCGCATTGGATCAGCAGGATATCGTATCTTCCGAAACCTTATCGGCTCGGAATATGATGGCGTCGTCTATCCAGTAAACCCAAAATATGAGAGCATCCAAGGGGTTGCATCATATAAAAATGTAGACGATATTCCAAAAACACCAGATCTTGCGGTCATTGTTACCCCATCAAAAATCGTGATTGACGTTGTAGAGCAATGTGGAAAGAAAGGAATCAAAGGCATTCTAATCATCTCTGCAGGATTCAAAGAAATTGGGGAAAAGGGAAGGAAACTAGAAAAAAAACTAGATAATATTCGGCAAAAATATGGTCTGCGCATCGTTGGACCAAATTGTGTGGGCATTATCATGCCCTACTTAGGAATGAACTCTACATTTGCAGGAGCCATGCCCGAAAAAGGAAATATTGCATTGTTCTCACAAAGTGGCGCAATATGCGGATCAATTCTTGATTGGGCCGCATCAGCAAAAGTAGGATTCAGTTCATTTGTCTCAGTAGGATCAATGCTTGATGTAGATTTCGGTGATCTCATCGATTATTTCGGTCGAGACATACACACCAGAAGTATTGTGTTATATGTGGAAAATGTCACCCATGCCAGAAAATTCATGAGCGCTGCCAGAAGTTTTGCTCGTGTCAAACCCATTATTGTTATCAAATCAGGACGATTCAAGGAAGGAGCTAAAGCAGCATCATCTCACACTGGCGCAATGGCTGGGGAGGATTACATTTATGATGCTGCATTCAAACGAGCTGGTTGTGTACGAGTTAAAAAAATCGGTGAACTGTTTAATTGTTCATCAATTCTTGCAAAACAACCACGACCCACCGGGAAAAATCTAGCGATTATCACCAATGCAGGTGGACCAGGGGTCCTAGCCACAGATGCCATTGTTGAAAACGGTGGTAAACTCGCAGAACTCTCTAAAGAAACCATTGCAGAATTAAACAAATTCCTCCCTACTCACTGGAGCAAACGCAATCCCATGGATATCATTGGGGATAGTGATGAAGAAGCATATCGTAAAACAATTGAAGTAGCATTAAAAGACAAAAACATCGATGGTATCATCGTTATCTCTGTACCACAGGTCATGGCAAATCCAAAGAAACTAGCGGAAAATATTATTGACATCTCACAATCATCAACCAAACCAATCCTTACTTCTTTTGTTGGCGAGGAAAGCGTACAATATGCTCGACAACTCCTTAATCGCAACAATGTACCCACCTATACTACTCCAGAGGAAGCAGTTGAATCGTATATGTATCTATATCATTATTCCAGAAATCTTGAATTACTCTATGAAACACCTGAAGAAAGAAATGTTGAAACAACGGAAAAAAGCAAGGGGAAAATCAATAAAATCATTCAAAACGCATTACAACAAGATCGCACGCTTCTTTACGAAAACGAAGCAAAAGAAATCTTAGAACTTTATGGAATAAATACTACTCGACCAAAACTTGCGAAAACTGCTGATGACGCAGTGAAACTCTCTGAGAACATCGGTTATCCCGTGGTCATGAAAATCCATTCTCCACAGATCACCCATAAAAGTGATGCAGGGGGCGTTGCACTCAACCTTGATTGCGAAAAATCAGTTCGATCAGCATTCAAAACCATGATGAAAACGGTGAGGAAAAACGTTCCAGAGGCTAGCATTGAAGGGGTAACCATACAAAAGATGGTAAACAACGTAGGTGCAGAATTCATTCTTGGCTCAAAAAAGGATCCGGTTTTTGGATCAATCATCCTGTTCGGACTGGGTGGGATTTTCACGGAACTCTTCAAAGATAGAGCAATTGGATTTCCCCCAATAAATCAAGTATTAGCTCAGCGAATCCTGGAAAAAACAAAGGCTTATCAGTTATTGAAAGGATATCGAAACATTCCTCCAACCAATATGAAAGC
>JAWOBC010000093.1:0-6802 GCA_046498165.1 Thermoplasmatota archaeon
ATGATCCATCCTGTCATTCCTCTCAGAATGAACAAGATAACCGGTATTACGCACTTTTTGGAAGTGCACCGATGTTGGAACCAACCACACCTGAAGAAGCAAAGGAGATGACTCGTATTGGTTTTGATATTTCAGAGGAATTACAGCTTCCTTTACTTCTTCGCACGACGACTCGTTTGAATCATGCCCGGGGGCCAATCACGTTGAAGAAACCAAAACCCTCCAAGGGTAAAGGGTTTTTTGAAAAAGACCCTAATCTTGTCACTGTTCCAGCAGTTGCCCGGAAACAACACCCGGTTCTTCTTAAGAAAATGCAGAAAGCAGCCAAACTTTCAGATAAATCACCATTTAATGAATTCATTCAAATCGGTGAAAAAAGCGATATCGGTATTGTTACCTCTGGTGTTTCTTTTAATTATGTAAAAGAAGCCGCTGAAGATCTTGGTATTGATGCAACGATTTTAAAACTAGGGATGACCCATCCTATTCCTCCTAAGATGTGTAAAAAATTGATTGAAAATCATAAAAAAATCGTGGTAGTTGAGGAATTAGAACCCATTATTGAAAATCAAATGAAGCAACTTGCTTATGATCTTGATGCATCTGTTGAAATTCTAGGGAAATCTTCAGATCATTTCTCTCGATTATATGAGTATACACCAGATATTGTTACAAAGGCCCTTGCCACTATTTTTGATAAAAAAATACCTTTCCCGCAGGCCTTGTCTTCAAAGATTACACTTCCATCTCGTCCTCCTGCATTATGTCCTGGTTGTCCTCATCGAGCAACCTATTATGCAATTAAACAGGTGGCTCCAAAGGATACGATTTACCCGACTGATATCGGATGTTACACTTTAGGGAAGGCTCCACCGTTGAACATGGCTGATTTATTGCTCTGTATGGGATCAAATGCAGGAACAGCTTGTGGACTTGCGGTTTCAACAGATCAAAAGATTATTTCTTTCATGGGTGATTCCACGTTTTTCCATACGGGTATCCCCCCGATTATTGATGCGGTTCATCATCAGCATGATGTTGTCATCACGGTTCTTGATAATCGAACCACGGCGATGACGGGTCATCAGCCGCATCCAGGAACAGAGACTGATGGTATGGGCAATCCTGCGAAGAGTATTCGTGTTGAGGATGTGGTAAAAGGCTGTGGTGTGGATCATGTTGAAGTGGTGAATCCAAATGTGATTTCTAAAACAGCTGAAGCATTTAAGCGAGCATTGGATTATAAAGGACCTTCTGTGGTGGTGAGTAAATCACCGTGCATCCTTCTTGCTAATCGGGATAAAAGAAAACAGGGGAAAAAACTTCATGTGTTCATGGTTGATCAAGAAAAATGTACTACATGTAAAACCTGTATTGATGCATTTGGTTGCCCAGCGTTTTATTCGGATGATGATGGGAGTATTCATATTGATGAGCAGCAATGTAATGGCTGTGGGAATTGTGTTCAGGTCTGCCCTGCACATGCGATTAAAGTGAAAAAGGAGGATGCTTAATATGGATAATAAGATTAATGTGGTGTTAACTGGTGTTGGTGGCCAAGGTGTTATTACTGCTACAAATATTTTGGGAAAGGCTGCGGTGAATGCAGAAATACCGGTGTATGCGTCTGAGGTTCATGGTATGGCGCAACGTGGTGGGTCAGTGTTTTGCACGGTTCGAATGGGCAAGGTTTCTAGCCCCCTTATTGCCAGTGGAACAAGTGATGTGATTATTAGTACTGAACCTGTTGAGGCCTTGCGTTATATTTCTTATGCTCATAAAAAAACAAAGATTGTTACCGATATTCATCCTGTGGTTCCATTCACGGTTGCGGTTGGTGGTGAAACATATCCGCCAGTTGAAAAGATTTATGAGGAATTACGAAGTAAAGCAGAATTTTATAAGGTTGATGCCTTGGGTATTGCGAAACAATCTGGAGCGATGATTACAAAAAACATTGTTATGTTAGGATCTCTTGCTGCAACTGGTCTATTGCCCTTTGATCAACAGGTTTTGCTAGATACTATTTTAGATAATGTTCCTGCGAAGTTTAAAGAGGTGAATAAAAAAGCATTTCGTGGTGGTGTTCAGGCGATTTCGTCTGAATGATCCTTGCTTTTTTTAGAGTTGATATGGATAAGAACGCAGCAGTCATTTATGGGTTGTTGATCTTTGCAAGTCTTGCTTGGGCGGGTAGTTTTATTGCTGTTCGTTTGATTTATGAACAGATCCCACCTGTTGTTCTGGGGTTTCTTCGTTTTTTGGTTGCTACACCAGTGATGTTTTGTCTTTTAATCAGTTTGAAAAAACGATTATTTCTTCCAATAAAAGAATTACCAAAGCTTATCGTCCTTGGTCTTACTGGCGTGACATTTTTGTATATTTTCCAGTTTGTTGGTGTGTCTTTGACAACGGCATCAACGGGCGGGGTTTTGATTAATACCAATGTGTTGTTTATTGCTTTTTTTTCTGCTTTGTTTTTACATGAGCAGTTCTCATTGAAAAAAACAGTAGGGATCTTGATTTCTTTTGCGGGAGTGTTTTTGGTAGTGATCGGTCAAATGACCAATGAGGCACTAATTGTAGATCAACGTTTTCTTTTTGGTTGTTTGTTGATCATACTGTCAGCGGTTTGTTGGGCGACGTATTCCATTGTTGGTAAAAACTTATTGAGGAATTATGAATCAGTAACCGTTACTACTAATGCATTTCTGTTGGGAACATTATTTTATCTTCCTTTTGTCATTCCGGATGTTTTCCCAGTTGTTCAAAGCTTATCTGTTCAGGGCCATTTTGCGGTGTTATATCTCGGTTTGTTTTGTTCTGTTTTTGCTTATCTATCTTGGTATCATGCATTATCTCATCTTGAGGCAGCGCAATCCGCTGTATTTTTAAATTTCATTCCGTTGTTCACCATTCTTCTTTCTTTTTTCATTGGTGAGTATCCAACGCCATTGTTTTTTGTAGGGGCAGTTTTTATAATGTATGGGGTGTATCTGACCCAGAAGAGTCGAGTGAAAAAAGATACTTTGTGATGTTATGTTCTGTGTTGAATGCGGAGAGGAAAAACCAATTTTTCGAGATGGAAGCTGTTTGCAATGTTACCTTAAAAATCATCAGTTTACTGATGGACCAGTTGTTATTGATATCACGGTTTGTAATCATTGTGGGGCATTTAAATATAAAAATACTTGGTCAAATGATTCATTTGAAACAGTGCTAAAACGCTATGTAAAACAACTTTTTGATATCAGTAAGGAGTTAAATGAACCTTCTATTTTGCTTGATTGTAAAAAGAAAAAGGAATTTATTTCCTGTGTGGTGACCATCACTGGTTTCATTGATGATACACAGATTTCAGAGGAGCATAATATAAAAGTTAGATTACATCCGAATGTGTGTGATATTTGTTCGAAACGGTTTGGCGGTTATCATGAGGCAATTGTTCAAATCCGGCCTTCTGATAAAAAATTAAAACAGGATCAACGAAATCAGATCCAGCGATTTGTTGAAGATCTTATTTTTTCTATACAGAAGAAAGGAAATAGGAAATTGTTTATCGCAGATATGGGTCAGGAACATGGAGGTCTTGATTTTTATTTAAGTGATAAACAGGCAGCTTTTTCTATTACAAAACAAACACAGGAACGTTTTGGTGGGGAGATCACAATTTCTTCCAAAAACGTTGGTATGAAGGATAGTAAACAGGTCTATCGGATGACTTATCTCTTGCGGTTGTACCCGTTTCATGCTCATGAGTTCATGGTAAAAAATGATCGGTTGTTTTGGATTAATTCTCTGTCTAATAACATGGTTCATGTTATTGATCTAGAAACCTGGGAGATGCAGGCAATTGAAGCAAAGGATTTAGGCAATGTAACCGTTTTTTCTTATGACGATCTGGTGAAAATGATGATTGTGGTCAGTCAAACTGAAGAGGATGTTCAGGTTATGGATGAGAAGACCTACAAAATGTATGTAGTCTCTAAACCACAGCCAGTGCATATCGATGATGAGAAAATCCCAGTTGTTGAACTGAATCAAAATTATTTCTTATTTCCTCAAATAAACAACAAATAATATATACCAGGATTATTCTTCCCCATTTTAAAAATATTTGATAAATAAGATTGAAGGAATTGAGGAGGATACAACATGGCAGAAGGAAAAACATCAATGAATTTAGAGGAAAATGTAGCAAGCGCGCTTTGTTACGTTTTGACATGGGTAACCGGAATCATTTTTTATTTTATGGAGAAGGAAAACAAAACTGTTAGATTCCATGCAATGCAATCGATTTTAACATTTCTCCCATTGACTATTATTGGTTGGGTCGTCGGTTGGATTGGTGCACCAAAATATAATTATGGTGGCGGTTACTATGGTATAGGAAGTTATGATCCAGGAATCCCTGCATTAATGTGGTTATCTTGGATTATCTATGCGGTTATGGTCATTCTTTGGTTGGTATTGATCATTAAATCCTATCAAGGTGAAAAATTCAAAGTTCCCTTTATAGGCGATATCGCAGAGAATCAAGTTAAATAATCTCTTTCCCCCCCTTTTTTTCATTTTTTTTATTTTCATTTTTTTTGTTTTGTTTAGTTTATAATCAGAGTTTTTATATGAAGAACTACTGATTCAACTGTGAAAATGAGAATCGCAGTAAAATTTGCTTATGATGGCAAACCATTTTATGGGTATGCCCGTCAACCAGATCTTCATACGGTTGAGGGAGTGTTATTAAAAACATTACGGAAAACCGGTTTTATTGTTGATGGCAGATCTTCTTCTTTTTTATCTGCGAGTCGAACAGATAAAGGTGTAAGTGCCTGTTGTAATGTTGTTGCGTTTAATACGAAAAAATCAACAAAGGATTTACTTCAGCTCCTATCTGAGGAACTCACGGATGTTTTTCCATTTGCGATGGCAAGAGTAAGTGATGATTTCTATCCGCGTCATGCACAAAAAAGATGGTATCGTTACGTTCTTCCCAAAGAAAGCATTGGATTAAAAACAATTCAACAGTGCATTGATTTATTTCAGGGTTCTCATGATTTTTCCAATTTCGCCCGGGTTGAATCTCAAAAAAACCCAGTAAGAACCATTGAACAGATCAAAGTTGATGACTGGAAACATTTTTTTGTTATAGATATCGTTGCTCAGACCTTTCTTTGGCATCAGATCCGCCGGATGATTTCAGCGATGATGAAGATTGAAAAGGGAAAAAAGACCCTGGATGAAGTTGCCTCGGCATTGCATCATCCAGAAAAACATATGGATTTTGGTGTAGCCTCTGCTGAACCATTGATATTGATGGATATTATGTATCCTCATGTTTCTTTTAAGGTGGATAAGTATTTAGAGAAAAAGAAAGAAATAGTACAAAGAAAAGTGCAAGATCGAGTTAAAGATCTCGTTTTTTAAACCACCAAATTGAGAGGAATATAAACACGATCATCCAGATAAAAAGAATAACGGCCATTAGTCCTGGTGTGTAATAATCAGGGTAGAGATTTGAAATCATTTCTTCCATCATTGATGCAGGGCCAACAGATAGAGAGACCAATGTTCCATAGGCAGACAAGGGGTTGATCATGTTAACAGCAAAATACCAATCAGGGAAACCCTGTGCGGAGGTAAAATCAATATTTGAACTCATAAATGCAATCCCGGTCATAACTATCCCCCAGATCATGGTGAAAAAAAACCAGAGAAAAATGGACATGCCCATGGATGTGGATCGTCGTTTGAAAAAACTTGAGAAAAACAGGGAAAGCGCAATAAAAACAAGACCAAGAACGATGGAGGAAGCGATAAATGAAACATATTGCACATAATCGACATCAGAGACATTGAATCCAATGATGATTCCTGCGATTCCAAATCCGATGAGTATTGAAAAAGAAAGAACACCGCCAAGTCCGATGAATTTTCCCAGAATTATTTCAAATCGTTTCACTGGAAGTGAAAGAAACGCACTCATCGATCCTGTTTCGATTTCTCCAACGATTGCTGCATAGCCAAGCATGAGACCAATGATGGGGATGAGGTATTCCACAAGGGTCATCATACCAATGATGGTAATCGCGAGGGATTGCCATCCTTCTCCTTGTGATCCAAAATAGGAAACAAGAATGGTGAGCGCAGCGAAAATCAGGGTCATGATGATGATCCATTTGTTTCTGATGTTGTCCATGATTTCTTTTTTAGCGATGATGAGCACGGGATGATCGAGTGGTGAGTTCATTTATGTTTCCTCCGTGAATTTCATAAACACATCCTCAAGGGATGGTTCCCGGGTTTGAAGGTTGATAATGTTTCCTCCTTGTTTGACGACGGCAACAATGACTTTTGCTTTGATACTCGGTGGGCAGATGACTTCAAGATAATTGTGTCTTTTGTTAACATAGCTGACACCATCTATTTCTTTTATTGAAGATATGATTTCATCAGTTATGTTTTGCAGTTGAATAAGGATTTTTGGTTTAAGTTGTAGGGTATCACCAAGGTTTGCGATGGTATCTTCAGCAACGATTTTTCCTTTGTTGATGATACCGACTCGGTCACAGATTTCTTGAATCTCATTGAGAATATGAGAGGAAACAAACACGGTTGCTCCATTTTCTTTCATTTTTCGGATTTTTTCCCGGATGAATACGACTCCTCTGGGATCAAGGCCACTAGATGGTTCATCAAGGATGAGAATGGGTGGATTTCCTAGCACTGCTCTAGCCATGCCCAGGCGTTGTTTCATTCCTTTGGAGAATTCTCCTACTTTTTTATTGATTGCATCGGCTAG
>JAWOBC010000169.1:0-3264 GCA_046498165.1 Thermoplasmatota archaeon
AGTCAAGCATGTTGAAATCTTCGAAAATGATACGATGATATGGTACTCCGTTCTTACGTAACCCTTTTGATAAACTATACATCATTGGTGGTGGACCGCACATAAAAACGAGGCGTTTCTGTAGTTCTTGTTTGCCACCGATTATCCGAGTTACATCATCACAAGTTATTCTTCCTTGTTCATCTGAAAACCAATGAGCATACGTGAATTTTTCATTTTTCAAGGATTCCTCTTTGAGTTCATGATCATGAAAGGCGTCATTTTGATTTCTTACTACCCAGATGAGATGAATGTTTCGACCTGTTGGAAACAATGATTCATGTTTCGCAAGTGAAAGAAAGGGGGTAATCCCAATTCCTCCTGCAATCCAAATCATGTCCTGGTCATGTTTCAAGTATCGTTCACCAAATCGACCATAAGGCCCCATAATAATTGCTTTATCATCTTTTCGTAAGCGTGGTATGAGGTTAGTGGTGTAATCTCCGCTTTGTTTAATGGATAACCGAATTTGTTTTTTTGATGGATCTGTTGAAATTGAAAATGGGAATAATTCTTTGAATCCTTCAAAAACAGGGAATCTGATGAACACGAATTGACCTGGTTGATAGTGAAAGTTTTTTGGCCGAGTGAAATACAGTTCGGTGAGATCATTAAGATGCAATACCTTATCCAGCGTAACCATGTATTTCGGTCCGAAGCGTTTGTAAAAAAAGAGCATGTACAACCAAGACAATAATCCAATACATCCTAGTATTATGATGTATCCTTGTAATAATGGAAAACTATTAATGTCTGATCCTGCAAACAATGCATGGCCTCCTGCAAGGAGAAGTACAATTCCTAATGTTTTATGACTCATCTTCCACTTATGGTACGGAATGTTAACAGCAACAGTGAGAATCAGCATGAGTAAAAACAAATACACTGCGATAACACCTGCTGCTACTTCCAGTGAACCAAGGGGTAACACAAGTGGAATGATACGAGACGTATCTGGATATGTGTTAATGATAAGAAAAACCGGGTGAAACAAAATAAAGAACAAGGAAGATCGTCCAATGAACTTATGCACACGGTACATTCGGTCTAATCCATGGAATAATCGTTCAAAGATTTTAAAACGAGCAGCAAGAATAAAATTAACGGACAATGTTGAAAATGCAAGAAATGCATTCAGTTTAGCAAGAGCAATAAGAGGATTTTTTATTGAATTTGGATCATGAGAAAGCCAAAGAAGAATAGGAGAAAGTATGAGAAGAAGGGTAAGGAAAAACCCAGGACTGATCAGTTGCTGTCGTTTCAATGAATCAAATGGTTCAAACGGAAAAAAACCATGAAACCACCCTTTTTTCAATACCTTATGTTTCCGTTGTTTTTTCTCTTTTTTAAAAAGCATTATTTAAAAGAATAAAACAATCTTTTAAAAAGGTCGCGGGTTAGTCAAAAAAGATAAAGTATTGAAAAATTAGTTGAAATCACCAGAGTTAAAGAAGAGTTTTTACCGTTGAGAATGTATATAACATTGAACTCTTATAATCAATATAGTGTTTCATAATGATAACTGTTGATATTGATTTTGAAAGGTTAGTTGATGCTTTTGAAGAATCAGATTTGAATCATATTTTTTATCTTGATACCAAAGCTGGAAAGCTTATTTATTATAATGATCTTGTTGGTGAACCAGTTGATTTTAAAAAAAATGCTGATGAGTATGAACAAAACCCTCGATATGTAGGACTTCCCACACGTGATAGCAGGGATGATTATTTCATCATGGAAATGTTTGCTTACTCGCTTCCAACCTTTCAGTTAGCTGAACAATTTCACACGGTGTTAGACCAAGAAAAACCATTCAAGCATTTTAGACACTTACTTCACAAGCATCCAGAAATACTTAAGAAATGGAATGAATATCGGTATAACTCATTAAAAAATGAAATTTTTAACTGGCTGTTTGATCATCATATCGAACTTGCAGGTCAACAACTTATTGCTGAGATTACAATTAAGGAATTAAATAGATCTGAGTTAAAACAGTTACCTGGTGAGTTAAAAGGATTTCATCCTTTTGCTTGTTTACAATGTGATAATAAGAAGGATTTGAAGGCCCGATGGTTTTTGTGCAGTATAAAACCAGAAAACAAATTAATGGAACAAAAACTTAAATCAAAGATGAAACAAGAATTCAACGTTGGGGATTTCGGTCATTTTGGTGGTGGAAAACATCATTATTTAACTGCTGCTTGCTGTCCGAAATGTGGATCAGAAAACATTTTTTGGGATTTTTGATTAAATAACGATCATAAAGACAAAATATTCATAAGCGTTTTTAGTATACTCTAGGTTTGTTGATGATATGATGGGGAAGGAACCAACCATAAATGAATGGAAGAACTTGTATGCTGCAGCAAAAAGATTCAAGCAGCATGAATGCTGGAAATACATGTGGGATTCAGATGTTTTTGGTGTGAAAAATCCTGAAACCGGCAAGATTGGATATTGTTGTGTGATGGGACGAAACGGTGAACATTTTGGATTAGGTGTGTATAAAGGAAGTATTGGATTAGACGGTTTATTAAAAGTGTTAAATGATGAAGTTCATGCAACGGGATTAAATGCGTTACATGTACAGCATTGTCTAATGGCTTCTTTTGAAGATCGGAAATATATTGATAAAAAAGATTACGCATTAATTAAAAAATTAGGATTGTCTTTCAGGGGAAGAAATGCGTGGCCTCAATTTAGAGATTATACGCCTGGTTTTCATCCATGGTATCTTTCTTCAGCTGATGCTCGGTTTTTAACCTTAGCGTTAGATCAAGCAATCGAGATAGCAGAACGAATGAAAGAAGATCCTGATCTTGTGTACCCGGAGGATGAGGATTTTACTTATTTAGTCCGAGTTCCTCAGAAGAAAAATGGTGATATTGTTTGGAAGGATTCTTGGTTGACACCAGAACCGGCAGAAGATAACTTTTTAATCCTTAATCTAGAAGCAAACACTGAATTACAGAATTATCTCGGAGAAGTGAAACGATTGTATGCCAGAGGGAATGCGATCTGGGAGGTTGGTGTTTCGTATTATCCTCAACCAGTTCAGGAAACAAAAGATGAACGACCTTTTTATCCAAAAATAATGGTTCTTGCTGATCATCATTCAAGAATGATTCTTTCTTTTGCAATGGGAGAAAAAGATCAGTATCACGATACTTTTATTAAGGAATTTCTCACTTTTCTTGATAGATTCAAGATGTTACCTAAAAA
>JAWOBC010000174.1:0-4232 GCA_046498165.1 Thermoplasmatota archaeon
TCTTTCAACTGTTGATATGACTGCGTTCTGGAATTTGACCAAGCCCGGTGATTTTGAAGTGATCAAGGATCCATCATTTCATATTGATTTAGATTTTCTTTTTGAAGAATGGGTTATGAACTTGGATGCTGAACCAACCGCTGAAAAAATCAGTTTCTCCTGGGATACGAATAACTCTGGTTTCATCGCTATGGATACGGACTGGCAACCATTGAATCAAATGGAACTGCATATGGTTGGACCAGATTTAGGGGTTAATATTGCTGGTGAAACATTAAAGGCAGAGGATTTTCAATTGAATTGGACCGAGACAATTTTCCCTGTTGAAATAACTGGTGAACTTGATTTCTTTTCCATATCTATTCACGTGTTAATCGATGAAACCTGGTATAAACTATGGCCCTTGTTCTAGGGAAAAACTAAGAAAAACAATTGGATGATATGGAGATGAGAGTATCTTCTCTTCTCTTTTTTTTATTCCTATTGACCTAAACTTACTTGTATAGTCTTCTGAATATAGCTCCATGGTTTTCTTGGCCCTTAGCATTGCTTTCATAACTTTTCCTCT
This sequence comes from Thermoplasmatota archaeon, assembly GCA_046498165.1. GTDB lineage: Archaea > Thermoplasmatota > E2 > DHVEG-1 > DHVEG-1 > EX4572-165. The sequence goes on from JAWOBC010000174.1 coordinate 569, forward strand.
TAACCGATGAAACATAAATTCTATTGCAGTAATATTAGGTATATTTAGCAACAAAAACTCTGATAGTTTTTTTATTGGATCAATCGATCTGTGGTGATTTCATCAGTATATCGTTCTGCACCTTGAGACAAGGACTGTTCTACAGAAACCATATCCTTCATCAAAAATATTCTATCATTTCCAAACTCGGTGTGCTCAATGGAGTTTTTTAGAAGTGACCCATATTTTTTATAACGGTCAATTTTCACCAGATGCTCTTTGAAATCATCAACGAGTATAGGATCAAATCCTTTGGAACAGAGCAAATCCATAACTTTGTTTCGTATTTCTAAAGACAAAAGTTCAAACCGATAGTTTTTAGGATTATAGTAATCAGATAGCTCATTGAACAGTTCTCTGTCATCAAGATACTGTTTGAAACAATATAACTCACCGATTTTGAATATATTAATTTTTTTTCGTTTCGTATCAAATCGCATAACAACAGCATTGTTTGAATAGAAACATGATTTATTAGATTACTACGGGGATTACTGAAAGTATTTTCAAAATCAAAAAAAGATGTTTAAAAGGCACTGCTTGCTTGTTGATTCTGATAATATTGAAGGAGGATATAGGTTATGATTTCTCTGAGGTTACTGTTGTTTGAAAAACTGGGAAGTGAAACGATATTATACAAGGTTTTATGCACCATTTTTCCTTGAAGGCGTTCATGGTTCTGATACAGAGTGGTGTAGGCCACATCTTCTACAATATACTGTTCTTCTACATTAACCAAATCTGAATCGTATTGACTGATGTCTTCTGCTGATTGTAAATATGATTGAGTAAATAATAGTGCTGATCCTTGAGCAAACAGAATGATGAGGCTGACAAACAGAGTGATAATAGTTTTCTTCCGACATTGTTTGAAAAGACTGATGAAACGCTCAGAAAGTGTAGGATGATAGGAAGTAAGGTTGAGTAATGAAACAGAAATAGCTGGTGTTTTTTTATCTTCAATAGTTGATAACGACTGGGTGTATTCAGCGATTTTGACCAGTGCTTCCATAAAAGAGACTCTGTCACCATGACTGGTGTTATAGCTAGCATCTGCCAAGAGTTCTCTTTTGTTGAATATTTTTTTAGCAGCTAGATGAACAAAGGGATTGAAAAAACAGAGTATGCGGCTTGCTTGAATGAATGCTTTTAACAAAATGTCATGGTGTTTGATATGAGTGAGTTCATGACGAAGGGTTGTTTTTAACTCGTTTTCAGAGAGAACTACAGGTAATCGATCTGAGATAACAAGGATTGATGGATGACCAAGGACAAAAGCATTGGGTGCACCATGATACAAGCATATTTTTGGTGTTTTGATGTGGAGTTGCTGAGCAAGGTTTTTAACGATATGATTTAGTTTCGTATCATTTGCAGGATGTGCCTGTATTTTTGCTAAATATCGTTTTTTCCCAAAAAAGAGTTGATATAAAGGAAAAAAAATTGAAACAATAATCAGTGCGAATAAACTGAAAAGGATTGGTGGAAGCATTCCTATCGTTGTCATTATAGTTGCAAGAACGGAGGAATCCTCTTTTTTATCCTTGGTCGGGTGATCTACTGGTGATCTGCTTGTAGTAGTTGTTTCTATACCAACGGTGGATTCAGCAGGGATGAAATCATACCAGGAAATCTCAAGGATAAACCGAGAGGGAATGGTTTCTGAAGCTTGTTGATTCCCATTTTCAGGTAATGGCGTTATTTTTGATGAAATGGATGATTGAGTGATGTTTTCCAGGGCAATGCTTGTGTTCATGTTTTCATGTAGGCATGAAGAATCATTCATGTCATTAGCATGAGATGATGTTATACCAATAACGGTAAGGGGAACAAATGAAAGGGCAAAAAGAAAAACCAGGAAATAAACAAAAAATGCGTTTTTTGGATGATTTATCTTAAATAATTTCAGAAAGAATTCTGCCATTGCATAGGCAATACCGGTTAGTAGGATTGAAAGTAGTATTGCAAGCAGTATTTCATTCATCCTTTTTCATCTCAGCCAGTTTTTCTTTTATTTTTTCTATTTCTTCCTTATTTTCAGAGAGTTCCTCGGCTAAATAGTTTATGGTGCTTTGTTCGAATCTTGTTAAGAGATCGGAAAGTGTTTTTCGCACAATTGTTGTTTCCAGTTCATCTTTTGTTTTCAGAGGTGTATAAATGTATTGTCTATTTGTAGGGTGTCGATGTTGGGATATAATATTTTTTCTTACCAGGCGTTTGATGATGGTGCGCACGGTTGAATAGGCTCGTCGTTCATCACTGTCTTCAAGTGATTGGCAGATGTCTCGAGCTGTTGCTTCTCGTTTTTGCCAAAGGATGGTAAGGATCTTTCGTTCCAATGGGCCAACGTTTTTTGTCATGAATATTATATCAATGGATTGGTGGTATTTATAGTTTGTCACGTTACAATGGGTAACCTCATTATATATTCGTGATTTTCCCCAGGTTTAATGAAAAAGTATTTATATGCTTAGCCGTATACTATTCTTAGTAGTGTTACTTAACGTAGCGTTACTTGAGGTTTAGAAGATGAAACGCCACATAAAAACAATTATGTTTATCCCCCTAAGACAGCTTCCAAATAAAAAACAATGCGAATCATCTTCAGATCTTACAGGAGGAAAACGAGAAACAAACCCCCCTTTCTTTTTTTTAACCCCTCCTAAAAACTCGTTTTCCTCCAATGCCTCCTTTTTCAAAAAACTATGCTCAAAAAATTTATACAACACCACTTTCTATCTTTTCCCGAAAAAAACAAGACAAATCATCCGTTATAGTCATAATAATCAATCATAGAAAAAAGAGAAAAGCAATAGGTGAAAAACATGAGAAAAAAAACAATACGATCTAACCCCAAAAAAGCATACAAAACAATCTTACTGTTAACTCTCGTTTTACTCATGTTGCAAACCATCTCAGTTCAAACAACAATAGCAACCACGCCCGGTGAAATCAGTAATGAAAATATCTCCATCGAATACCGAAACGTCACCGTCTATGCCCCTGCCGTAGGGCAAACCGCGGATGGATATGTTGGCGTCATCTCAACTGTAACAGTAACCATTCAAAACCAAGGAAGTGGACGAGTGTTTGTGGATACACTACCACTTGCACAAATAGACATGCAAGGATCCGCTCGCTTAGCCGTAAAAGTAGCCAGTGCCCTCGTAGAAAACGATCCAAACTGCAGTGTAAACCCCGACAATTATGATTATTTCTTTGTCATAAGAACAAAATCACCCATAATAGGCGGTCCCTCAGCAGGAGGGATACTCACCACCGCCGTTGTTGCCCTTCTAGAAGGATGGGACCTCGATGATCAAACGGTGATGACCGGGATGATCAATCCCGATGGAAGCATTGGGCCAATTGGAGGAATTACCAAAAAAATTGATGCTGCAAACTCCGTTGGCGCTACACGTTTTCTCATCCCAGAAGGACAAGGAACATATACCGAAACCATCTATGAAACCATTCAAACTGCATGGGGACAACAAATCGTATCTCATCAAGTCACCAGAAATGTCTCAGATTACGCTCAAGAAAACTATGGTATAGAAGTCGTCGAAGTGGCCGACATTAAAGATGTCATCTATTATTATACTGGATATGAATATGAAGTCAC
>JAWOBC010000045.1:0-5691 GCA_046498165.1 Thermoplasmatota archaeon
ATGTTGATATGGATTCCATGACGGTGAGGGTGGTGGTGAAGGGGAACCGGGAGACCAGGGCGGTGTTTGACGAGCGGACAGCTGAGCCACCGCTTGCTCCGCTGCTAAAGTTGTAGCGAAAGTTCAGCCGAATGGACCTTGTTGACCAGGCGTACCTGCTCTGGGTAAAACTGTTCGGGTTGATCACTTCGCGGTCGCTTAAGCGCGAATTAAAGAGATCGCGTACGTTTAAAGAAATGGTTGCCCTTCGATCCAAAAACTCCTTCGCCAGTGCCCCGCCAAAAAAGAGGCTGCCGTCTTCGCGGCCCTGTGTGGTCTGCTGCGCGCCACGATAAAAGGCGTTCGCCTGGAAATTCCAGCTTTCTGCAAATCTCCATCGCAGCCTCATTCTTGAAGTGAAAGATTCCGACTCGCTGCTATACTGCACTCCTTCAAACTCGCCGTCGCGGTTCGCCTGAAAAAGATTCAGACTCGCCATAAGCTGGAGGTTATTCAGCAGTTCCTGGTCTGCAGAAAACTCAATCCCCCACGCTTTTTCGGTAGCCAGGTTTATGGGCTGAGAGGTTGTGATTCCGTTCCCGTCAATGGTTGTAATTCTTTCAGCAACATCCGTTCTGTAGCGGTAATAGAGGCTTGAAAGCAGTGAACCGCTTTCCCATATTCGCAGATATCCTGCCTCGTACGAATCTCCAAATTCCGGCCGCAATTCCGGATTCCCAACCCTGCGTGTACGAACATCGGAGATTTCGGTAAAGGGAAGGATCCACCAGATTCTGGGCCTTGAAATTCGCCGGCTGTAGCTCACCTGGAAGGAGTTAAATTCATTTACAGAGTACGATAAAAAAGCACTTGGGAAAAGATTGGTATAATTTTGGTCACTGTTCCGGCCTGTCTCCGTCAGTTTCGATTCAATAATCGTATTTTCAGCGCGCACTCCCAGCTGGTAATTAAATACGCCCAAATCACCTGCGATAGATGCATATGCGGATAGCAGTGAAAGACAGATAGGAATACTTGGTACCCGATCCGGTGGATCTGTTGCAGCAGCATATGCTGTTACTCAATACCTAGGTAAAAAGGGATATCAACAGATTATGCAGCAATGCATGAATTTAACTGACTATACCAAAAAACGCATTCAAGAAATCGGTTTACCACTTGTTTATGAACATCCGCCATTAAATATACTTGCCATTAAACTACAAAATGTCGATGACATTGATGAAAAGCTTACCCGGAAAGGTTGGAAGGTCAATAAAATGAATCATCTCTCTGCCATTCGATTAGTGCTTAAACCAAACATAACAAAATCGATTATTGATGAATTCATACCACAATTACAAAAAACATGTGAGGATGTTGGAGAACTATGAGTAATACATTATTAAAAAAATCATTAACCGAGGCACCAATCGTCAAAAAAGGAGAATATTCCTATGTTATTCATCCCATCACTGATGGCATCCCAGAAATACCACCTGCATTACTCGATGAAGTCACCGATGAACTGCTTTCTCATATCAAATCAGAACAGCCATTTGATAAAATCCTGACCATGGAAGCCATGGGTATACCCCTGGCAGCAGTGTTATCCCTGAAAATGAACATTCCCTTTACCATCATTCGAAAACGATCATATGAGCTTGCTGAAGAAAAAATAGTGCAACAAGTCACCGGGTATTCAACATCCACTTTATCCATTAATGGCCTAAGTTCTGATGATAGTGTGATCATCGTTGATGATGTACTCAGTACCGGTGGCACTCTGCGAGCGGTTCTTCACACCTTAAAAGATATGGATGTGAAGGTCAAAGCCGTTTTTGTTGTTGTTGATAAAGGAACCAATGCAGAAAAAATCACAAAAGAAACCAATATACCCGTGCACGCACTTGTTAAGATAGCAGTGGAAGATGACCACATTGTTTTCCTTGATGAATAGCAAAGATTATGTAACAGAAACCTGGTATCACTACTGTGATGGAGATGACTGAACAAATCCCACCCCATTCCCATTGTCAAATCTGTGGAAAGGCAATACCTGTTTCAGAGACCTATTGTTCTGAGGAATGTAAACAAAAATATGCATCCATGATGAAAAGACGGAAACTTTTAGTCTATGCGATGTATGCTTTGATAGCTGTTATACTGGTCTTTATCCTGTTCCTATAAAAAAAGAAAAAATTGTTTTTACTCTGAAAGCTCCTCTTGCAGATCAATAACCATCTCAGTGAGGGCATCCTCAAAAACATGATGACGATACTCCTTGGTTGACCCATCTGATAAATGCACCCGAGCAACAAAATCTCGACCATCTTTGATGATTTCAATATGACAAACCGTTTCCATTCGTCTCCCTTATAATTCAGATTTTTATGGCGAAACAATCGGCTCTATTTATAGTTTTTGTGGGTTACTTTAAAGAAACGGTGAGCCATGTATTTGATCTGGTGTGAGAAAATGAATACAATTAGACAAGCAACGGTTGCTGGTCAATTCTATGAAGGAACCGCTGAGGTATTAAACCAACAAATTGAATCCTGTTTCAAAGATGATCGAGGCCCAGGAAAAATTCCCTCGATTGCTTCACCATCAAAACCATTAACTGGTGTCATCGTTCCTCACGCAGGTTTTTCCTGCTCAGGAGCCATTGCGGCACATTCCTTTGCAGCTATTGCTGAAAATGGTTTTGCTGAAGTGTTTATCATCCTTGGTCCAAATCATCGAGGTGTTGGATCTGGAGTTGCAGTGTATCCTAATGGAAGCTGGGAGACACCACTGGGAAAAACACCTGTTGATGAAACTATAGCTAAAGGTTTAGCTGGTGGCATCATTGATATAGATGAACGCACTCATCAACAACAGGAGAATAGTATCGAAGTGCAACTTCCCTTTTTACAATATCTTGGTAAACAGAAATCATTTTCTATTGTTCCTATTGCTATGGCTATGCAGGATTATGATACCTCCGTGGAAGTTGGAAAACAAATCGCACATGTGATACAAAATGAAAAACGAACTATTCGAATCATTGCCAGCACTGATTTTTCCCATGAAGGAATGGCCTATGGAAGAATGATTCCAGCTAATGAATCCATCAATGACTATGTGAAAGAAAAAGATCAACCAGCTATTGAATCCATCCTTAATCATAATCCAAAAAAATTAATAGATATCATTGAACAACAGCATATCTCCATGTGTGGATATGGGCCAGTGATCGCATTACTAACCGCCGCAGAAGAATTAGATTCTCCAACTGTGGAATTGCTTAAATATGGGACATCATATGAGGTGTTCCCTGATCCAAATGCCTGTGTTGGTTATGGGGCGTTTGCAATCAAATAATGGAACCGTGAAACATCATGGATAAAATACCCGTAAAAGACATACAACCCAGCAACAACATGACCAGTAATGAACTCATCAATCAACTCTATGATTCAGGTGGATTCACCGCGAAAAAAGTTGCAACTGGAGTGAACATCTTAGAAACCATGATGAACAAAAAAAATTGTGTTCGTTTTCTTTCTTTTCCGGCCTGTATCTGTTCTACAGGCACAAGGGGTATTATTCGGGATTTACTAAAGAAAAAATTATTTGATGCAGTGATTACTACCTGTGGAACCCTTGATCATGATCTAGCCAGGGTGTGGAAGGATTATTATCATGGAACATTTCAAGCAGATGATTCCAAACTTCATCAACAAGGCATCAATCGGCTCGGAAATATTTTCATTCCCAATGAATGCTATGGAATCATTCTTGAACAAAAAATGCAACCTGTATTAAAACAGCTCTATGAAGAAAAAAAGAAATGGTCTACAAAAGAGCTCATCTGGGCATTTGGCAAACAATTAGAACAAGAGAAAAAAGGAAAAGAATCCATTCTTTACTGGGCTTATAAAAACGAAATCCCTATTTATGTTCCCGGGATTACCGATGGAGCATTTGGTTCACATCTCTGGATGTTCTACCAACAACATCGAGATTTCACCATTGATCTACTAAAAGATGAACAGGATCTTTCTGATACCATTTTTGATGCACAAGAAAGCGGTGCGCTCATCATTGGTGGTGGAATCAGTAAACATCATACCATCTGGTGGAATCAATATAAAGGAGGACTCGACCATGCCGTCTATATCACCACTGCTATGGAATATGATGGAAGTCTCTCTGGAGCGTTGACCAAAGAAGCAATATCCTGGGGAAAAATCAAGGAAGAATCAGATAATGTCACTATTCCAGGTGATGCAACAGTTCTTTTACCATTGATGATCAATGCCTTATATGATCGATTACTGCCAGAATAATAGTTTCATATTTGATTTCACTGATTTTGGTAGATCAAGTAATGGTTCTCTTTTCAGCATAGAAAAAACCGCGTCAACATAACAATCCACGGTGAACTGAAAAAACCAACGTCCATAATTAGCATCAGCCTTTGCTGGACTACCCACATAGCCATCGGTTAACCCTAGATCCTTAAAGGATTTACCAATGACTTTTGGAGAATGCAGATCACGATAAATACTCTGCAGATCTTTATAAGATGGCTGTAACAAATAAGGATATTGATATTTCATCAGTGATGTCTCTCGGAAACCAGCATGGACCTCTTTACTGGTGTCAAACCCAAGTTTTGGTTCCTGTTTATCGATTTTACCACTGTAAAAACAAGGCCCCCATGGTTCATAGACCACCATCTGATATTTTTTCCGAAGTTTTTGCATCGCAGTATAAATTCCTTTGAGATGACTCACCGCCATATGATAGGTGCAAATCACCAGATATTGAAAATCATGTTCAGCCAGTGCTTCACCAAATGAAAACACTACATCACGAACAATTTTAGAATCAACCGTAATCGTACCAGGAAAATCCTTGTTAAACGCACAGAAACCAAGCGGGATAGCAGGAAGAAGAACACAGCAAATCGATGCATCCTTTTTCATAATGTTTTTCATTGCGTGTTCAGCAGTATCCCGAGCGGTTAACAAATCAGTGCCAACCGGTAGATGAGGCCCATGTTCCTCCAATGGACTGATAGGAAGAAAAAACACGGTTTTATCCCGGGGAAGATCATCAATTTCCTTCCAACTCATTTTTTCAAGTTCAAGAAACTGTTGATTCTTTGCCTTTTTTGAGGTTTTTTTCTTTTGAGCCATATATATTAATCCCCTCACGGTTCATGTTTGCCATATGTAGTAACCTGACAACCATCAGTGGTAATGAGCAGGGTATGTTCCTTTTGAGAAACAATACCATTGTTTTGTTCAACCAGTTGTGGATAATGATGAAGTAAACCCAGATGAGAAAGACGTTGTAAAGAAACCGTTACATTACTCATCTTTCCTTCACACCAACGAGTGGTAAATGGTAATGAATGAAAATATTTTTTGAGTTGTCTTATCTGTAATTTTGCCCGCCGATCTCGCAATTGCCGCAGTCGAAAACCATTGTTAATTAGATAAATATTACTTTTCCCCTGGGAAACAACCCGGCCACTTCCAGTAGTGGCAAACGGTTCAACGGCGATCAAACAAAAATCAGTAAATCAATAAAATATGGCAATACCTGTTATGATGCCCCGCCAGGGACAATCGGTTGAATCCTGCATTATGGGACAGTGGTATAAATCGGTTGGCGAAAAAGTGAGCGAGGGCGACATTCTTTTTTCGTACGAAACCG
>JAWOBC010000053.1:0-20768 GCA_046498165.1 Thermoplasmatota archaeon
TTTCTGATGAATCACCCCCATTCCTCCTTTTGGATAACCCACTGGTTTAGACCCTCGATAGAGATTGCGTTGTGCTCGAAACATTTCACCGGTCGAAATCCGATCAAGATTATTCACTGTGGTAATGGATCGGGAAAAAATCTCCAAAATGAGTTTCATGTTTCCTTTGCCATATCGCTTAATGGTTTCAGCGATAGAAACTGAATCAAGTTTTTGTAAGGTTTTCTCACTAGCAAAAAGCAACCGGAGAATATTTGGTAAAATCTTTAGTTTATCTAGCTTTGAAAGAAAAGGAAAATCATAACGGTCATCATGAATCAAACCAACATATGATTCCAAAAAATCAATATGTTCATCGAAATCACCGAGGAGTTGATTCAGATTGGAAAACACACCACCACCAATTGCATGATACCCCAGATCAATGGTGTAACCGTCAAGTAACTTTTTTTCAAAAATAGTGTTAACATTAGGTTCAGAGAATGCTAAAAAAGAATGATAAGAAGAAAGTATTTCTTGATACGTTTTCAAGGATAATGAATCAGCATTAAGAGAAAGTGCTCTCCCTCCAAGCACTGGAGATTTCTCATAGACCGTGACATGATACCCTTTTTTTGCGAGTAATGCTGCTGCGGAAAGTCCAGCAATTCCGGCACCAATAATACAAACCGTTTTATTTTTGTTATTCTGCATAGGTATTCTACATCCTAGGACGCAATAGTTTAACTCCGGTCAATGGAGTGAAAACAAGATACCATAAAATAGGAAGAAAAATAAGAATCAAGGCCGGAATAATACCAATTGTTGAAAGAAGCAAAAGAGGAACCAGTGAATATCTAAGAAATGATTGAATACTGATATATTTTCGAATGGTATTTCGATTAAAACGAGTTAAGGATAATAATTTCATACTGAAAAAGAGAACACCAATTGATGCCGCCGCAAGAATAATAAGCTGCCAGAGAAAATATGGCTGATTGAAAAAAAGAAAAGGAATGAACAACAGGAAAACAGAGGAAAGACGAACCATCATTCCTAACAGTTTAAACTTACCTGGAATTCTTAGTGCATCACCATCAACCCGAACACCGGATCGTAAAGCAATATTGTTGACATTCATCAATACATCATGATCCGCATCTTTAATGCCGCCTTCCACAGCATTCATATGAAAGAGATTATTAAAAGTTAACACAAAAATAATCCAGGTAAATATTGTTGGTTGTTTATTAACGGCAAACGCTCCAATGAGAAAAATAAATGATACAGAAAGAGCAACAAGAATATCAGAAGCAAAAATCTTTTTTCCATACACATCATAAATGCTTCCGAGCACCCAAGCAATCAGTATACAAATCACAGAGAGAAATCGCAAATATGTTATATTTTTACCATAAAAAAGAATGAAAAAGGTAAGCATAGTAAGCATAATACAAGTAAAACAAATCCATAAGGCAACCTGCTTAGAAATTGCACCACTAACAAGAGGCCGTTTTTTTAAATCCTCTGATTTTTTATCAACTTCAACATCAATGAAATCATTGAGCACAAAACCAAAAATAGAGGAATATGCACCAATAAGAAACAACAACATAAGGGTAAATATGTCAAATGTTCCAACGGTTAACGCTGCAATAACAGGAGGGATAGCTAGACCACCCAGACCAGGAAATCTGAGAAGAACAAAATAATCAGCAATCTTACCCATGAAGATATTGATAAAATCAAGGGTATATGAGTTTTTCTTTTTTACATGGTCTTCGGTTGTAATAAGGTTCCATGAAGAATAATATTAGATAACACAAAACCGAGAGCAGGGAAAAAAACAAGGATACCCGCCCATGGATTTACGGCCATTAACATAATGGGAACTAATGCAAAATTAATCATGTAATGACTGCCGATAAGGGTACGTGCTTTTTTCCGGTCAAATACATCCATATTCATCAATCGATAAGACAACAAAAGCATCAGTCCACTAATGATAATTAAAAGCATCCATTGAAAAAAACGAATGTATTGATTAGAAGAAAAATCGTTAACGATTATAAACGGAGAAAAAACAAGAAGTATATCAACTAGTTGAATACCGAATGCCAACAGTTGAAAAGCAAAAGGCACATGAAGTTTTTTATCAACAACCCGAGCACCAAGTCGTACCGCTGCAGTTTTAGCTCCACTGTGATAATCATTTTCAATATCCTTTAAACCTCCAGCTACAATCTGCATGAACAACACCTGAATCGATCCTAAAATACAAACAATCCAGGTGAGAAATGTTAATTCAGAAAGATTATTTACTTGAGTTGAAGCACCATATAAAATAAAAAAGAAGATGCCAATAGCCACAAGAATATCCATGAATGGAAGTTTTTTACTGATAAGATCATAAATAGCAATAAATGATGCTGAAATCGCTAAGATCAACAAGGGATAATAAATAGAGGTTTGATACGCAATAAGAAACGCAATGAAAAATGCTAGAAACATACAAAGAAAAGCAAAAATCCATGCGTTGCGTAACGAAATGGTTCCACTGATTAATGGACGATCACTTATTTCTTTTGATGTTTTATCAATGTTGTAATCAATGATATCATTAAAAACAAAACCAAAAGAATGACCAAAAAAACCAATGAGAAATAAAATAAGTAACATGCCAATATCATATTGTCCCATTGCAATAGCACCCATCACTGGAGAAATACCAGTGAGCACGGCATTAAATGAACGGGCCAATTTCAGATACTCACGAATCATATAAGATACCCATGAAATCAAATTCACATTTAAAACCATCGAAAAAACAGTTGAGATATCTTCCAGCTCAATCAATCAGCCCTAAAGATGATGGCTATCATGGGACAAAATATCTTCTTGATATTGAATGGTGGTATTTTGATGCTGTTTTTGAAAATGGATATAGTGTTCATATTGGATTTCGCATTTATCATATCAAAAACAGAGGATTGTTGCAAAAAAGAATCAACATCTATCATAACGGGCAGTTAATCATTGAAAAAATCAAAAGGTCAATATTTTCTCCAGCTAATTTCAGGAAAGAAAAACCAATCCTACAGGTTGATGAAAAAACAGTCTTATCATTTTCAATTGATACAAAAAAACAGGGAAAACCATGGATTTATACTATTGATCTAGCAATTGATGATGTTCATTTACATTTGAAGTTTATTGGGAAAACACCAGGTTGGAAGATTGAAACTGAATCAACATGCTGGACAGTTCCGCTTCCACTGGCTTCTGTTCAAGGAACCATGGTGTTTAATGATAAAAAAATGAACGTGAATGGATCAGGTTATCATGATCATAACTGGGGGTATTCCCCAACAACCGTGATTCAAAACATTGGTTGGTTCTGGGGCCGAATCTCTGCAGACACGCTTCATCTCACCTGGGCAAATACTATCGCTTCACCAATCAAGCAAGATCTCATCGCCGTGGTCAATCGATTGAGAATCAATGCAAAACAATCATCGTTTACTAGCATTCATCCCAGCAATATTTCTTTTACTGCATCAGAGTTTAAAAAAATAGATCAATATCGTATTCCTCACACTTTTGAAATAACATTCCAAGAAAAAGATATAAAGAATGATACTTTAGTGAGTGCGCATCTTCAAATGAAAACAATCGATGTTCATTATGATCGGATTTTCATTATTCATTACTGGCGGTATCATGTTGAGACCACCGGAGAAATCACCTATGGAGATCAAATCAAGCATATTGAAAACAAACCACAAATCATTGAATACCTCAGATTCAAAACACCATAATCACCCAGCTTTTTGACCATAATTTACATTTTCTTACAGCAAAATATGTATACCATGTTTTATTACCACCTTTCAACAAGGAAACGGGGTTGAAAATAAATCAATGTCAAAAAAGACAATGAAACATATCCTGGTCACTGGATCTGCAGGACAAATCGGATCGGAATTAACAATGGCATTACGCGAAAAATTTGGAAATGATAACGTCATTGCTACAGGACGAAAAACAAAACCAAGTGAAACAATTCTGAATTCAGGACCATTTGAATACCTGGATATCACCGATAAAAAAACCGTTGAATCAGTGATTAAAAAATATGACATTGACACTGTTTACAACATGGCTGCAATTCTATCTGCGGTGGGAGAAAATAACCCACAACTCTGCTGGCATGTCAATATCAATGGATTACTTAACATCCTAGACCTTGCCATAGATTACGATATGACCCGTGTTTTTGTTCCCAGCTCCATTGCTGTTTTTGGACCTGAAACACCAAAAGAAAACACGCCGCAGGAAACTGTTTTGAAACCCACTACCATGTATGGGGTTTCAAAGGTATCTGGTGAACTGCTTGGCGATTACTATTTCAACAAATTTGGCTTAGATGTTCGAGGAATGCGATACCCAGGAATCATCAGTAATGAAACCTTGCCTGGTGGTGGAACAACTGATTATGCAGTGGAGATCTTTTATGAAGCAATTGAGAATCAAAAATATACTTGTTTTGTGAAAGAAGACACCATGCTTCCTATGATGTATATGCCTGATTGTATAAAGGCAACCATTGATTTAATGGATGCTGATCTTACTTCATTGAACCATCATAGTGATTTCAATGTCACTGCGATGAGTTTTTCAGCAAAGGAACTTGCTAGTGAAATACAAAAACATATTCCAGATTTCACCTGTGAATTTGAACCTGATGTTAGACAACAAATCGCTGATTCCTGGCCAAGTACTATCGATGATAGCGCAGCTCGAAATGAATGGAATTGGAAACCAGCCTATGATCTTTCAAAAATGACCGAAGATATGATTCATGTTCTCGGTAAACGGCATAAACAAGGCAGCTTATATGCCTGATATTTTTCAATAGAAATCATTTTTAATGTTTATTTTCATATCCCTTTTGAGGAGAGATGAATATTTATGCAAGAATTAAAAGAAATCAATAAAAATCATTCCACTGATATTCACACCATCAAGGAATATCTTGGTGAAGAAGCAGATTACTTATTGAATCATCAATGTGAACGAATTCCAAAAAAAGATCTCTATCTTCCAGGTCCTGATTTCATTGAACGTTCCTATCAAGATTCAGATCGAAATGAACAAGTCCTTCGAAATCTTTCATCATTGTTCAACCATGGACGACTAGCAGGAACAGGCTATGTTTCTATCCTTCCAGTGGATCAAGGTATTGAGCATTCAGCTGCTGCATCATTTACCCCAAACCCAATCTATTTTGACCCTGAGCAAATCATAAAACTCGCAATAAATGGTGGCTGTAATGGTGTTGCTTCCACCCTTGGCGTGTTAGGAAGTGTTTCTCGAAAATATGCACATAAAATACCGTTTATTGTGAAACTGAATCATAATGAACTGTTAACCTATCCAAATACTTATGATCAAATCATGTTTTCAGATGTAAAGCAAGCCTGGAATCTTGGTGCCGCAGCAGTAGGCGCAACGATTTACTATGGATCAGAAGAATCGAATCGTCAGATACAAGAGGTAAGCAAGGCATTTAAAAAAGCCCATGAACTCGGGATGGCAACGGTACTCTGGTGTTATTTACGAAACAGTGTGTATAAGGTTGAAGATCGTGATTATCATGCATCTGCTGATCTTACCGGTCAAGCAAACCATCTTGGAGTAACCATTGAAGCGGATATTGTCAAACAAAAACAACCAACTATCAATGGAGGATACGCCGTTCTCAATGAAAACGGATCATCATATGGTAAATTCGATGAACGAGCATATACTGAACTTGCCAGTGAACACCCCATTGATCTCACCCGTTACCAGATCGCAAATTGTTACATGGGCCGAGTTGGACTTATTAACTCTGGAGGGGCCTCCGGGCACAATGATTTTCAACAAGCAGTTCGCACCGCCGTCATCAACAAACGAGCAGGTGGAACTGGTTTAATCTCCGGTAGAAAAGCATTTCAACGCCCTATGAATGAAGGTATCAAACTCCTTCATGGCATTCAAGATGTTTATCTTTGTGATGATGTCACCATCGCTTAGTAAACAATCAACTTCTTCTTTTTTATATCAAATATTATATCATTTAACCCTTTTTTTATATCAATAATTCTTAAAAAAAATTTGACCATACACCAATACCTTCTTTCACCTCTAAGGAATAGCTTTATAATTATCTGTATTATTACAAGATGGGATGCAAATCCATCCTAAGGATTGTCCTGGAGAAAAAACATCATATGTCACAATTAACCGCTCATGATCTAGCAAAAAAACAAAAGGAAATCTCTGTTGCTGAGTTTTTTGAACGAAACAAACACATCCTTGGATTCGGTAATCCTACCAGGGCACTGGTTACTAGTATCAAAGAAGCCGTTGACAATGGATTAGATGCCTGTGAAGAAGTCAACGTTCTCCCAGAAATATCCGTGACTATTACCAATCATGAAGAAGATGAAGAATGCACCATCATCGTTGAGGATAATGGACCAGGTGTCGTGAAAAAACAAATCAAACACATTTTTGGTCGATTACTCTACGGATCACGATTCCATGCCATCCGGCAAAGTAGAGGACAGCAAGGCATTGGCATCTCCGCAGTAGTATTATATGGACAGTTAACCACGGGAAAACATGCAAAGATTACCTCAAAAGTGCAAGAGGACATGCCCGCAGCAGTTATTGAACTGGCGATCAATACCAATAAAAACCGAGCTGAAACCATCAGTCGAGATACTACTCATTGGGAAAAACCCACAGGAACCAAAATAGAGGTGCACATTCAAGCGGATTACATCCGGGGAAAACGATATGTCTATGAATATTTAAAAAATACTTCCATCGTTAATCCTCACGCACGTATCATCTACACTGAACCAGATGGAATGACACATACCTTTGAACGCACTACTGAGGTTCTCCCCAAAAAAAGTGAAGAAATCAAACCACATCCTTATGGTATCGAACTGGGCACCTTCATTAAAATGGCGAAACAGACCAAAGCTAGAAAACTCTCCTCTTTTCTAAGGACAGAATTTACGAGTATGGGAATGAGAACCACTAAATCCGTCTGTGAGAAAGCAGATCTTGATCCTGATTTAATTCCCAAAAAAATGTCGAGGACACAGTTTTTAGCATTACATAAAGCATTCAAAAAAGTAAAGATAATGTCACCACCAACCGATTGTCTTTCACCTATTGGACAGACGCTTATTAGAAGAAGTTTGAAAAATGAAACCCAGCAGATATCACCTGAGTTCATTATTACTGCTTCACGTCCAGCCTCTGCTTACGCGGGCAATCCATTTCAAGTAGAAGTTGGACTCGTGTATGGAGGAGATCTTCCAAAGGATACTCCTGCTCGCATCATGCGATTTGCCAATCGAGTGCCTCTTTTATATCAACAAGGAGGCTGTATCGCGACAAAAGCAATCGCATCCATTGATTGGCGACGATATGGTTTTGATCAAAAATCAGGGAAAGGAATCCCCTCAGGACCTGCTATTTTTCTTATCCATGTTTCATCAACACAAATACCTTTTACCTCCGAAAGCAAAGAAGCAATCGCTGATGTCCCTGAAATTGAAAATGAAATCAAACTTGCTCTTCGATCCTGTGCTCGAAACGTGCAACGACATATCCGGAAAAAAGTGAAACGGAAGAAAACCCGGGATAAATTCATGCTGATCACCAAGATCCTACCAGAGATAGCCGAAAAATCAGCTTCTATGATAAAAAAACCGGTGCCATCATTAGATGCGGTTATTACCAAAATCATGGATGTGGTGTGGATAGAAGATATCATCGAATATGAAAAAGTAAAACCATCAAAGAAAACCGTTGATGTTCCTGTTCAAACCACGCTTATGCAAAACCCATCATCTCAACAGCGACGTGAAGGATTGATCACTAAAAGCAAAATCCTCATTGCAAATTACAAACAGACACCACAACACTTTTCCCTCTATGCAATTATCCCTGAGGATGCAGTCGTTGGTGAAGTAACACCTGCACCGGTGAAAACCTCAGATCGATATCTTAAATGGAAACTTAAAGACATTCCCCCAGCAGGAAAAGTCGACATCAATTTTGAACTCGCTGGACTAGAAAAAGGAGATTTTGATGAGAATGATCTTTACATCGAACAAATCAATCCATCCTATGTCATCGGTGCTGATAAATGGGAAGGAGGGGAATGAATATGAAAAAAGATTACAAACCGATCATTAAAAAAATCAATAGCATCGCAGAAAAGATTCATACTGATTTGAGCAACACTGATATTCCCTCATTAAAACTACCAACTCGATCAAAATCAAACATTTACTTTGATGAAACATTGAATGTCTGGAAATATGGAAAAAATCAGATCCAACGATCCGCAAAATCACTTGATGGAGCTTATATGCTGCTACGAACGATGTACATGGTTGATTTCATCAAGGAAATGATTCGCATTAAAAAATCATCAACATTAAGAGAAATGTATTATATTTCTGAAGGCTGGGATCTAGCAAAATTTCATTCCCAAAATGAATCAAATAATCTTGCAGAAGATTTAGAAGTGATTACTACATTAATGAGGGAGGATTTTAAACTCCGCCCTGAAGAAGATGGCGCACGAGTTATCGGTAATTTCACCATTGAGGAAAAAACCCGGAATAACACGACTAAAAAGATCCATTGCCAAGATGATGTGGGAGATTCAGGATACTCTATCCCCTACAATGTAGAACCAGAGAAAATCAAATTCAAAAAAGCAGATGTTGATTTTATCTTAGCCATAGAAACCGGTGGTATGTTTGACCGATTAGTTGAAAATCATTTTGATGTAAATTATCGGGCACTGCTTGTTCATCTCAAAGGACAACCTGCTCGATCAACCAGACGATTCATTCAACGATTGAACAGTGAACAAAACATCCCGGTCGTGGTGTTTACTGATTGTGATCCATGGAGTTTCCGGATTTTTGCTAGTGTTGCGTATGGCGCCATAAAAACCGCTCATATCTCTGAATACTTAGCCACTCCATCAGCATCCTATCTTGGTGTGACCCCTTCAGATATTGAAAATTATGATCTTCCAACCGATAGCTTAACGAAAGAAGATATCAAATCATTGAAAAGCGAGCTTACTGATCCCCGGTTTCAGGATTCATTTTGGAAACATGAAATCAAATTACAATTAAAACTTGGGAAAAAATCAGAACAGCAGGCTCTTGCAAAATATGGTCTTGACTATGTAACAGATACCTATCTACCAGATAAGCTTACCCAAATGGGAATGGTAACAAAATAAGAAATATTAATTCTCAGTGTCATCATTTTCTTTGCTACTAGATTCAGATTCACTCTGATCAGACCACAATTCATCAGCAGAAAACATCTGATTTCGTATCCTAATTAAAAAAGTGTCATCTACCTGAAGATAGATTTTACTAAACAAACCACCCTTCGCCTGATTTGGAAAGGTGAACTCATAGATTCTTTTTCCATCTCGATATTCAGGAACTTTCATCTCTGTTGGTCGACCAAATTCATCTGAAGATACCATACCCAGATTTGGATTGATAAGAAACACAATATCCAAAACAATAAAAATACCGACGAGAGCAGAAACCAACAGTGCCCACAGCCCTAAGGAGAGACCTGCCCATGAAGAACCTAAACCAAGGATCATCGATCCGCTTGCAACAATGACAATCCACATCAGAAATATAATCGTTAAAATTAAAAATAATTTCGGTAAGAGAATTCCTAGAGATTGAGTTTGTTTCGTCATTTTATATGAATTATCTACGGTCGTATTCATATCTATCAGATACATAGATGTATGAAGAAGCAATGTTTTTAATCTTTCTATCCTACACAATAAGCATTCAAAGAAAGAAATAATGGGATAAAAAGTCTTAATGAGTATTATCAAAAATGATATTTTATCACTGTAAAACCATTAAAGATAACTCATAATATGAACGTCAATGAATTCATTCAGCGTTATTTATTTTGCTTTAGCGTGTTTTTTCTCCTGAAAAACCATAAAACATTTTTATAGGGAAGAAGGATACCATGCCTTGATGATGGAAGAAAAAATCATTCAAGAAATAGAGGAACAGCATATCTCTTGGATTCAAATTCATTTCACTGACCTTTCTGGAACATTACGAGTCGTCCACTTCCCAGCAAAACAGTTTATCGAAGATAATATTCTTAAAAACGGATGTGGTTTTGACGGGTCATCTGTTGGTTTAAAAACCGTCGAAAAATCAGATATGCTTGCGGTGCCCGATCCAAATACCTTTCTTGTGTTACCAAATAATCAAAACGAGGCACGTTTTATCGCCGATATCTATGATACCACCCATATACCCTGCCCAATCGGTCCCCGTAATACGCTTAAAAAAACAATGAAACATGCCGCTTCACTTGGGTTTGAACAGGTAAACATCTCACCAGAAATGGAATTTTTTGTCCTTTCATCAAATCAAGAAGGAAACATAAGTACAAAAGCAAACAATGGTTATTTTTCTCCACCACCGCTCGATAACGCTAAACCATTTCGTAAAAAAATATCAGAAATGTTATTACAAAGTGGGATAAAGGTAAAATATCATCATCACGAAAACGGAAGATATCAACATGAAATAGAAGTCAAACCATTGCATGCCATTGCTGCAGCTGATTTTTCAATGTATTTTAAATATCTTGCCAGACACATCGCCTCAACAGAAGATTTACAGGTTACTTTTATGCCAAAGCTTTTTGAAGATGAAGCCGGAAATGGAATGCATGCTCATCTTTCCCTTGTTAATAATAATGAAAACTGTTTTTACGATAAAGAAGATAAACGTCATCTCAGCACACAGGCAAAATATTTTATTGGAGGCATACTTCACCATGCAAAGAGTATTGCTGCCTTTGCTAATCCAACCATGAATTCATACAAACGGTTAATTCCGCATTTTGAAGCACCACTCTACATTGCCTGGGGTCAATACAACCGAAGTAGCCTCATTCGGATCGCTGCTAAGAAAAATATTGATGTTGAAGTAAGAAATGCAGATCCTGCTGCAAATCCATATTTATTTTTCTCTGCTCTTATTTACGCTGGTCTTGATGGTATTAAAAAAGAAATCAGTTATCAACCCATTGAAAAAAACATTTGTCATATGAGCGATGAGGAAATTAAAAATGAAGGCATTGAAAAACTTCCTCAAAATTTATTTGAAGCATTAGCCGCTTTAGAAAACGATGTTGAATTACATCAACGTATGGGGAAAAATCTTATCGATGCTTATATCTCTAATAAAAAGGAAGAATGTCAAAACTATCTTCGGGAAGTTTCAGATGTTGATGTGGATTTTTATTTCAATGTCTAGCTATTCTTCATATTTTTTAATGTGATTTTAACTTTTTTTTAAGGTATTCTTAATAGGTGGTTTTTTTTATAAGAATATAATAGGCGCCAGGATTGGATGGGACCTGCCAGTGGCTACTATTTAAAAAGGTTGATTGGTGAATTCATCTATTGAATACTTACTGCTAATAAAAAACAATGGAGATGAACGATTAACCATGCTGTCAGCATCATTCTCACAGCAGATCATCCACTCCTTATTGAAAGGAGTCGTTCAAACATGGATAAACATCGGTCATTAAGAAGAAAACACCCCTTACAAAGCATGAATGATTACATATTTTTCACATTAAATCTTATCTGTATTCATTGGAGACGCATAAAAATAGTTAGGAGGAATGATTTATTAAATTAAAGCTCAGGACAAAAAAAGATAGAGAAGAAGAAAATGTCCAAACATCAAAAGAGCCAGACAATGAGATCAATGAATCTGTGCAGCAGAAAGAAACCACTGGAAAAAATAACCTACGGAGAGTCATCAAATTGAATAACGATTCATCTGAGGATGAGGAAACTGATTCAGAGGATAACAAAGAATCATCAACGGATGAACAAGAATCTCAGAAAAAGCAATTAAAAAACAATCGAAATCAGCAGGATCAACCGTTAAAAAAACAGCTTAAAGAAAAAAAGGAATATCTTAAGCAGTTAAAGGAATTTGATTTCCGGATCAATGAAAATAAAAAACAACTGGAAGAACTCACTGAACAATTAAACAGTGTAACCGGAAACCTTGATGATTTGGTCAGTCTCTATGAAATCGTCTCTGAACAGATGAATCCTTTTGTTGGTTTATCACGAGTCACAAAGAAACGAATTGATGCACTTGAAAACTATTCTAAAGAAATCGAAAATCTAAAAACCAAAATGATGCAGATAGAATCTGATTTAGAACAAAGACAGTTTAAAGAGATTCCGAAAAAAGAGATGAAACCTCCGGTTAATTCACATCAATCAGTAAAAACCGAAGTTGAACCTAAAAAAAATGAAAGCATTATCCCTTCAACCCCAACAAATTTCAGCGTTACAGATGAACAACTGGAACATATAGTGGATGAAGCAATCGACACGGTCGATGAGGATCACGAATTGGAACACAAGATTTCAATTTTTTTAGATACCTTAGCATAAAATAGATTAGATTAAAAAAAGGATGGGATGAAAAATGAATGAAAAAAAAGGTCTAAACCAAGATCAACTGCAGGCATTGCTAAATGATCTTGTTGAAAAAAATAAAATCACGGCTCGAGTTGCTGATATAATTTTTAAAAGAGTGCAACAACGAAAACTAGAATTAAGCAAAAATGACGTTTTAAGATTGATTTCCACTATTCAGTCGAAAAAATATTTCAAGGATAACTTTGACTCTGGTAAAAATAGCACCAAAGAGAAGAAAACAACTGTTGGAGATAATTTCGTTTCAGCTAATAAAACAGCTGACTCAGATTCATTACAAAAACTGAACGATGAATTATCCTATATTGAAGGAAAAATAGCAAACATAGAAGAGATTCAACAACACTTTTTTGAGGAAACGAAACGGAATGAAAAAACAAGTTTTCCACCGGTTCACTATAATCAGCGATCAACAGATGAAGATATGCAACCACTCAATGGGATAAAAAACACTCCAGAAAACGTCGTCGTGCTTATGAAATGGTTACAATATCTTTCTGATAAACTAGGCCAGCAATATCTCTCAGACATCCTTGATTATTATGTCAGCATTAACTGGATCACTGAAGATGTTCGCTTAGATTTAATGAAATATGCAAAAGGAATCACATTCACTGTGGATACCGATAGTAAAAATCATCATCAACCTGTTTTTACCATTGATGATCATCTTCAATCATTTATGTTTATTCAAAAATTGAGAGGATCTGCAGTTCATGATGATTTTTTGCTTAAAATCAATACAAAATTAGAAAAAATGGGAAAAGAGATAAATGGAACAAGTGTGAAAAAATAAAATAACAAATAAGTTATAAAAATTGGTGGGATTAATAAGATGGGTTTTTCACTTTCCGCTTCATTTGCCATCATAGGTGTCTCGATTCTTCTTTCACTAGAGATTATTTCAGGAGGAATTCTTCCACAACTCACAGAAATCCATGAATCACAACAAAATATGATTAAACGGGAAATAACTCGATCACAAACCGATTTCAGTATTACCCATGTGACAACATCCATAAATGGCTCAACCTATGATTACAACATAACCATAGAAAACAGTGGGAGTGAAACCATCAATGTGGAAAAATGTATGCTCTTAATCAATGGAAGCATTCAGGAATTTATCTTCAGCGATGCATATCTATTCCCTGAAAAGCAAACAAATCTCACCATTTATAATACAAACAAATCAGATAATCCTCGAATAAAAATAACCACCTCAAACATGGTGGAAAGTTATTATCATAACAGAGATTAAAAAGGGATAGCCATGGGTTTTAGTGTTACAGGATCACATGTGATTTTTTTCGTCGCCGCTCTTATCGTTGCTGGTACAGTATCAGGGATTTTTGTTGCTGTTACCACTACCATTAGTGGTTCATTCAACGAAAAAGGAAAACGAGTAGAAACACAATTGGACACCGAATTTTCCATCATCAATGATCCTGAAATGATTCCTATATCAGATAATCAGTATATTTTTTACATTAGAAATACAGGCTCAAATAAAATAACTACCTCAAATGAAACAATGCAGGTATTTATCGACGGAGAAATCATCATCACACACTCCTTTTCTTTTTCAAATATTTCACTTTATCCTTCAGAATACACCACTCTTCACATTAACAGCTCAATCATCGCTGGAGGATACCATCAGCTTCGTGTTGTTGGACCCTGTGGAGTCGATGATGATTTTACATTCAAAATATAAAAAGGTGACATCATGTTACGAAATGCAAAATCATTGATTTTAGAAAGAAATGGCGAAAAAGATGGTTTTGCTGAACGATTTGGCCTAGGAATACCCAACGGATCCCTTATCTTTATTGAGGGTGAAGAAGGAACTGGAAAAAGCATTCTCTGCCAACGATTTTGCTATGCTTTTCTAAAAAATGTAAACACCTGTTCCCTCATCTCAACACAATTTACCATCAAACGATTCCTCCGACAAACCGCATCAGTTGGATACAATGTCCGTCAGTTCTTAATGAAAGGAAAATTCTTTTTTATATCTACAGAGGTCACCCTAGCTGAAACGCATCCTCGAGAAACATTTCTAAAACAATTACTAACGTTTCCCCAATTATTTGAAAATGATATCATTTTCATTGATTCAATCTCAAGCTTACTTAACAAAAGCCTAACTACAGAAAACCTTCCAGAGCTTACCAATTTTTTCAACCGATTAATTGGATCGGGAAAAATCATTTTCCTCACTGCAAATCACACCGAATGGGATGAAGAAATCCATCGCAGGTTCAAAATGATGACCGATGTTCATTTTAAAATCTCTAAAGAAAAAATGCCTGGCGTGGGCACGGTTCATAACATCTACCTTGAAAAATTCAACGGAGCCATGCATAAATACGAACCGATGACCACCTTCTCCGTCAAACCTGGTGTTGGATTAACCATTGAATCCAGCGGAGTAGCCTTCTAAGCAGAGGAAAAAACATGGGGAAAATGACCGAATCAGAGGAGAAAAAACTGTTAGAACAACACCCACATCTGCAGGCCTATCTAGAAGAAGTAAAAAAGAGCATGGATTACCCTGCATTTTATGAAGAATTAAACCGTGATCTCAAAGCAATAGAAAATCCAAACATCATTTATCCCACAAAAGGCGTCGTCTTTATTCATATCTATCAAAAACCTGAAGCTGATTTCCTAGAATATCATTCAATTGAACCAGAATTATCCATCGAAGAAACAAAAAAAAGAAATCAAATTCTAGAACGCATTTTTGAAATCGCTCCTTTCAGAGAAAAAGTACAAACAGATGAGGAAATCCGTCAGGCAGTCTTACAGTATTTAGATGAATTAACCACCACTAAAAAAATTTCAAGCAATTTTCTCACTGGAAAAAAAATCCAGACCACGGATTATGAAAAACAAAAAATCGAATATGATATCACCAAAGAAATCATTGGTGGTGGACCACTTGAATGTTTCATGAGAGATCCCTATCTAGAGGATATCCATATCATCACCGGCCAACGGGTTCATCTTATTCATAAAATATTTGATATGGTGGAAACAAACATCAACATCGATGAAAACTGGGCGAGTGATTTCTCCCAGGATTTTAGTGAAAAGATAGGTAGCCCAGTGAGTGAAGGACAACCCATCGCTGATGGCACGCTTCCCGATGGCAGCAGGGTGAACATCATTCATAGCAAAGATGTCAGCTTAAAAGGACCTACCATGACCGTACGAAAATTCAGTGAAACACCACTGAGCATTACTCAACTCATAAACTGGGGTACTTTTGATGTTTCAGTGGGAGCCTACCTCTGGCTCTGTCTTCAATATGGTCGAAGTCTTTTTGTCTGTGGAGAAACCGCCTCAGGAAAAACAACAACCTCTAATGCCATTATTCCTTTTATTCCACCTGAAAAAAAGATCTATTCCGTGGAAAACACTCCTGAAGTCATCGCACCACATGATGTTTGGCAACAACTTTTAACAAAATCCACTGGCCCAAAAGAATCACATATCGATATGAGCGATTTGTTATTTGCTGGTCTTCGCTCACGACCTGATTATATTATCCCTGGTGAAACCCGGGGTGAAGAAGGACGAGTCGTCTTTCAGGCCATGCAAACTGGTCATCCGGTGATTACCACGTTTCATGCTGGATCAGTTACCAAAGTGATTCAGCGGTTCACCGGTCATCCTATTAATGTTCCAAAGACTTTTATGGATAACCTTGACGTGGTCCTCATTCAAATGGCTGTTGAACGGAAAGGAAAACGAATCCGACGTGTATTATCCTTAGATGAAATCGAAGGGTACAACAAAGAAGTCGATGGCATTATCTCAAGAAAGGCGTTTTTATGGAATGCCGCAGATGATACCCATGCCTTCAAAGCAAATAGAAATAGTTACATTTTAGAACAACGGATTGCGAAAACCGCTGGTCTAAATGATACCATGAAAATCTATGAAGAATTTGATACTCGAAAAAAAATACTTCAACAGATGGTAGACCAAGAGATATTTGATTATTATCAGGTGGTAGACATCATCTGGAATTACTATCGACATGGAAAAGATGGACTTCCTTTTTCCCTATAGGAAATGAGTGCTGATGACACAATTACGTGAGAAAGAAATACAGAACCTTCTGCACAAAAATCCCCATGTTCAAGAATATTTAAATAATTTAGAAAAGGATAAAGAAATGCCGGAGTTTTATGCGACTCTTTCATCATCATTAAAATCACAACAACAAATCAACATTCTTTATATAACTCGAGGATTTATTTTTGTGCATATCTATCCAAATGAAAACGGAGAAGGATTGGAATATCATGCAATCGAACCAAAACTAACCGATGAAGAAACACAAAAAAAAGATGAATTATTAGCAATAATCCTAGAAAAAATCGTAGAAAAAAAAAGTGTTGTAACTGATAAACAACTCAGAAAAAACCTTAGTGAACTCATTGATGAATACGTTATAGTAAGTAAACAGGTGCAAAAAACAAATTCATCTAAAAACAAATTATTTCAACTCACCAAAAAGACCATCAAAGCAACTGATGCACAAAAAAAGAAGATACAATATTATATCTTCAAGGAACTGCTGGGAGGGGCAAACATTGAGTGTTTTATGCGTGATCCGTACATCGAAGATATTCATCTGATTGCAGGAGAACCCATTCATCTCATACACAAAATATTTGGAATGATTAAAACAAATGTCATCGTCTCTGAAAAAGAAGCACCTGCTTTTGCTAAAATCCTCAGCGAACGAATGGGAACACCAGTAAGTGAAGGTCGACCCATCGTTGATGGAGTGCTTCCAGATGGAAGTCGAGGAAACATTATTTATAGTTCAGCAGTAAGCATCAAAGGACCTAGTATGACCATCCGCCGGTTCACCGAAAACCCCATCAGTGTCACCCAATTAATTCAATGGAAAACCCTTAGCCCAGGGATCGCTGCCTATCTCTGGCTTTGTCTGCAATATGGCCGCAGTTTTTTTCTCTGCGGTGGAACCGCTTGTGGAAAAACCACTACCATGAATGCTATCATCCCATTTATTCCTCCTGAACGGAAGATCTATACCGCAGAGGGAACCCCTGAATTACAAGTGCCTCATACAGTATGGCAACGATTACTTACAAAAACAAGTGGTCCCTCTGAGGGACAAGTTGATTTATTTGATTTACTCAAGGCAGCACTACGATCACGACCGGATTATATCATCCCTGGTGAGGTGCGAGGAGCAGAAGGAAACATTGTATTTCAAGCAATGCAAACCGGTCATCCCGTGATGACCACGTTTCATGCAGGAGATGTAACCAAAGTCATCCAGCGGTTCACCGGTGATCCCATCAATGTTCCAAAAACATTCATGGATAACCTTGATTTTGTCTTTATTCAACTGGCCATCGAAAGAAACGGGAAATTAATGAGACGATGTGTCTCCATTGATGAAATAGAAGGATACAATCGAGAAGTCGACGGCATCATGGCTCGAAGGGCATTTGATTGGGAATCTGAAAGCGATGATCATGTGTTTACAGCCAACAAAAATAGTTTTATCCTAGAGGAAAAAATCGCGAAAAACGCTGGTTATGTCGATACCGCTGAAATCTATGATGAATATGAACTACGAAAACAAATCCTTGCACGAATGGTGGAAGAAGAAATCTTTGATTACTACGATGTGGTGCAATCCATATGGGGCTTTTACCGAGATGGAACGGAGGGATTACCATTTTCAGTGGAATAAACAGAAAAAAAGAATTTGCAGAAAAAACTGATGAGATGTCAATAAAAGAAACAGTTCAACATTTTGGGGGATTCAAAGAACTTGAAATCGCTTACGCATCCTTACCAGATAAAAAAACCTTTATTCGAACAGTATTAATCCCCCTGATAGCTCTAGGGAGCCTTATTTGTGTGCTTCCTATCATCCTGCCATTATTAGGAATGAGGATCTTAGCAATCCAACCTATCATCTTTCCTATTGGTGGATTTCTTTGTATCCTCCTTGGAATACTCTACCCCTATATCACCTGGAAGAACAAGGAAGCAGATATCAATGGAAAAATCCATTTTTTCATCACCCATCTTCGAGTATTAGTAATCTCAGATCTCTCCCTTAAGGACATCATTAACATGCTCGGTGGAAACAATGCCTATGGAAGCTTAGGGGATGAAATGAGGAAGATAAGTGTGCTCTCAGAACAATGGCGGGTGCCTCTTGCTAAAAGCTTTCAGTTTTTATCGAAACGAACACCAAGCAAAATTCTAAAGGATTTCTTAGATCGTTTTTCACAGAGTTTAAACAGTGGTGTTGATCCCAGAGAATTCATAGAAACCGAACAAGAAGCAGTCCTTGAGGACTACAAAACCATGTATGAAACCTCAAATGAAAACATTACCATTCTAAATGAGGTCTATGTTAGCCTGCTGATTTCAATTATCTTTGTGATGTCACTAGGTATTGTTCTCCCCATTGTTATCGGTGGCGAGGATATGAACACCTTTGTGTATCTTTCCTCCTTTCTTCTGATCATAACCGAAGGATTACTATTATATTTACTAAGGGCAATGATTCCACCAGATGAAATATGGCATGTCACTGGTCAACAGGGAAAAACGGAGAAATATTTACAACATTTATTTCAAATAACGATTATTGTAAGCATAGGTCTTGGTGTATTGTTTTTTATTCTTTATAGCATTCAATTCCCTATCATTAATTCTATTCCTTATGAAATCCTATTTGCTCTCTCTGTTACCCCGTTGATCATACCCGGATTGAAAACCTTTATTGTGGAAAAACAATTGGCTAGAAAAGAACGCAATTTTCTCTCTTTTCTTCCATCTCTTGGATCTATCTCCACTATGCGAGGTGGAAAGATCAATGAATCAGTGTATTATCTTAGTCAAAAAGACTATGGTATTCTCACCAGACACATAAAGGATTTATACAAACGATTACGAACACGGATCAATGATAATCATTCCTGGGAATGGTTCGGTGTTGACACTGGTAGTAACCATATACAACGATCCAGTGAAATGTTTCGACAGGCCACCGCTGCATCAGCTAATCCCCGCAAAGCCTCAAGAATGATTGCTGAAAACATCAGAAAAATCCGAGATCTCCGAGTAAAAAAACTATCGGTGGTCAATACCTCAGCTGCTCTTTTTGCCGGAATCACCTTTGGTATCGCATTTAGTGCTTACACATCCCTTGTTATCGCGCGGCATCTTAATGAAATCCTTCTCGATGGAATGGCTGGTGATCCTTTCGCTGAAACAACTATTGATGTCGGTAGTATTTTAACTGCAATGGATCCGCAAATGTTTATGAACACATTTATCGTCGTTTTTATCGTTCTTATTATCCATAGTTTTATGATGGCATTAACCATTCGGATGCTAAGAGGAAGTCACAAGCTTCTAACCCTGCTGTATTTTGTCCCATTGGTATGGATAGTAGCTATTACCGCTGCAGCAATCAATATGGTGCTTGGTGGTTATTTAGGCATGTAAACAACACCTGAAAAGAGGGTTGTATCAAAAAAAGGTATTATGGTTGAAGTTGGATAATTCGATCGGAAAAACAAGAAGGAGTAGTAAATCGAACAGTTCCACTCATCCCCATTTCAGGGGATACTACTCCCTGGACCTTGGTTCTTGGGGAGAGCCCAGAGAACGCTTTTGTGGTATTGATTACAATGGAAACAATATCATAGGTATCAATGACAGGGTTCGTCGCTAAACATGATTGATCTGAATCTCTAATCACCACCAATCCAAATTCATTTGCTGCAAGAAGACTTGTATTTATTGACTGAAACAAACCATCATTTATAGTCTCTGTAAAACAACTTTGATTATACGAAAAAATAGTATTTTTATTAGCATCAGAGATTGAAACTGTTATCATCGATAGATCTATATCATTGCTTCCAGCAATTGGTGAAAGAAAAAGAGCTATTTGGGTTATTTTACCATCACGATGAACACCAGTCACCTGTGTTACTTTTATACCAGATGAGATATCATCCATGGTTTCTTTCCCTGTTTTCATGGCTTGACCTTCTAAACCATCCATGGTCTGCAGGAGAACGGATGCAGCAATACCCGCAACAAGAATCATCGCAATAAAAATAATCATTGTCCCTAT
>JAWOBC010000091.1:0-3176 GCA_046498165.1 Thermoplasmatota archaeon
CTGGTTTACTCCTGGAGATGGGATACCAAAAATAGTCAACGATATGGTTTGAAATCAAAAGTATAATCACACCAATTATTTTGTAAAGATGTGAATGCCTATGAGCAATGAAAAGAGTCAGGATAATGGAAATTATGATACCAGTTCCATTAAGGTTTTAGAAGGGTTGAAAGCAGTAAAACAAAACCCTGCGATGTACATTGGAAGCACAGATGAACGTGGATTACATCATTTAGTTTATGAGGTTGTTGATAACGCTATTGATGAAGCGCTCGCTGGGTATTGTACTAAGGTTGATGTTAGGATTAACAAAGATGGATCTGTCACTGTAGCAGATAATGGTCGAGGTATACCTGTTGCAGTACATGAAAAATATAAAAAAACCGGTGTTGAACTGGTGATGACCACCCTTCATGCTGGTGGTAAATTCGATCGGGATTCATACAAAGTATCAGGAGGATTACATGGTGTTGGTGTATCAGTAGTCAATGCGTTATCTAGCTGCTTAGAAGTTACTGTCTGTAGAAATAACATAAAATATCATCAAAAATATGATCATGGTGCCACTGCTTCATCTCTCAAAGAGATTGGAAAAACAGAAGAAACGGGTACCTCAATTACATTTCTTCCTGATCCAGATATTTTTGAAACCACCATTTATAAATTTTCCACTATTGAATCTCGGCTAAAGGAACTTGCTTTTTTAAATGCAGGATTAAAGATTAATATCTATGATGAACGGGAAGATAAACAGGTTTCCTATAAATTTGATGGTGGAATAAAAGAATTTGTTCGTCATATCAATCGAAACAAAACACCGCTTCACCCTGACCCCATTTATCTTAGTGCTGAGAGAGATGATGTTGAAGTTGAACTTGCCATTCAATACACGGATGGATATACTGATAATATATTCACCTTTGCAAATAATATTAATACCCATGAGGGTGGGACCCATCTTTCAGGGTTTAAATCAGCTCTTACAAGAGTGTTAAATGATTATGGAAAATCAAACAAGCTTTTTGATAATGATGATTTTAGCTTGCGTGGTGAGGATTGCCGTGAAGGGATTACCACTGTTATTTCTTGTAAGGTGAAAAGTCCTCAGTTTGAAGGGCAAACAAAAACCAAACTAGGTAATTCCGAAGTACGAGGTATTGTTGAACGCTTAACTAATGAGAAACTTAGTGAGTTCTTTGAAGAAAACCCGACTGTTGCAAAAATTATTGTTAATAAAGGTATGATGGCCAGTCGTGCACGAGCTGCTGCTCGTAAGGCTCGTGAGTTAACTCGTCGGAAGGGACTACTTGAATCGTCCGCACTTCCAGGGAAACTAGCTGATTGTTCGAGCCGTGATCCTAGTAAAACTGAATTGTATATTGTTGAGGGAGATAGTGCAGGTGGATGTTTTTCCGGAGATACTAAAGTTGCGTTGGTTGACAACCGGAATGTTTCATTTAAGGAATTGATTAACGAACAAAAACAGGGGAAGAGACATTTTTGTTATACCATAAAAAATAACGGAAATATTGGTATTGAGGAAATTAAGAATCCTAGGAAAACAAAAAAAGATGTTGAAGTCATCAAAATTATTTTAGATAATGATCAGGAAATTATTTGCACTCCCGACCATTTATTCATGTTACGTGATGGATCATATAAACAAGCAAAGAATCTTACACCAAAAGATTCGCTTATGCCTTTGAGAAAACAACGTTCTAAGATTGGGAAATATATCACTATAAAAGATTATGAATTGGTATACGACACATCAATGAGTCGTTGGATTTTTACTCATATATTATCAGATAACTGGAATATTAAACAAGGTGTGTATTCATCTACTCTTGGTTCTCACCGACATCATATTGATTTTGATAAAAACAATAACAATCCCACCAATGTGACAAGAATGAACAAAGTAGAGCATTTACAACTTCATAGAGAAATGGCTCATAAAACATTGCATACACCCCAGGTAATTGAGAAATGTAGAAAACTCAGGAAAAGTGAAGAATTTAGAAAGATGATGAGTCAGAGGATGAAGGAACCAAAAACCAAGATGATATTGAGTGAACAAGCCAAAAAACAATGGGAAAATCCAGAGTATAAAAAATACATGAAACAGAAATACCTGGAATTTTATAATAGCGATAATACCTATCGGAAACAGACGATAAAAAGACTTTATAATAATCAGCGACAATATTGGGATAATCCAAAAAATCGAGAGAAACAATCGAAAAGAGTAACGTCCTATTTTGAACATAATCATAAATTGAAAAAACATCTATCCGAGCTGGCAAAAAAACAATGGGAAAATCCAGAACTTCTGGGGTGGAGAAGAAAGAAAACTAAATCGCAATGGACTGAAGAATTTAGG
This sequence comes from Thermoplasmatota archaeon, assembly GCA_046498165.1. Lineage (GTDB taxonomy): Archaea > Thermoplasmatota > E2 > DHVEG-1 > DHVEG-1 > EX4572-165. The sequence goes on from JAWOBC010000091.1 coordinate 2,384, forward strand.
AAAAAAAGAAAGAGGACATATAATAAAACATATTATCAAAAATCAATCAAAGCCCTCCACGACATCTTTGTCGAATGTAAGAAAATTGATGTTGAATCATATGATAGATTGAGAAAAGAAAGAAAAGATACTACGTTGCTAAAATTTGATACGTTCGTTAATCGGTTTTTCTCAGGAGACACCTTTGCAGCTCAAGAAGCAGTTGAAAATTATAATCACAATATTAAAGAAATTATTCAAGTAACTGAAAGAATGGATGTTTACGATATAGAAGTCGCTGGAACACATAATTTTGCTCTTGCCAGCGGAGTATTTGTACACAACAGTGCAAAGCAAGGTAGAGATAAGGATTTTCAGGCGATTTTACCATTGCGCGGTAAGATTTTGAATGTTGAAAAAGCGCGGATGGATAAAATCTTAAAGAATAAAGAGATTCTTGCATTGATCACGGCGATTGGGACGGGTATTGGTGAAGAATTTGATATTTCTAAGGCTCGATATCATAAGATTATTATCATGACTGATGCTGATGTTGATGGTGAACATATTCGAACCTTGTTGTTGACCTTTTTTTATCGGTATATGCGTGAGTTGGTTGAAGAAGGTTATTTGTATATTGCTCAACCTCCTTTGTATAAGTTGAAGAAAGGAAAGCGTGTGGAGTATGTGTATTCTGAACAAGCAAGGACCAATATCGTGAATGATATGGGTGTTCCTGGTGTTAGTGTACAACGGTATAAGGGTCTTGGTGAGATGAATGCTGATCAATTATGGGATACGACTATGGATCTTG
>JAWOBC010000094.1:0-4915 GCA_046498165.1 Thermoplasmatota archaeon
CTCACCACGTAACCATATCTTCGTTTTCTTCTTTTGGCCCAATGAAACAAAACCAGTGGTAAGATAAAAATGGAGGTTAAAAATGAATAAACAATGGTAACAGCAAGAATAAAACCAAATTGCTGCTGGGGTGGAATAGGAGCAAAGATGAGGATGCCAAAGCCAAGCGCGGTGGTAAGAGCAGCAATTAACAAAGCACCACCAGTATGAGAAATGGTTTCACATACTGCTTTGGTGATATCACCTGTTTTATCAACAATATAACGAAATCGTTCTGTCACGTGAATCGCATAATCAATTCCGATACCAATAGTGATACTGGTCACCGTAATGGTCAAAGCATTAAGCGTGTAACCAATATAATACATGGTTCCCATAATCCAAATGATGGAAAAACCAACAGGAATCAGAGCAATCACCCCTAAACTCGCGGATCGATAGATCAGGATCAGCACTAAAGCGGCTAACACAATAGAGACCATAGTAGAAACTATCTGACTTTCCGTCAATGAATCAGTAATGGTCAATGAGATAATGTTTTGACCAGTGACCATAACCTGGGCATCACCAAAATCCTGCTGGGCATCAGCCGTCAGTTCCTCTTTTAACAAGGCAAGATCATCGCTGATATCACCATCCTCCGTATCTGCATATAATGCATCAATATACACCCGAATAACCGTAGCCACATAGACCGTATCCTCCCGGGAAAGCACCGTATCGATTTCTCCACCAAAGCTTTCAAAGGAAACCGATGAAAACAGAGACATATTCACCTCCATACCATCCATCCGCATAGGCTCATCAACAGACAGTGAAGATCTATCAGAGAGATCATAAAGATAATCAAATAATCGTTTTACCTCTGCATCTGAAGTAGGAATAAACGTCTGTTCATTAAGAGAAAAATCATCAATCAAACTTTCATTATTAGCCACTGCTTGTTCAATAATACCTAAGATGCTTGTAATCTTCAATGAACCATCAGGATTACGGGCCACAAAACGATCATCTTGCAACTGATCAATGGTTTGCCGAATACCTTGTAAGGTCTCAACGGATGCCACATCTCCTTCAATAAGCACATATTCCTGATTTTGACTGGAAAACGGAAAATCCTGTCCAATACGATCTAATAACTCAAAAGCAGGGGTATCTTCAGGAGCAAATTGTTCCATATCATATCCAGTGTCAATACGAACCGCCCCATAGGCAAAAAGAAGCGTGGTAGCAATCATGATGATCAGGATAAGTTTTTGATGGGCGATAACCTGAGCGGATATCGACCGCATCACCGTTCGCACCACCATAGCATGAGATTTTTTTGATACGGCCACCGTTTTTCGTTTATCAAGGATATATCGTAACGGAGCAAGTAAGGCCAAGGCAGTGATAAAAGTATAAATAATTCCTAATGCTAGCAAAATACCAAAATCTCGAACCGGTGGAAACGATGCCGTCAGAAACGACAAAAACGCGATAACCGTAGTAAGCATCGCTAGAAACATAGCCGTGCCAATTTCTGTCACTGAATTCTTAAGAGCCGCAGCAGGATTTTTACCATCCTCAATAGCAACCCGGTAATTATGCAGTAAATGCACAGAATAATCCACTCCCAACCCTAACACCAATGGAACCAATGCCACCGCAATCACATTAAAAGAAATCCCCAACAAAGCCATACTTCCAAATAACCAAATCGATGAAACCACAAGGGTAAGCATAGGAAGCACTACATAGGAAACCCGGCGGAAATTAACAAATAACACCAAGATGATAATCACAAAAATCATAGGAGCAATCAGCTGATTAGCTGAACTCGTTAATTCATTAATCTCTGCGGAGGCAACCCCATTACCAGTGGCATTAACCTGAATGATATTTTGCCCCTGGTTCAATTCAGAAACCATACTTACGATTTCCTCATTGACTCGGATAATTTTATCATAATCAGTTAAAAAATTCAAATTAAGAAAAACAAGAGAGGACTGTGGAGGACTTCCTTGTTTAAACTCCTTTGATAAAAAAGATTTTGAATTAGTGGAAATATCCTCATAGAATGCTGGAACAATCAACAACGAAGTATCGGTTTCCTTGCCACTATCTGGCACTATATCCACCGTGTTCCAGCTGCTCAGAATATCCTTATAAGCGATCACATCAGGAAGCATTGATGAATCATCAAGCATCTCATAGAGTTCATCAAAATTTTTCCAGGAAACATTACCTGTCTTTGATAACAAGCGTTCAACCAGTGATCCAAGCACAGGTTTTGTTTGAATCTTCAATAGTTTTTCAAAAAGATAATTGGTGTTGGCATCAATTCGACCATCCAGCCGTTTGAACAAAGCTGTTTGATAATATCTGGTTCCAGCAGTAAAATTTGATAGTTTCGCCGGAAGAGCAAAAGATCCAAATTGCGGTGCAATACCATAGGTTCCCAATTCCTCAAGGGAAACATCAATAACGATCTGATTATCATCACGGTCAAATAAAATGTCACCAGATTCCAAGGGAAGAGGAAAAGCCATTTCCTGGTTTGGCGGGGTAATCCAAAGGTAGACATCCTTGGAATACGTGTTAAACAAACTACGGTTTTTAAGCATTGAAAAAAAATGACGCAGGTTTTGAGAAAAACCATCGCCAATGGTCCAAAGCGGTTCAGCTGGTTCAATATGAGCGGCGAGTTGATAATCGATATCTAAATAGGAGATAGGAGTGATCAAGTTTTCAAAGCCGACAAACCATTCCATGACATTCACCCGGGGAAACAAGGGCGTTAAATCCTGTTCAAAGCCGGATAAATCATAGACCTCAATAGTAAAAATAAGAGATGAGTTCGTTCTTTCAAGTGAACAAGTCTTAATATCTGCTCCATCAACATTTTGTTTCGACCGGAAAATGATACCTTTTTTATATTCACCTGGTTCATTGGCATCAATCTCAGCAAAAACAGATTGAAGCATCTCAGCCGGATCACTAAGGAGATCAGAAACCGCGATTTGGATCTGTTCATCTGAACAGTCATCAAGTGATTGCCCAAATTCAATTAAACAAATCAAATCAAGAAACGTCACCAGTGAAAAACTACTATTCACTGATGGTAAATCAGTTAATGTATTCTGCAGTTGATGAGTAGTTTTTATGGCCTCTGTGGAAAGCATAGAGTTAGCTTGATCGGCTTGAAATAATAAAAAAACGAGTTGTTGATTTTCCCCGAAATAATCAAGGACTCGATTATTTGCTCTCACAATTTCATCATCTGGAGTGAATTCATTGAAATCCGTTTTGAAATCAAGGGAGGGAATGAACAGGGAAAAACCTAAGGTAATCAGGATGACGATGATAACTACCATCCAAGGATGATGTTGTATGAATCGTGCCAACAAAGGTAACATGTGTGTTTTTCTGCCCCCTAAGCAAATCTCTCAGTTCAATGGTTTCACTCTGAAGAAGGTAGTATCAGAACGATGGGACCAGTGTTTTATAGTTTCATATTATTTTATACAGTTTATATTCTTTTTGATATATAAAGATTGAAGTGTGAAAAAAAGCAAAAAAAAAGATGTATGATACTGGTTAAAGCATAAGCGTTAAATAAGAAATGATGTTACCTGGCAGACGGTGAAGATACCATGAATGTAGATATATGGACATGGACAATACCAATTGGAGGTTTAATAGCCCTTCTCTTTGCTACCCTGTTATATATAAAGGTAAAAAACCAAGAGACAGGCAATGAAAAAATGCGTGAGCTTACCAAAGCCATCCGAGACGGAGCCATGGCATTTTTGAATAGTGAATATAAAGTTCTGATGGTTTTTGTGGCCATCGTTGCAATACTTCTTTTTATCGCATCATTCATCGAGGGAAGCAATATAGAAATTGGCCTTCCCATCGCATTTATCATCGGCGCAATATTTTCAGCCCTCTCAGGAAACATTGGCATGCGGATGGCGACCATGGCAAATGGTCGAACCGCAGAAGGCACCAAACATAGCCTTGGCAAAGGTCTATCCATAGCCTTTTCAAGTGGTGCGGTCATGGGCATGATTGTGGTTGGACTTGGTGTTCTAGGGGTTTTCACTTTGTTTTTTATGTTTACTCAATTTTTTTCCTTTAATGTGGTTACCGCTACTAACATGTTATTTGGTTTTGGTTTCGGAGCGTCATCCATTGCTCTTTTCGCACGTGTAGGTGGAGGGATTTACACCAAAGCAGCAGATGTCGGCGCAGATCTTGTTGGAAAGATTGAGGAAGGCATCCCTGAAGATGACCCAAGAAATCCTGCAGTCATTGCCGATCAGGTTGGTGACAACGTCGGAGATGTAGCAGGAATGGGAGCTGATCTGTTTGAATCTTATGTTGATTCTCTTATTGCAACCATGGCACTTGCCGCAGTGAGCATGGCTACAATTTTAAAAAATGGTGGAACGGATCCTTTAGGTCAACTTATTCTAAACGCTGGAAACATGGAAGCAGCAGTCTGGCTTCCCTTGGTTTTAGCCGCACTAGGTATTCTATCCTCCATTGCAGGAATTCTTCTTGTAGTCATGGGTAAAGGAAAAAATATTTATGGAGCACTTCGAAACTCACTTTATCTTGCAGCAGCTCTCACCGCAGTGTTAACTGGTCTAGCGACATGGTTTATGCTTGGTGATCTCAATCCTTTTTATGCCATTTTATCAGGACTTGCCGCCGGATTGATCATTGGATATAGCACAGAATATTATACAAGTGAAAAACAAAAACCAGCACAAAGTATCGCTGATGCATCAAAAACAGGTCCGGCAACCGTCATCATCCAAGGATTACAAGTAGGAATGATGAGCACCATCATCCCAGTTATCGCTGTTGTAGCTGCAATGCTTGCCGCTTACTATTTCGCCGATTTCTATGGTGTCGCCATTTCAGC
>JAWOBC010000058.1:0-3638 GCA_046498165.1 Thermoplasmatota archaeon
GTATCCCACCGGTTCAAAGCAGATCAATGCGATTAAACTTTAACAATATCAGCGGATTTTTTCTTCTTCTTTTAACATTTGGCATTATCGGCGGTATCGTCATAGGGGTGCTCATTGGACTGCTCTTTTCATACCCGAAAAAGAAGATAACTTCCATTCCTTCTCCAAAACAAGAAAAAATATATCCAGAATATACTGTATATCCAAGCAAATTTAATGAGTCAAACCTACAAGCAGAGCAATATTCCCGCGATACGCTCCCGCATACAATCCATGATTTTTACAAAAAGCAAAAATAAGTTGTAGAAGTTGTCATCTCCATGAATCCTGCCCATGGAACGCTGCAAGACGATGGTGTTATTGTTACAAAAGCAAAAGATGTAGGCCGCCTCTATGGAAAAAGCAGATTCGGCACACCACTTTCAAAGAACTATTTACACCTAGATTTCATTGAAGCTTGCTTTCTTTTTGAAGAAAAGAAACTTTTGATATATCAAAAAAAAAAACAATTGAACTGGGAAGAACTTATTTCCATAGCCGCAACACAACCCACATTTGAAACAAGGTATCTCATATTCAGTGATCTTCGTCGACGAGGGCATCAAATTCAATTACTCAAAAATGATGATTTTTTCACCTTTTTTACAAAAAACCAACTAGATACAACAAGTTCTCCAGCATTTATCGCTGTTTTTTCAGAACGAGAACAATGCACTATACAAACGATACTAACTCTTATCAAAAAAGCAACAAAGCAACAAACAAACTGTTGGCTAGCAATCGCTGATGAGGAAGGCGATATCACCTATTATGAGCTTAGCAGTCAACCGTTGACTGGTAAGCAAAAACCTTTTCATTTCAGACAAACAACTGGAATTCTCCTTCAAGATAGAGTACTCATATTTGATGAAGAGCTTGCGAATCTTTTACATGAAAAAGAGTTTTTTGGAAAGGCATTTGGTAATGGATTACAGATTTCCTTAGTAGAAGCATTATATTTGAAGAAAGAGAACAGTCTAACGATTCGTTTACCAAATGGTGATATCATATCGGAAAAGGTATTTCAAACAATAGTTGAACAGAATCAACCGGATATAAAAAAACGATATATCGTGTATCGGGAACTCAAAAGCCAAGGACTCATCGTAAAAACAGGGTTTAAATTCGGGAACCATTTTCGAGCCTATATCCACCATCCCTATAACACCCATGCTGAATTTCTTATCCATGCGGTTTCAGTGGATTATTCCCTTGGTTGGCCGGAAGTTAGTAGAGCAATTAGACTAGCTCATTCTGTTAACAAAACCTTTCTCTTTGCAAGTATTGACGAATCAGAACTAGTGACCTATTTAGCATTCAAACGGATACGTCCATAATATTTTTAAATACACATCAAATGTAAGTCCCAGATTCTATTGAGGAGTTATACTAAAGATGCTTGAAATCAGATGGCATGGCCATTCGTGTTTTGCAATTTCAAATGAGTGCACTCTGGTAACAGATCCACATGATGGTAAATCCATAGGCATTCCCCCACCTACGGTCGCTGCAGATATCGTTCTTGTTTCCCATGATCATTTTGATCATAACAGTTTTAAAACAGTCTCAAATGATAATACAACGATTATCGAAGATAAGAGGAAACGAACGGTTCATAACATTGTAATCAGAGGGATTCAAACATTTCATGATAGATGCCAAGGAGAAAAAAGAGGAAAGAACACTATTTTTGTGTTCACCATGGGTGATATCACCTTTTGTCATCTCGGTGATCTTGGACATGATCTTGATGACCAACAAATACAATCAATTGGGACAATAGATATCCTTTTCATACCAGTCGGTGGAACCTATACCATAGATGCTGAAAAATCATGGGATATCATTAAAAAAATCAACCCACGAATCATTATTCCAATGCATTATAAAATCGAAGGACTTTCCCTTCCTATTTCGCCGGTTGACGATTTTCTTTCCCGCTCATCATATGAGATTTTAAAAGTGGGAAATCAGATGGATATCGAACAAGAGGATTTACCGGATGATCCTGAGATATGGGTGTTTACCCTTTAGCGTTGTCTAATCCTGTTGAAAAAGTTCTGGATTCACGCAATTTGGGGGTTTTTCTCCTTTGAGACCTGTAAGCATGTTTTCTGCAGCCATCTCTGCCATTTTAAATCGTGAATCCCTTGTTGCTGAACCGATATGAGGTTGGATGACAACATTTGGTAACTTCATCAGTTTCAGAGGAATGATTGGTTCATGTTCATATACGTCTAAACCCGCGCCAAATATCCAATCGTTGTCCAATGCACATATCAATGCCTCCTCATCAACAACCGGGCCTCGGGATGTATTTATTAGAATGGCTGTTTCCTTCATCATTTTCAATTCTTTTTTACTAATGAGATGTCTGGTTTCTTCATTAAGAGGAACATGTAAAGAGACTATGTCAGATTCTTTTAACAATCTAGAAAAATCTGTTTTTTGGGCATTCAATTCAGTTTCTAAAACAGTATTATGCCGTTGATCCGTGTATAACACTTTCATATCAAATCCTTTGCTTTTCAAAGCAACTGCAGTTCCAATAGGCAAGTAAGGATGGAATGAAGATACCAAATACTATTCCGAACCTGTTAATGCCTTTTGAAACAGGAAAGTTTGGGCAATGATAGTTGAACCTGTCTGGGCTGGTTTACTTTTTTTTTACGACATAACAAAACGCATTTGAACATTAAAAGAGTATGATATGGGTGAAGATAAAATCAGAATTTTTGTTGTGGACGACCACAGGGTTGTCCGTCAGGGAATTTTTGCCTTGCTGAGCTTTCATTCCGATATTGAAATGGTGGGGGAAGCAGTCGACGGCAAAGAGGCGGTTGAGAAGGCCCGGCAACTTCATCCCGATGTTATCCTGATGGACATCAACATGCCGGGGATGGACGGTATTCAGGCTACCCGGATTATTCATTCCGAGCTTCCCTGCGTTCGGATCATCGGTCTGTCCATGCATGACAAGCAAGATCAGGCAGATCAGATGATACAAGCCGGAGCTTCTGCTTACTGTACGAAAGACGGTCCTACCGATGAACTTCTTTCTGCAATTCGCAGATTGGATTGACATTGTGGCGGTGATCAACGACCAGAGGATGTTTTTTTGTGAGCACAGTAGGGACCGGAGTTACAGATTATCCTACTCAAAACCTCCGGGGTGCGTGATTCTTTCAGGATACCAATGCTATCGGTAACAACCTTCCATGAGAAAGGCCGTTTGCATCGCAGGTTATTGCCCCACCTTATTGGTCCCCCTCTTGTCCTTACGATGATTATCGGCTATATATTTGTCATATACGAATTTATGTGTTGTGAGGTGATATCATTCGTAGCAGGCTTTTCGATTTTTTTCTGACACTATGTGCTCTTGTCTTTCTGCTGGGGCTTTCCTCAAGTTGTGCTCGGCATGAGGTGCGAATGATGGAGACCACCGCTTATTGCGGCTGTAAAAAGTGTTGTGAATGGCATCGAGGCAGTTGGGCCTTATTGAAACTCAATTTTTGGGATCGCTATATTACCAAGGGCAAGAATAAAGGCAAGGAATATACCGGTAAGACAGCCAGCGGCAAGGACCCGCAGGAGAG
>JAWOBC010000143.1:0-4622 GCA_046498165.1 Thermoplasmatota archaeon
TATTCATCAAGAGTGACAAATGCACCATAATTTTGCACTTTGGTAACGGTGCCAACGACAAATTCTCCTTCATCTGGATATTCTTTCTTTATCATGAATATTAAAACCTGATCAATTTCTTTTTTTTATTCGATAATTTCTAATACTTCTGCTTTCATCTCTGCTTTTCCACCTTTGGGAATGACAAGTTTACTTCCGCAAATATGGCAAGAGATCGGTGTACTAGCTCTGTCGAAAATGACTTGTTCATTCTCACAGTCTTTACATCGAACTTTCATGAATCTGCTTTTTGGTTTCATCATAGTTATTTTTCACCTACTCGATTTCGAATTTTTTTGCCCGTTGTGTTGGTGGTTGATGGCTTTTCTTACATTTTTTACAGGTGAGTTTTAATCGGATACGTCGACTGGTTTTTTCCCTTCCTTCTGGTTTTGGACGAGGAAATCCACGGTATCCACGCATCACCCTTCTGAATCGTCGTTGTCCTTGTTTCATTTCGCTTGCTTTTCTTTTTTTGACTCGATGAACTTCATGTTCAGTATGTTTTTTGCATTTTGGGCAGTAGGTTTTTATTACTCGTGGTTTTTTCATGGGTGACTCCCTTTTCTGCTTCTTAGATTGAATTGGTAATAAGGAGGTTGTATAAAAAGGTAATTAACATAATTAGGAGGTTATTGATTATTTTCTCTGCTGGGAAAAAGATTGGTTATGATTTTTTTTTTGATGGAATCCTTTTGAAGGGAATACCAAATTCTTGCTGGTCTTTAAATAATCGGTTAAAGGTTTTTATTTTTGTGTAGAATCCAAAATTTTTTGAATTTTGAAATCCATTTCTTGATTATGAGGGTAGAGCTGTATTAGAATCTTTTTTTCTTTCATTATACTCTGCCCTCCCTCCCTCCAAATTAACCAGTTTTTTTCAATAATGATAAGTCATACTGAACTTGTATGCTGTGCTATATCATTACATGATATGGTGAAACAGTTATAAAAAAATTGTCGTTTTTTATATATTATTTTTGAAAAAAATTTAGTTTTTTTACTTATTTCTATCACTTTTTTTACGATTCATTTATCTTTACCGCTACTTTCTTATTAAGAAGCATGTCTGCCATGTCTTCAGGCAGTGATAAAATATCTCCTTTATATAATGAATACGTGTTATTGTCTGTGCCTACAAAAGGTGGTATATCATCAACAATTCGAAGGATTGGATGCGTATTACTTTGATTTTGCTTGTTCTTTTGTTCTTCTTTCCCTTTTTCCTTTTTTACAGCAGAGCCATTATCAGATTTTTCAGGAACCGGTCTGGATTCAGATTCATGTTTAATATGATCCTCCTCCTCTTGGTTTTGCTTAAATATTTTTTTACGAAACAAGACAACATTATGATACAATTCATCAAAAAACGTTTTTTCCTCAGGAAGAAGTGTTTTAATCGTGGGATTGCCACCACGAGCTTTTGCAATCGCAGCAAGCATAATCTTTTTTTCACGTTGTTCGTAAATATTACGAATTATTTTTTCAATATTTTGGCATTCCTCAGCAAGAAGCATTTGTTTCTGAGGCTTTTTTTCTTTCCCTAATCGAGTTTCCAATTCATGTAAAAAACGAGTAACATCTTGATAAAATTCTTTGTTAATCTTGGTAATCTGCGGGGAATTTTTTTCCGCTTGTTGAATCTTACGAAGTGTCTTATAAGAAATTTCTTCATCATCCATAAATAGCGTCATTTACAGGGTATTTGGAAACAATTACATAAAGTTTCAGTTACACAAATGAAAAAAAGCATAATCATTACAAATCATGAAAACATACCTTTGCTTCTATTTTCAAACAAAAAAAAGATTGAGGATGCACCAGAATATGCCAAAAAAACACATTAACAACATTGAACTTTCATATCATACCATTGGAAACGGACCACCTCTTGTATTCATCGCAGGACTTGGCATGGATCATATGAGCTGGCTGTATCAAATACCACATTTCCAAGAAAAATACACCGTCATACTCTTAGACAATAGAGGAATTGGGCAAAGCACAGGATCTGATGAACAATACTACATTTCTATGATGGCCGATGACGTCGCAGCATTATTACAAGAATTACAAATCAACAAAGCACATATCGTGGGAAATTCAATGGGGGGAATGATCGCGCAAGAATTTGCATTACGTTATTCAACCATGGTTGACAAACTAATTCTTTCCTCAACCTTTGCCAAACACCCAGAAATGGTAACCTATCTAAAACAAGGGTTAACTAAACTCATCAAAAACAATGATTCAGAGGAAAACGAGTTTGAAGCAGACCTTTTTTCATTTAAACCAGTCCATTCATTTTTGTTACAACAAGTCTTTGGAAAAGACTTCCTTAAATTCCATGAAAAAATGTTAACCAATACATTACAACGATTCCTCACTCAAGACACTTATGTTGAAACATTTCTCAAACAACTGCATGCTATTTATCATCATAATACGCTTCATCGATTATCAGAAATCAACGCAGAAACATTCATTATCACAGGTGATGAAGACGGGCTTGTCCCACCAACGTGTTCTGAAACACTTACCAAACACATTCCTCATGCAACCTTACACATAGAACCTGGTGAAACACATGGCTTTCATATTGAAAACCCAGAAACATTTAACAATAAAATCCTTAATTTTTTAAAACAACAATGAAACAATCCTTCCAATTTTAAACACAAGTGAACATAACAAAAAAAATGTTCAGAGTGTTCCTTAATTAATGATGAACAATATTACCGACATTCCGCACCCTGTTTCTAAAAAAATCCTTATTTTTTTCCTCCATATCATTCAGCATTCAAGAAGATATGGTTTCATGTAATTGCTTCCTAGAATTCGTAATGCCTTTTCTCCTTCAGGTCTAAGATTATGCACTTCACATCTCTTCGTGTCCCCTTCCGTTATCTCAACGTAATGAACATCTTCAAATAATTGAAAAATCCAACGTAACGTTGGCTTCTGCGTTGGCTTATTCACCTGATTCTTAATCGTTTCACCATACTCCTTCAACAAACCACGAAGCTTCCGTTCACCAATACTATACACCAGTAAAGACAAACACATAATCATAGTCAACGCCACAATTCGTTCAGGTTTCTTCAAGAAAAGAGAAGACGCAAAAAACAAAGGATCCTTTAAAAAACGAAAGCCATTCTCTACTTTTTGCTGATCCTTATAATGAGACAACAATTCCCCATCACTTAATTTCCGTTCAGATAACTCATTTGTAGCAATGACAAACATTGCTTTTTTTACCACCTCCCTCTCTTTCACCCGTTCATCTAATATAATACGATAATGAGGAATAAAGGTAACCTTCTTGTTATCATGGTTCTTCTCCAAAGATGGACGACCTCGTCTCTTATAACGGGTTTTCACCTCCACACGATCTAACGTAACCGTATGATACATACACGTGATCTTCAAACCCTTCCATGCATCACAAGCATCCTTCTGGCAGAAAAACTCCTTTTTCCTTAAAGTTTTCACCTTACGCTTCAACTGTTCATATTCCTTTTTCACTCTGCGGTCAACAGTTTCCACTGCTCTCTTCAATGCATGTTTCGAATAAACGATCAACCATCGCTGCTCAACATCACCATAAAAAGAACGATGTTTCGTATACAAATAATCCTCCTGCAATAACGATAATTCAGAAATTTCAGTCTCTTCAATCACCCGTTTCGCTTCCCCAACAGTCTCAGGGACACGACTGATCCATAACACATCCTGTTTCATCAGCTTCAATGTTTCCTCTGCATAAAACTTACTATCCGCAATAAGATACGTGATCTCCTGCACATGTTTTTTAATCCCTGATCTAAAATCAGAAACCGTTTCCCTGAAGGTAACGGAATCGCTACTATTCCCATCAAGTGCCTGCATGAACAAGGGAACACCACCATCAAAACTTACCAACAAATTAAGAAAGATCTGTTTCAGATCAGGTCGTTTTTGCTTTGAACGACCACGAGTGATACGGATCACCGCATCATCAGTATCAGCACAATCGTACTCACCATGAACGGAAAATGTTGTTGTATCCAAATGACCAAATTTTTTTTGCACCTGCTGATGCTCCGCAACAATATATGATAAGGAACAAAATAATTCAGTACAACCATACTGAAAAATCCGATCGAGTGCTCTGCCAATAGTATCATCATTCAGCTCATCAGCAGAAATATGATCCCCAATCAGCAAGTTAACCGGCTTATTCTCAAAGAACTGAGGATACAGATACAACCGCCTATTTGAAAAACCTAAGCCATTAATGATCATGGAAACAATCGATTGACCTGTCGAAACTTTCTGCTGAGGATCTGACGGGATCAACGTATCAATGATGCCTGCAATGTTCAACTCCTGACAAATACCAGAAACAATTCCAAAATGATTAAGCGTATACGTCGAAATCATTACGCTATATAACAAGCGTAATGTTTATAAAGTTTGTTATGTTTGACCATCTGAATGATAGCCAGTCTGTTCTTCTACAATATGAAGAATATGAAACCAAAGATACGGACGAAAATCAATGAAACATTATTTAGCCGGAAGAAAAAATCGAATTACAGTTC
>JAWOBC010000160.1:0-20144 GCA_046498165.1 Thermoplasmatota archaeon
AATACCAAGATCTAATGATCTAAAAACCATATCTCCCTCCAATCTTGATTTCGGCAATAACTTGTTTAGAAATTCACCAGATAATTTAATCATTCCACCAAGAATCTCTGCATCAAAGCCACCAGTGATATTCGCAAAAAAATGAACTTTATATTCCCCACTTGCGATATCCTCAACTTCAAGAGTTAAATCTTCAAATTCAATGATTCCATCCAAGGAATAACTACTACCATCAGCATCAAGTACAACAGGTTCCATATTATATTTCCATCGATCACCAATTTCAGCTTCAGGAGGTTCTGCTCCTTCATTATGTATTGATTGTTGTGGAAAGTTAATACAATTTCTTATCTGTCCTTTATTTGATGACTCATTATCTGTACTAACAACAGATATAAGTCCCGTCGATAATAACAGCCCCACTATCAAAAAAGAGAAAAATGTTTTTTTCATATTTTCGCCTCCGTTCCGAATCTGTCCTCTACATGTTGTCAGATTCAGAAATAATAATGTATTTTTATGATATAAATGTTTTCCCAAAACGATATTAAAAACCCCATTATTGTTAAAAAAGAGGATAAAGAAAGAGATTGATCAGATTTATCAACTTATGACAATCTCAAAATAGTGTTCCAGGAATGGAAAGCGTTGAATAAACTGTTCAATCAACCATATAATCGGATTAAACTTATAGATATGTGGCATCGCAACTTCTAATGGATCAGACCATTCACTTTCCTGATTAAATATATCTTTTGCTTTCACTCTAATTTCAAAATTTCCTTCTTTGCTCCAATTGTTAGAAATTAAACATAAATCACCTGATTCAAATGGACCAATCCACTCTGAAAAATTACCATCACCCCAATCCCATTTATACCAAATTTGATCATCATCAGGATCATTTGTAAGTGAAGTATAATTATAATAAACTCCTACTTCCCCTGAAATTTCACCATTTGGTCGGTATGGTTTGTCAGGTTTACTATTTCCCCAAATATTCATAAGAGGATACATATCACTATTTGTTCCACCATCAATTAAATAGGGTATATCACCAATACCATCATTATTATTATCTTTTCCCGAATACTCATCCCAATAATTTCCCTCTTGAGATTTACTATTATGCCAAGTATTTGAAAATTCATCATATGCATTTGGATTATTATCAATGAAATTATTAAAATATATTTGATTTTCAGAGCTTGATTTTCTCATATAAATACCTTTATTTTGAGAATCCTTCACTGTATTACCAATAAAATAATTTTCATTAGAGTTGTCTAAATCAATACCATCATCCCGATTTGATTCAATGTGATTGTTAAGAAATGTATTTGATGAAGTGTCATCAAGCACAATACCGTTATCATAATTATTAGATATGTTATTATTTTTAAAGGTGTTACCAAATCCTCCTGACACAGCTAATCCATCATCATTATTCAGTATTATATGATTGTTTACAATTTCATTTTCAAAACATGAAGTTACACTCAAACCATTATCCATATTCAATGTAATTATATTATCTGAAATTAAACATTGATTCGATCGAATTTGTACTCCTTCATCACCACCGTTTTCAACCGTGAATCCACTAAAAGTTACTTTATTCCGAACGATAGAAACTACATCATCACTACCATCACCAGAGATGACTGTTGAATTCTTATCTTCACCTATCAAAAAAATTGCTTTATTAATAATGATATTTTCATTATATACGCCTGATCGTACATAAATACGGTCCCCAGATGCTGCGCCCTCAACTGCCAATTGTATTGTTGGGAAATCATCTGGCACTATAATATCATAATCATAACATCTTACAAAACTAACTTTAATTTGACTACTATCGGTTAAACCTATTTTTGCTACACTTATGGTTAATAAAAATATTATAATACAAATCATCAGCGTCTCATATACTCTATTTTTCATATATTTACCTCCTGCTCCAAATCTGAACATATCGATATTACAGATTCAAAAATATATATCATATAGATGTTCAATATTACTTCCAAAGAAAAATGAGAGAAAATAGGAAGATCTTTTTTCTCAGTCATTTTATCTTCTCATGATCTTTTATCCAAAATCAAATCCTTCTGAATCGTTCCCCCATAATTATTATATGCACGTATTTTTAAGCGGTATAAACCAACATCATCTGAATCCCACATATATTCAAATGGTGGCTCAGTTGCATCACCAATCAATTGATCATCAATAAAATATTCAACTTTAGCAATACCGCTCTCATGATTAGCTTTCACATTGAATGTTAATCTATCATAAATAATTGCTTCATCCACGACAAAAATCGGAAAAGCAAATACATCCCAAATATAAATCCAACCAGGTTTTGGTTTCTTTAATATTAACTCTGGCGGTGTCATTTCAGAATCTGGTTCTAATTTAATTAACCACGCATTATCTTCGCCATCACAATCAGGACATGACTCAGTGCATCCAGCAAGGATATAACCACCATCACTGGTTGTTCGCACGGATTGAATTTGATCAGCTTTATTCCCTCCAAAAATCTGACTCCAACACACATTTCCTTCATCATCAGTTTTTATAATCCAACCATCATCTTTAGTTCCAGTATATGCACCTAAATTCTTTGTTAATGCAAAAATATATCCATTATCCTTGGCCATATCCATACCTCCTGGACTATCATATCCTCCTTCGCCATATGTTTCATTCCATTCCATATTACCTTCGTTGTCTGTTTTAATAATCCAAAGATCATCTCTTCCAGCACCATAAGTACTTCCTCTTGCAGATAAAAGGTATCCTCCGTCATCTGTTAAAGCAATATCTTTAGATCTGTAAATCTCATCTTTTATTCCCCCATAAGTTTTAACCCATTGCTTAGTACCATACTCATTTGTTTTAATTAAAACAACATCATAATGCTCATCCTCAGTATAGGTATACCCAGCAATAACAAAACCATTATCATCTGTCTGTCTAACAGCCCACGCATAATCATATCCCTCCACATCATATGTTTTTTCCCATATTTTATTGCCTTGCATATCGGTTTTCATAAGAATAATATCCTGTTCGCCAACATGACCAGTTACTATTATACTATCATCATCGGTCTGATGTGCACAAGTAAAAAATCCAATCTCAGGATCATCATAGGTTTTCACCCACTCTGTTTCACCATTATTCTTTACCTTCCATAAAAATCGATTATACCCAGTTGGCCAATCATCATGACAACCACAAACAATAAAACCACCATCACTTGTCTCTTCAACAAAATAGGCACGAGGATACAATTCTGAAGTGTGAAGTGCGGTAATATTCCATTCTTCATTACCGTTACTATCAACTTTTACTAACCAATGTGCCTCTTCATTCCAGACTCCCGCAGCAATATATCCTCCATCTGAGGTTTGTTGTACTGATCGAAACGCATCTAATCCAGAGCTACCATATGTTTTTTCCCATTGAATCCCGGGCGGTTGAGTGTATCCCATATTGGAAATGACTTTTTCATTAGTTGCTTTTTTGATAATTTCTTGATATTTAAATTCATTTTCTGCATTCATTACTGGTAATGCAGACACAATCAACAGCATCACTATTAAAATTCCTACTATTCTTTTCATATTTCATTGCCTCCGTTCCGAATCTGCCCTCCATATTCTGTCAGATTCAACATTATTAATGTATTTTTATGATATAAATGTTTTCCCAAAACTTATATTTATACCATTTGTTAAAAAAATCATCTCACCTTATGCAAAGGTTGTTTCCCTTTCCTCTTCAACCTTTTCTTTAGCTAGCTATCAGATAGTTTCGAGGATTACCTGAAAGGACTGAGGACTAGCTCTCACCTCGGGTTAGTAGTATTAGTTAGGTAGTTTTGAGAGGCGTTTAATGGCGTCTGAGGGGTTAGGGGAATATGATGTTAATGGGTAGCATGATTTAGGGGTATTATTAAGAAAAGCTTTTATCTGAGATATTTGTTACTATTTTGCCGTAGGGAGGCAAACGGAGGTTAAATATGAAAAAGGAAATTATGAGTTTTGGGGCAATTGTTACAGTTTTTTTACTGATATCCGTTGGTATTGCAGTACCAAAAGCACATAGTCAACCACTCATGGATGCTATTCATAAGGTCGAGGAAATAGAGTCTGGGTTCAATGATCAAAAGATTTCAGAGCTAGTTCCCAACCCGGAGCCGAATGGATTAATTGATCTATTAAGACAATTGATTGAGTTGATTATTCAATTTATACAGAATCTCATTGATATTATATTTGATTTGTTGGGAATTGTCGAACTTATACAATATCTCATTAATCTGATTATGATTTTGGTTGATGCGATCGTCAATTTGATCAATACTATTCTTGATATCTTCACTCCGAATGCTTTCAAAGTTGCCAAAAATATGTAATGTATCATGTTCATATATTGGGAAAATGATAAGGTCAATTTTATATCAAGGGATGATAATGAACTTGAGAGTGTGAGGTATGATTGTTAGGTAATTAGTATGCATATATCTAGACATTATCTATCCTTACTTGGGGAGCGTTTCCCGTTCCTCTTCAACCTTCTCTTTAGTTAAGTAGTAATCAAAAAACTTTGAGGCCTACGCAAAGCATTCTGTGAGATTTTTTCCCTTCTTTTAAATCCTCTTTTTTGATGTTATTATTGTTTAGATGTAATAATGTACTGTATTATTCCATCACTGAAGCAATTTTAAGCGAAGGATAACCAAAAGGTTGCCATGATTCAATTGTTTTATAATCATAAACACTTAATGACCAGGGATGGGAATTTAAATATTGAATTATTGAGCTTGACCAGAATTCACCAAATGTTTCTGCTCCATTCATATATGCTTTATAGGCATTTTGATGAATTTCACCACCTAGTCCTTGAGTACAAAAAACACCAGGATAAATCCAACTTAAACAGGTCATACCAATACTAGCGATTCCACCACCATGTGGATTTACTATAAAACTCCAACCAAGACTGGTATGATCTACTTGAAATTTACAGGTATTACAAGCATTTATGGTTATGATCGGAAGTTTCTTTTCATTTCTCAGACTATTTACGTGATAGGTTCTATACCATTCAACAGGTATCCATTGATTTCTTGCTTTATTGGGATGTGTTCGATAACTATTCGATCCAGCATGTCCCTCAAAAAAAACAAAACCGGCTCCATTCTCTATTTCATTGCTAATATCCTCAGCATGTTTTAACTGATCATTACTTCCCCAAAGTTTAGTAGATGAAAAAGAGGCCATAATCTTAATTATGGCATCATTTATTTTTTCTCCTTCAGATATCCCAGCGATATCTTCTGTGAATGTATCTCCACCAATTGCGATAACATGTTGGAACCATGAAGACTCATAAGAATTATCTGTTACATATTGAATTGTTTTATTGACAACGGTAGATACATCTTTTTCTGATGTACAAGCGAATCGACCGAGATGTACATCGGGGTATAAATCTAATTCATCAACTGGAGAATGGCTAAAAAGTTTATATTCTCCATATAAGCCATTGTTGTTTGAATCCCAGCTACAAAAAGAACCTTTTTCATCATAAATATCTGCATAATATAAATCACTGATGAAATTTTTTTCACCCATGATAACAGATCGAATATCATCCACGTGTACCATTCGACAGGGAATTTGATGATATCCACCGACGAGTAACACATTTGATATTTCCCACTGTTCGATGGCATTTTTAATAAAATACTTAATGTTTTCTTGAGCGTCTCTACCTAATTTAGGGATTTCGCTGAGATTGATCAAATAGGTTAAATTAGATAACTGTAGCAAGGGTTGTAATTCATCTGAGAAATTGGATGGTGAAATAATCAAGGTTTCATATTTCTTCTTTGGTAGGAATTGTTCGTCAGGTAATTTGTATTGTATAGAATAGTCCACAGAGTCAATCCATGTGATGCTCTGCTTGGTTAAATCATATTGAACTGGATAAATCACAATACTCAAATACAACACTCGCTTATCTTTTAGAATTCCAGTTCCACATCGATATTCAAATGATTCCTTTCTCATCGAATTTGATCCATCAAATAGGTTAAATAAGGAAAATATAGTAGATTGAAAGTCGGTATGATTTGTTACCGGGTATGGACAAATTTGCAATGATATATTCATTTTTTTCTGATAATAACCAGAGTTATGGTATGAAATGTTAAGGATAGTTGTTCCCATTGGAAAAGTATAGACTTTTTGATATATGGGGAGCACAGGTTCTCCAGCTTCAACATAATATGAGGTTGAATTGTGAAAGGAAATTTTCGTATTGATCTCATCCTTTTGTTCAGAAACCAATGGTTGGGAAAAATTTATTGTTTTTTTTATTATTCCATAAGTCGAATTATCTTTTTCAGCTGGTGCAACGTATAAAGTCGGGGCAATAAGTAAAAAGCAAAGGAAATACAGAGTCAATTTTTTTATCATTTGTACTATCATTAAATAATATAGATTCAAATAATATAGAAATATTTTGAAAAATATTTAAATACTATCTTATTTTAATTCCAACCTGTTAAAAAATAACTTGGGATAAAGGTATCAACAATACTTCTGAAGAAAGGATTGGGTATTGCTGAGAGATCATAAATATGTATTTCATAGGGTTCAGAAGACACTGTAAGTCCCTCATCATCCTTTAAGAGAGCATGAATATAATACACACTTACAATGTGTTTTCCATTTGACTCCCATACATTTGATTCTGAAAGAGTCTTTGGAACACGGTATGGTCCGTCCCATGAATCATGATTTTCTCCCCACAACCATTTACAAGAAACATTGTTTCCATCTTCATCATCGATGGTAACAAAAAAAGGAATATTTTCTTTCGTCTTCCCACATAAGATACCAGTTTCATCAACATTAATAATTGGAACATTCGGTGGATGATTTTTAACCTCGTGGATTAATGGAAAAAAATCTAAACCAATATGATCTCCAATGTTGTATGGATCATCTCCAATCCCGTTCTTATCAACATCAACTCCTTCATACGTATCCCAGTAATTTCCCACCGAATTCAGTGTCCAGGAATTATTTATAAACATAACATTTGAGTTAGCCGCAACATGTACATTATTGTTTATGAAATTATTTTTAGCAAAAGAAGTATCATTGATTATTCCATCTGAAAAGAAAATACCGTTATCAGATGAATTTGAAAAGGTATTACTCATTATGGATACATTATTACAATTACTCACTGTTAACGCATTTTGAAAATGATTAAAAATATTAGCCTTAGCTAGCAAATCAGATGATGAAAATAAACACAATCCATTTTTGGAGATATTCGAACCAAATACCATGTTTTCCTTGATTTGTCCAGAACAGTTTTTACAATATATTGCAGAACCTCTCTTACTGACTCTAATAGTATTTTCAAAAATGATTAGATTATCAGAATAATTAGCCTGAATTGCTGTATAATCACTTTCGATGTTTAACCCTGAGATTGTGGTGTTATGTGCATTTATTTCAATAGTAGATTCTTCACTAAAAGGAGGTGTATTCATAAGAAGAGGTTTTCCAAAATCAGTACCATTTTTGTATTCTTCTGAGATACCAATAAGCCAAACTGGTTTATCGATAACTAATGGTGTTTCATATGATCCACTATAAATAAGAATAGCTGATGAAGATGGAACCGAATTTATAGCTTGTTGGATAGAAGTAAAATCTCCATCACCTTCATCGTCAACAATTACCGTTTGATTTACCGTATTTTCTATATCTAATCGATGTTGTAAAATTTCTAAATCCCATGTTTCTCTTGATTGTATATAATAACTATCTATCTTTTGAGCCCATAATTCTAGATAATATGCGATAATGGGGCCAGGACTTCCCTTTGTAAATTGAGAACTATTTTTTTCCAAGAAAAACCCGGCTGATTGATTTCTATCTTTGTTATTATTCTGATTATTCTCTAAATCTTTCAAATGGTTTTTTTCTTTAAGAGAACAAAAAATGGGAAAAGGATCTTGCTTAAATTCACTATCATTCTGATTAAAAGGGATATCACGAGGCTGAGATATTTTGGCATTGCTAGATAAATGAAGAAAAGAGATAATACAAATGATGCAGATGAAAAATGTTACAAGTTGAAATGATTTCACCATTTAATTTAACCTCTTTTGTTTAAGAATTCAGCTAAGGTTAAATTATATACTATCCAATATATATTTTTTATGAAAGAAATCACTGCCAATAGGTGAAAAATATCATTATATTTTTTCTGTTTGGTTTTAACCAAACATTTTCAGACAGTATATAACTGATCGCATCCCTTTATCATTATGAAAAACAGTAGGAGGTTATCAAGTTAATATGAATATGAAATCACAAAAAACACTGGTTTTTTTCATCGTTGTCGGATTAAGTCTAATAGCATTTACCTCAATTTTTTTTCCAGAAACAGAGGGAAGATTCACCTATGATGTAAACACGTTTTCATCCTATGATGAACTGCGTTTGTTTCTCGCTAATGTAACCAATCAATCCTCTAATCCATACTATACGATTAGCATGGATAAAGCGAAAAGTGGTTCATCCAGGCAACTCAGTGTACCAGAATCAACAGCCTCAACGGATAGTTCAAATATGGAATCTACTGATTTTTCAGAAACAAACATTCAAGTAGCTGGCGTTGATGAACCAGATATCGTAAAAACAGATGGTAACTATTTGTATGTTGTTGCCAATAACAAGGTTTACATCATCAAAGCTTATCCTGTATCTGAAACATCACTTCTTTCCACTATATCATTCAATGAAACACATTATGTGACTGGTCTATTTGTAAATGGAGATAGCTTGATAGTTTTCAGTAGTTCAAATACTATATCAACATTTTATGAAGAAAAAACTATTTCTGAACCATATTATATCCCTAGTTATCCAAAAACAGTTATCACTCGATATGATATTGCTGATAGAGACAGCCCAGTCATTGAAAAAACCATTGAAATTGATGGATCATTTTTTGATGCACGAATGATCGATGACAGCATTTACGTTGTCAGCATAGAATATGCCTATCAAATTTATCCATACATCAATGGAAATCAAACCCTGCGAGTACCAGAACTCAGCATTGATAACGAAACAACACCAATTGATGCACAGAGTATTTACTATGTTGATGTCCCAGAAAAAGCAGATACCATGACCCATGTCCTTGGTTTTGATTTAGATGATGAAACGGTCACTCAAAAAAGTTTTCTTCTTGGATCTTCCCAGAGTATGTATGTATCAAAAAATGCTATCTATTTAGCCAGTAATCATTATAATTATCAACCAGGTATTCTCAGCATAGGTTCAACTGCTGAATCATCAACTATTATTCATAAAATCTTAATCAATGAAGATATCGAGTACATTGCACAAGGTGAAGTACCGGGAACTATTCTTAACCAGTTCTCTATGGATGAACATGATGGATTCTTCCGCATTGCAACAACCATTGGCACCGTTTGGAACCAGGAAACACCATCGACTAATAATATCTATGTGTTAAACAACACGCTTTCCACAATCTCATCCATTGAAAATATTGCACCAGGTGAACGAATTTATTCAGCACGTTTTATCGGGGAAAGAGCTTACCTAGTCACCTTTAAAAAAATTGATCCATTCTTCACCATCGATCTTTCCGATCCATATAATCCAGAAATCCTTGGAAAACTCAAAATACCAGGTTATTCAGATTATCTTCATCCCTATGATGAAAATCATATTATTGGTATCGGTAAAGAAACCGTGGAAGCATTAACTGAACAAAAAGAATCAAGAGATCTTGATTTTGCCTGGTACCAAGGAGTAAAAATGGCAATTTTTAATGTAACCGATGTGAAAAATCCTACTGAGCTTTCAAAGGAGATAATTGGAGACAGAGGAACAAGCAGTCCAGCACTGTATGATCATAAAGCATTTCTTTTTGATAAAGAAAAAGACCTTTTGGTCATACCGGTAAGCCTCTACGAAATTCCAGAAGAAATTAAACAACAACATGATAATTATACTGGTAGTACTTATGGAGAATTCACGTTTCAAGGAGCATATGTCTATCAGGTGACGTTAACTGATGGTTTTGAACTACTCGGTCGGATTTCACATCTAAGCGATGAATCCATGCAAAAAACGGGTTTTTATCCGGAGTGGACTTCTTCAATAACCAGAACGTTATACATTGAAAATGCGCTTTACACTATCTCAGAATCAATGATTGGTGTTCACCAATTAGATAACCTTGAAGAAATAACGATGATCTCCCTAGATTAATCAAATGCCTCCCTCAATAAAACAAAATAGGAGCAGGATTTCTCCCTTTTCCCTTTCGTTTCCTGCTCCTCAACACCCCCTCAATTCTTAGATAATGCTGTATTATCTATCGAATTCAAACAGATAATTTAAATCCTATTAATGGATTAATATATCATGATATATAAAAACGTAAAACTGGTTGCTGTCATACTCTTAATTTTCTTTATTCTGTCAAGTGTCAGTATATCGATACAGGCCATAACAAATAAAGCATATTCACCTACTCCGCAGAATGCACAAGTCACGGTTAATATCGCCTCACAAGTGGCACAATCAACCCTTACATACTATGGAAAACAGAACCAATATGATTTACAACAACCTCATTTCATTTATGATTACTTAGATCAAAAAATATTTTCTTACCTGTTTCCATTAACTCCAGAAGGATACATCGTAGTATCAGCATCATATGATATCAAACCTGTTCTGGCATACTCTTTTTCAGGTGAAATACCTGAAGATAATGATATTTCTCATCCCTTTTTTTCACTGCTTCGAAATGATATCCAAACTAGATTAAACCATAAACAACACCATCCATCACAAACAAATACATACACAACATCATTATGGAATCAAAAAATAAAAGAAAGCATCCGCCCGCAGACCAACAATGACGTTGAATACTGGCCACCGGAAGGTGCAACTGAAACAGGAGGTTGGATAGAAACAACCTGGCATCAAAATAAACCATTCAAAAATTTTTGTCCAATGGATCATACCACGGACAAACGAAGTATCGCCGGATGCCCATCTATAGCAATGGCCCAAATTCTTAATTATCATCAAACCACAAAAAACATTCAATTCACCGATGCTGACGACTACCGACATAGTTACCTTGAAAGTTATATGATTGATGATGATCATGAAGGATATGATTTCCCCTCATTTCCCGAACTGAACACCCATCTGAACCATCTCAACGATCAATATGAAAATCATATGGATATCACTGATGATGATAAAGCAGCATTAACCTTTGCCTGTGGCATCGCCGCAGAACAAATCTACAGCTCACAAGGATCAGGGACACTTGGTGTTGATCAAGCATATCAAGCATACATGAGATTTAACTGTACAACCGCCCAACTACTTGAGGATGATATTGCAAAAACATATGAAGAGATCATAGAAGATATCAAAGAAGCACAACCAGTGCATCTCGCGGTGGTAAATCCCAGCTGGACAACAGGACATAATCTTATTATTGATGGATATAACACTGATGATTATTTTCATCTTAATTTTGGATTTGGTGGAAGCTATGATGGCTGGTATCAACTTCCCCAAGATCTTCCTTTTGAGTTAACTGTTCTTGAAGGAGTTATCGTTGATATTATGGAAAATGTGACCGCTTCAGATCTTGTTACAACAGGATCCATCAACTTAAAAAATATGAAACCCGGAGCAGTCATTAATGGATCTTTTCACGTTCAAAACAATGGTGAACCAGGTTCACGACTTGATTGGCATATCGAAACCATACCCGATTGGGGGACATGGACGATTACTCCATCAAATCAAACCGGACTTACACCAGAAGAAGGTTTACAAACAATCAATGTTACCGTGAACATACCAGATCGTAAGAAACATACCTTCACCGGCGGAATAACCCTGGTTAATAATGATCACCCGGGTGATAAGAGTAGTATTCCTATTTATATTTCAACTCCGAAAAACGATGCTTCTAAAGCATGCTTAGATTTCAATGACATTCATCATTTTATTTTCCAATGGTTCTATCAGTATTTCTTTCAACTGATTTTTTCATAAGACTCCTCATTTGTTGAATATTATTCACACTCACCGATATCATTTTATAAGTAAGGCTGATAACCCGTTTTATGGAGATATTGTCTCTCAGGTTTAGAAGGTAGATATCATGGTTATGACTCCTCAAAATGTGCATAAAACATTAGGCAGATATATGCTGGTCGATGGTTTCGACTTGGTTTTAGATTTACAAAAAAGTGAAGGTCTTAAAATTTACGATTCAAGAACAGATCGCTATCTACTCGATGGGTTCTCCTTTTTTGCCTCTTCACCCCTTGGATGTAATCATCCATCATTAAACAATCCTTCCTTTATCAAAAAAATTGGAACCATCGCAGTAAACAAACCAACAAACTCGGATTTGTATACCAAGGAAATGGCTGAATTCGTTGATACCTTCGGCCGGCTCGCGGTTCCAGATTATTTCAAACACTTGTTTTTTATCAGTGGTGGATCACTCGCCGTTGAAAACGGACTTAAAGCAGCCTTTGACTGGAAAGTTCGGAAAAATATTTCCCAGGGTAAAAAAGAAACACTGGGTTCACAAATCATTCATTTCAAAGATGCTTTTCATGGAAGAACTGGTTACACATTACCGATGACCAATACGTTTGATTCTAATAAAACAAAATACTTTCCAATATTGCATTGGCCACGAATCATTAATCCAAAAATCACTTTTCCATTAACTGAGCAACATCAACGAGAAGTTGAAGAACTTGAACAACAATCAATAAGTGAAATCGAACAAGCCGTCACAGAAAATCCTGATGATATCGCAGCATTAATCATTGAACCCATCCAAGGTGAAGGAGGAGACAATCATTTCCGAAAACATTTTTTCAAAGAACTCCGTCGATTGTGTGATGAACATGACATGATGTTTATGGTTGATGAAGTACAAAGCGGTGCTGGTCTCACTGGAAAAATGTGGGCACATGAACATTTCGATGTGAAACCAGATATTCTTGCTTTTGGAAAAAAAACACAGGTCTGTGGGATTATGGTTGGTGACAGAGTTGATGAGGTTAAGGAAAATGTGTTCACTGTGAGTAGTAGAATCAATTCCACCTGGGGTGGAAACCTGGTAGATATGGTCAGGGCACAAAAATATTTTGAAATCATCGATGAAGAAAACCTTCTTAAAAATGCTGAAATACAGGGAAAACGGTTACAACAAGGGTTAATTGAACTCTCTGAGACCTATCCACAGGTGCTATTCAATGCACGGGGACGAGGGCTGATGTGTGCTTTTGATTTAGAAACACCAGCCAAAAGAAATGAAATGAAAAACAGACTCTACCAAAATGGATTAGTGGTTCTTGGTTGTGGCGCAAAAACCATTCGGTTCAGACCACCACTTGTGATCAGCGAAAAAGAAGTAGATCAGATGATAGAAATCATTGATAAAACCGCAAAAGATTTCTAATCATCCATTATTTTTTTTCTTTTGTTATTACTGATAAGAGATAATCAGATAGTTCACTGATTGCTATTCGTTTTTGTTCAGTGGTATCCCGATCTCTAACGGTTACTGTATTATCCTTTATTGAATCAGGATCAATGGTGATACAAAAAGGAGTGCCGATTTCATCCATGCGAGCATATCTTCTTCCAATCGTTCCACCATCATCATAGTATGTTAACAATCCATGTTCACGTAACGAAACATCAACCTGTTTAGCTAGTGATGTTAACTGAGTGTCATTAATTAAAGGAAAAACTCCGGTTTTGATCGGTGCCATAGATGGAGAAAGCGTCATCAATCGATAGCTTTCACCCTTCTTTTCAATTTCCATAAAATTATGTTCAAGGATACAATAAAATATACGATCAAGCCCATATGATGGTTCAATCACATGTGGAACAAATTTTTCACCAGGTACTTTTTCTATGGATTCCACAATTTGATAACAGTCATCATCCAAGGTGATTTGTTCTCCATCAACTTCAATGGAATGATTATCTATATCCTCAGGGTTAATGTTTTCTAGTGCTTTTTGTATTTTCCCAGCTTTCCCTTTAAAACGTGGTCCAAGCACTGCCATATTTGGCTCAATGATGTTCTTTTTTACTTCTTTTGCTTTCTCATATCGACGTAATGCATACATATCCGTGTTTGATGCATTAATATGAGCACTGAGATCATATGCTGAGCGATCAGCGATACCGACACATTCCACCCAGCCAAACCGTTCACTAAAGAGTTCTGCATCCCAGCATTCCTGAGCATAATGAGCGAGTTCATCATCAGCATGTTTCCGAAAGCGGAATTTTTCTGGATCAACACCAGCCTCCAATAAAAACGACTGTGTTAAATACATGTAATATGCCAAGGCTTGATTATTCACTATATCAGCGTCCACAGCCTCAGCTAAGGAAATCTTCATCTCGTTTACATTATCAAATAAAAACAGGATTTCATCTTTAACATCATCAAAACAATCATGATTTTTATTTTCTGGATCAAAAAACACTTCAGCTTCCATCATGGAGAATTCTCTCATTCGGATAGGACCTTGACGAGGAGAAACCTCGTTTCGATAGCCTTTCCCGATTTGTATAACACTCAGTGGAAGTTTTTCTCGACCATATCGGTAGAGCAAATGAAAACCAGTAAAAATTCCCTGAGCAGTTTCAGGTCGTAAAAACGCATCACGTGTTCTACCAATACCAATCTTGGTAGCAAACATTAAATTAACTGGATAAGCATCATTGAGATGATTGCCACAGGTTGGACAAATCACCTGATCTGAGGAGAGCGCTTGCTGGATGGAAGAATCATCCTCAATGATATCCTCTACTTTAAAAGAAGTTTTACATTGATCACAGTCAACGGTTAAATCAGTGAATTCTTCAACATGACCTGAAGCTTTCAGCACCTCATACAACGTAATCGTCGGCGTTGAAATCTCCACCGCTTTATCCTTTAACAAATAATATTTCCGAAACAAGTTCTCAATGTTTTGTTTTAATCGTGATCCCAACGGCCCATAATCATAAAACCCAGCTGACCCACCATAGATTTCAAAAGAAGGATAAATAAATCCTCTTCTTTTTGCAAGCATCATAATTTTATCATATTTATCTTGTGGCATAACCGAAAAACTCCACTATTTTAACAGATATTATTATTTTTTATTTGAATCAATTTTTTTGTTAAAACATACATCTCATTAATTGAAGATCACTGAGCATTCCTTTTAATCTGTTTTTAGAATTAACGATAGGGATGTTTGTTATTTTCTTTTTTAACATGGTTTTTGCTAGTTCGCATACTGGCGTGTTTTTTGTTGCGGTTTTTACTTTCTTCACCATCACTTCTCTTACAGGAATATTGGGTAGTTCCACTTCAGAAGTCGCATGATACATACGAACGGTATCCCTGATTCCTTCCCAGGTCCACTGGTCCTCATCATCTCCGATTCCCATATTTGATTTTGATATCCCTTCCTTAATTTGACTCAGTTTAAACAAGTCACCATCGGTTACAATCCCTGCGACTTTCAACTGATCATCCAATACGGGTAAAGCATTTTCACCAGTGATATTTATAATCTCCATAATAACATTGATAGGTGTTTCAATATGAACAGGGACGACAAGTTTATTGGTATACTCGGCTGCAAACTCTTCATGATTCTTTTTTGTTAACTGTTTCAACAGATCATTTGGGGAAACAAGACCAAGAAAGGTGTTGTTTTTGCCTACCACGGGTAATCCATGGATTCTTTTTTTATAGAATAATTCCGCTGCTTTTTCAATAGTATCATCTTTTTTAAGGGAATAAAAATCATCGCTCATCACCATAGCCAGTTGATCTTCCTCAGCATTTCGAAAAATATCAGTTCTGGTGACCACACCAACAAGTTTTTCTGTTCCCTTTTTTAAAATAGGCATACCAGAAATGTTGTGATCAGCAAGTGTTTTCAACGCGGTTTCAACCGTTCCTGGAACATATCCAACAACGACGTCTTTTTGCATTATATCTTCTACATTCATCATTATCCTCTCAACCCTTTTTTTGACATAAACATTGGTTCTAACGTTCTTGTATCCAACACGAGAAATGATGTTGGGAAAGTGGAACGTGCAATACCATCCTTTAAATTTAAAACTTTCCTTGGTCTATAGGTGGCCATGGAAAGCAATTCTTCCAATGAAAATATATTTGGAAACTGTTTCATTATAAAATGAATCTCATCTTGAATCTTTAACGAATGAAGCATAGCATTATCTGTTCCCAAAATCATATCAACACCTGTTTTTTTCATCAGTTGAAGCGGTGGTTTATAACCAAAAAACGCATTAGATCGAGGGCAAATAACAACAGGGATCTTGTGTTTTTTTATTTTCTCAAAATCTTTTTTTGTTCCCTTGGTCATATGAACCAAAAAAGAAGGTTCTATCGATAAAATTGAATCAATATCCTCCCTAACTCGTTCACTCGCATGAATGGCTACAGAAAGATTATGTTTCTTTGCAATCTTAATCACTAATTCAAGATCATCCTTCTGCCAATCAGAAATGCTACTCAGACCAATTCCATCAACAATTTTCACCAAGTCAAGGAGTTCATTCTTATCAAATCGTAATTTTTCTGGTCGACCAAAAATAAGTGATGTAATCTCAGAATGTTTTGTTTGTTGCTTTAACAATTTAGCCCCATATACTCCGTTTTCCCGAAAATCACAAAACAGACTTGTTCCACATTGCGACATCTCCTGCAACGCTAGGCTCATGCCTTTTTTGATTTCCTGTTCAGAAACTTCTTTTAGCAATCGATGTTTCAATCCATCCGGTGGAGCGACTAGTTCTTCGAGATCATGTGGTAGAGAAACCTGTCTTTGGCGAATAAAGGTATCACCAATATGAGTATGTGCATTGCAAAATGATGGAATAATGATACCCTTTCTTATCGGTTCCTTGGATGGTATTCCTTTTTGTATGTGGTATGATTCATTGCTGTTGATGTTGATAAAACCAGTTTTAAATCCATTTGGCGTTAAAATTTTTCCACTTACATAAACATCTTTTTGCATGTATATCAGAAAAGTTTCTTATGGCGTATTCAATTTTTTTAACAACCATGCCATCTGTTTTCCCAATGTTTTCATGGTTTTCATTCCTTCTTTATCCTCTTTTACATCACCTTTATCTTTTCCAATACCGATATTCCAATAACTTGATCCAGGCACAATCATTTCTTCAATGAAAAAGAAATGATTAATGGAATTAAATGCATGAATCGCACCGGCTCTTCTAACAGATACCACTGCCGTACCCACCTTATTTTTAAATAAATTATCATTTGCTCTTCCTACTCGTCCTGCTCGGTCAATAAGTGCTTTCATCTCTGCAGAAACATTTGAAAAATAAGTTGGAGATGCAAGGATGATTCCATCGGCTGATCTCATTTTTTCAATACAATGATTTAATTCATCGGTTTTGATTACGCATTCATTATCCTTTTTGACATAACATTGATCGCAGGCGGCACAACCATGAATATTTTTGCCGGAAAGTTGTATCATTTCACAGTCGATATCCTCTTTTTTTAGTTCAACAAAGACTTCTTTGATAAGGTCAGCGGTATTTCCATCTCTTCGAGCACTACCATTTATAGCAAGGACTTTCATCTTATTTCCCAATTAGGTTAAATCCTCTTCTTGTAAAAAAAGCTTCCCTTCACCATATAATTGGTCATATCAACACTCAGAATTGTATGAAATTGATATCAAATAAAGGATAATCTTTATTAGAAATTCCTTGATACGCGTTTTGAACACTCATCTAATCAACCATTAAAGTATCAAAAAAAATTATGGGGAGCAAATCATGATTTCAAAAACCATTGGAGACATCTTTGATGAAACCGCGACTAAATATCCAGATAATGATGCATTGGTCTATGTCGACCGTGGATTTCGACTTACATACAAAGGTTTTCAAAAAAAGGTAAACAAACTGGCCAAAGCATTAATGGCACTAGATATACAACACGGCGATCATATCGCGGTATGGGCATATAACATACCAGAATGGGTTCTTTTACAGTTTGCTTCTGCTAAAATTGGAGCAGTTCTGGTCACAGTTAACACCTATTATAAATCCCATGAACTTGAATATCTTCTCAAACAATCAGATTCAACTACCTTGTTTCTTGTGGAAGGATTCAAAGATGTCAACTATGTTGAACAATTGTATAAAGTTCTGCCTGAATTAAAGGATATCCAACCAGGAAAAATTAATTCTGAGAAGCTTCCGTATCTTAAAAATGTAATATACGCCGGTGAAAAAAAACACCCTGGATTATTTCAGTTTAATGAAATCCTCAAGCTGAGCGAAAAAATTACAGATGCACAACTCAAAAAAAGACAACAGTCACTTGATCCAGATGATGTTATCAACAT
Organism: Thermoplasmatota archaeon; assembly: GCA_046498165.1. Taxonomy (GTDB): domain Archaea; phylum Thermoplasmatota; class E2; order DHVEG-1; family DHVEG-1; genus EX4572-165. The sequence goes on from JAWOBC010000160.1 coordinate 18,599, forward strand.
GCAGTATACCTCAGGGACCACTGGTTTTCCTAAAGGAGTGATGCTCACCCATTATAATATATTAAACAATGCTTACTATGTAGGAGAAACACTTGGACTGACCGAACAGGACCGTATGTGCATTCCTGTTCCCTTTTTCCACTGCTTTGGTTGCGTGCTTTCCACACTAAACTGTGTTGTTCATGGATCAGCTATGATTCCTATTGAAATATTTGATGCAGAAAAAGTACTTGCTGCTGTCGAAAAAGAAAAATGTACCGCTCTGCAGGGAGTACCCACTATGTTTATCGCTGAATTACGTCATCCTAATTTTAAAAAATATGATGTTTCCACACTACGAACTGGGATTATGGCTGGTGCATCCTGTCCCATTGAGGTTATGGTAGAAGTGATGAGCAACATGAACATGAAGGAAATCACCATTGCCTATGGACTTACCGAAGCATCACCAGTGCTCACTCAAACCCGGCGGAATGATCCTGTGCAAAAACGAGTTGAAACTGTCGGTAAAGCTCTCCCTGAAATCGAAGTAAAAATCATTGATCCAGAAACCGGGGAAGACCTCCCACCCAATGAACCTGGTGAACTCGTAGCCCGTGGCTACGGAATTATGAAAGGATACTACAAAATGCCTGATAAAACCGCTGAAACCATAGAAAAAGGATGGTTACACACCAAGGATCTTGCGGTTAAAGATGATCAAGGATACTTCAGTATTCAAGGAAGAATCGATGATATGATCATCAGAGGTGGAGAAAATGTTTATCCTCGTGAAATAGAAGAATACCTTTACACCAACGAAAAAATCCATGATGTAGCTGTTGTTGGTGTTCCCAGTGAAAAATATGGGGAAGAGGTCTGTGCGTTCATCAAACTCATTGATGGCATGGGGGCAACAGAAGAAGAAATCAAAGACTACTGTAAGCAAGGGATCTCACGGTTTAAAATACCAAAATATATTATCTTCGCCGAAGATTTTCCGATGACTGCTAGTGGAAAAATTCGCAAGGTGGAATTACGGGATATTGCTAAGGATCAACTTAAAAACGCATCACCGAAACAGTTAAAATAACAAATGATATCAAAGCAGTATATTAACAGAAGAGAAGGGTTTCAAATGGTAAATAAAGAATTTGAAGAGGAAGATATTAAAATCGCAATTGATTACGAAAAATGTACTGGGGCAGGAGAATGTGTCACCGTTTGTCCTGTTGATATTTTTTCACTGGAAAACGATAAAGCAATATGTAACAATGTCGGTGAATGTATTGAATGCTGCGCCTGTGTTTCCGCCTGTCCACATGATGCAATCGAACACAGTTCCTGCTGACTTAGATTACTCTCAATAGAAATTAAAAAAAATCCAAAACATTTTATCATTTTTCTTTTCTCATAGTATTTTTCCTTTTTTCGACTCCTGCCGAGTTAAATCACCTAAAGATTTTTAGAGAATGAACGGATGACGGGTGTGGTGATTCAATTTGGATTTCAATCTCACCGATAATCAAAAATTATTCAAAAAAACCATTAGACAATTCTGCGAAAA
>JAWOBC010000181.1:0-5372 GCA_046498165.1 Thermoplasmatota archaeon
TCAAAATCAACCGGTTTACAAATATAGCTGTTTACCCCAAGTCGATAGGACTCAATCATGTCTTTTTCCTCCCGGGAGGATGTTAAGATCACAACAGGAATATTTTTTGCGATTGGATGCTGCTTTACTTTTTTTAAAATCTCTAATCCATCGATCTTTGGTAATTTTATATCAAGAAGAAGAATGATAGGATGAGATTTTCTCAATATTTTCCCATCAACACTGCCAAATAGATATTCTAATGCCTCAGCACCATCTCTAGCCACCTGTATTCTGTTTGCAATGTTGTTCTTTTTCAAGGCAATAATAGCTAATTCTTCATCATTGGGATTATCCTCTACCAAGAGTATTTCAACCTGTTTTTCTCCAAAGTTTTTCAATTCAACACTATTTGTTTCATTCATTTTTTTCAATCTCGCTTTCTTTTTCAGACGGAAGGGAAAAATAAAATGTTGCTCCCTTATCAACTTCTCCTTCAGCCCAGATGGTTCCTCCATGTTTTGTGACAATTCTTTTTGCGGTAACAAGACCTATACCGCTGCCGGTGAATCGTTCATCTGTTTTCAATCGCTGAAATGCTTTGAACAATTTATCTTGGTATCTCATATCAAAACCGATTCCATTATCTTTCACAAAAAACTCAACCATGTTTTTCTGTTGATTGCAACCGATTTCAATTTGAGCTTTTTCACGATCAATGGTATATTTCACTGCATTACTAATAAGATTATTAAACACAACCTTTACCATTTCCTCATCTGCTTCAATGTTATCTAACGGATGAATCAGAAATTCAATGTCTCTGTCAGCTTCACTTTCATCATAAGTTTTCACTAGATCATCAACGATGTGTTTTACATCTACCGTCTCATAGGTAATCTCTGCTCTGGTAGTCCTAGAGAAATTAAGAAGTGCATCGATTAACTCACCCATTCTTTTTCCCCCTTCACTAATGCGATTAAGATAATGATGCATTTCCTCATTCACCTTATCCCCATATGAATCAATTAACACCTGGGCAAAACCATTTACCGCTCGAAGAGGAGCACGAAGATCATGAGAGACCGAATAAGCAAAACTGTCCAGATGTTCATTAATCATCTCCAGTTCTTTTTCTCGTTTTTTAAGAATATAAAGACCTTGTTCCATCTTTTTTTCAGCCTGCTTTCGCTTGGTGATATCCATGTGTGTTCCACAGGCACGAAGAGGAATTCCCTGATCATCTCTTTCAATGACTTTCCCCTTATCCAATATCCAAATCCATCTTCCTGATTTATGCTTCATGCGAAATTCAGCTTCATAAGATGGCGTTTTTCCCTCAAGATGATCATTTAGACTCTGTTTTGTCTTCGAAAGATCATTTGGATGAATGAGGTGTCCCCATGTGCTCAGATGAGGTAAACTCTGTTTTGTTTTCGAAAGATCATTTGGATGAATGAGGTATTCCCCTGTGCTCAGATGGGGTTTCAGTTCCTCATGATTGTAGCCTTTCATTTCTACCCAACGTTTGTTGAACCTTACTTCATTTGTTTGAATATTCCAGTCCCATGTGCCTAACTCACCGCCCTTTAACGCTAGGTCGAGCTGTTTTTCTTTTTCTTTTAATTTTTCTTCTCCTTCTATACGGTTTGTAATATCCAGAAAGGTAGAATACACCTGATATGGGGTATCACTTCCTTTTTTATACTGAGGAACAGAGTTAACAATGATCCATAAATACTTGTTTTTTTTCGGATTGAATATTCCCTGCTGGAAATCTGTTACTTTTTTACCTGTTCTGAGCGCAACCATGGCAGGATGTTTGTCTATGGGTAACTCATTTCTATCGCGGTCAACTGCTTTCCATCTCAGATCCCTTGGATCTCTCCTTTCCATTTGATCAAATGTTAACCCGAGGATTCTTTCAGCAGCTTTATTGGCGGATATAATTTTTCCATCAGCATCTTGATAGATCACTCCCTGAGCCATGGTCTCAAATAAGGTGTGGTATTTTTTTTCAGATTTTCTTATTTCCTCTTTTCTTTTTTCTTCTTCACTAATATCTTTTATCGTGGCGAAATAATACAATGGCGTTCCTTTCTCATCGGTGATTTGAGAGGGACTGACAATAACTGGAAAATATTCACCATTTTTTCGTTTGAATTTCATTTTGAAATCTTTAAATTCTCCAGCAATTGTTTCTTTGAATGCCTGTTGAATCTTTTCTAAATCCTTTTCGGACCAATAGGGGTGGGGTGGTTTAGTTCCAATTAATTCTTCTTGTTTAAACCCGGTCATCTTACAAAATGCAGGATTCACATTGATGTGAGCACCCTCCCGGTTCCACAATGTAAAACCATCCTTCAGTGAATTGAAAATCTTTTCTTGAAATTCTATTGCTTTTCTCAAAGATTTTTCCATGTTTTTCCGTTCAGTTATGTCCTTGTCAATTCCACGATAACCAATAAAGTCCCCCGTCTCATTTAAAATAGGTTTACCATTGGTTAAAAGACAGATTTTCCTTCCTTTCTTTGTGAGATTCCAATTTTCCAGATCTTTAATCGGTTTTTTTTCAGAAATTATTTTTTCAAATTGTTTAGCGACCCGCTGCGCTTCTTCTCTTGGCATCAAATCAAATGGTTTTTTCCCCATCATTTCCTTTGATTTCCATCCCAAGAGGGATTCAACCCTCTTAGACACAAATGTATATCTTGCATCCTTGTCAATTTCCCACACACATTCAGCCATCGTGTTAGTAATGTCTCTGAACCGATTCTCACTTTTCTTCAGGTCTTTTTCTGTTTGTTTTCTCTTTGTTTCTATTTCAAGATTATGCAGTGCAAAACCAATATCGCCTGCTAATTCTGAGAACAGATGTTGTTCATCTTTATCATGGATAAAAGCATGAGGAATGGATACTGATAACAGTCCGTAAACGATTTGATCATAGGCAAGTTTAATGGTATATGCTCCACGATTAACATAATTACTTGAGAGAGGGCAATTGATGCATTGTTTTTTTGGGTTTTCTATAACAAGGATACCCTCCTGATCCAATGCGTTTTTAACACAAAAAGGCCAGTTATTCAGTTTTAACTGTTCTTTCATTGGTGTAAACCGCTTGGCTAATCCTGTTTCAGCAGAAGTTAAATAGGTTCCTTTATGATTGAACAACACAATCCAAGCATTGTAATGCCCTCTTTTCTCCGTTAAAATCTCACAAGTTTTCTGAATAAGCCGGTCCCGATTCTCACCTTTGGTAATCAGCTGGTTTACATTCCGAATGGAGGCAAGCACCTGATTTAAATGTTCAATTCGTTTTGATGCCTTTTTCTGTTCAGAAGTATCCTGAAATAATATTGCCCATCTTACTTCTTCTTCTGCTTTTTTCACCATGAACGATGAAACAATAAAATTCTTCCCATCAATCTCGACCTCTTTTTTCTTTCCAGTATCCTGCCGTATATCTTGGAAAAAGGAACTAATTTCATTGGGTACAATCTTTGTCAAATCCTTTGAGATACATTCATCTCTGCTTTTTCCAAATGTAGACAGAAACGCATTGTTCACATACTCTATCTGATCTCCCTTCAGCATTATGATTGAGTCTGGAACACTTTCGAGAATTTTATTACTATATTCTCTTAAAAAAGTGCTTTTCTCCTCGGCCAACAAGCGATGAAGCACCATTGAAGCAAAACTAGCAATGCCTTCTATCGCTGAGATATACCGAAGTTTTTGACCCCTTGGAACAAAAAACGATATGCCACCTCGAGGTTGATCTCCTAAAGCGAAACCAACCGTATAGGTCGTGGTAATATCCAGCATTTTTTCAGCAGCGTTACAGGCAATACGGGGAAGGGTACCCGCCATTAAATCATAAAGTCCGCCAGGGACTTGTTCGAGTTTTCCAGTGGTAAAAAGAACAGCCGTTTCTCCCATGTTCTCAGGAGGAATAACCAATTTACTGGGAGACTTATTAAATAATTTGAATACTTGATTTGCATATTGTTCTCCGAGACCTTCGATAGATCTAATAGTAATCCCTTTTTTCTCAGGATTATAAAATGACACCGCAACGATGATTTTTTCATCAAGGATATGTATCTGCTCTGCTATTAGCTGACAGATTTCATCAACATCATGCATTCGGCTAATCTTAACAATAGTCTCAGAGATGATCTGCAGTTCATCAATGTATTGCTCCGCCTCTCCCTCTGCATGTATCTGCTTTGTAATATCTGTGATAAAACCCTCTAAATATTTTAGTTCCCCTTGTGGATTAAATATCCCTCTTCCCTGTTCCCATACCCATTTTTCATCTCCATCAGCGGTGAGAATACGGTATGTGGTCTTGAATGGTTTTTTTTGTTTTAACGTCTGTTGAACCTCGTTCCAAACGTTTTCTTTATCGTTAGGATTAATTGTGTTTCCATATGAAATCACTCTATCATCAATCAGATCCTGAGAAGTATAACCGGTAAGATGTTTACATCCATCACTAAGAAAAATCATGGTCCAATCCCTATTGTTCATGCAGCGATAGGCCATGCCCGGTAGATTGCTGAAAAGAGTGTTTAACTGCTGGTTTTTCTCTGTTAATTCTTTTTCAATTATCTTTCGCTTGGTAATATCTCGCATTACCCCTGAACTACCTGTGAAATTGCCTGATTTATCATAATGAATGTTTTCTCTGCATTCAAAATAGTTGGTTTTTCCATTTCTTTTTAGTGGAAACTCATAAACAACAGATTTTTCATTATTATGTAATATTTGTTTGAATTTTTCTCTGATTTGGGAAATTATTTCGGAAGGGATATGAGCTGATCCCATTGATTCTAACAATGGTTTTCCCGACAAAGCATCTGCTGTAATGCCCAGATATTTTTCAACAGCTCCACTTATGAATGTTATCTTTCTTTGTTCATCCGATGCATAGATTACATCCTGGATGCTTTCGCTGACTTGTCTACATTGTCTTTCGTTATTAATGAGGGATGCATCAAGGAAAAGGAAACCAGGAAGAAATGGATTGTGTTTAGCAAAAGATTTGTATTTCACTCTCTCTTCATTCTTCCCTCGCACCACGAAGCATCAAACACCATAGGATGATTATGTATTGTATTCATCCCTTCCTTATCATAATAATGTTAATAATGTTATTTATAATTTTCTTTTTAAACAATAAAAATCTCATTATCTAAAAAAATTAAAAGAGAAACATTAATGAGAATTAACTATCATAAAAACACATAAACAACAAAGAATATTTTTGCTCTTCGTCACACCGCAGATTCACTTTTTTCAAGTATTATATATGGTTTTTTCTTCGATAGCTTCCAGTAATGCCCACCCTGTTGCTTCTACAAACTGATTAAAATCCACTGATTTCC
>JAWOBC010000068.1:0-3085 GCA_046498165.1 Thermoplasmatota archaeon
TCTATTAGACTATCTACAACTTTTTTCTTTTCAAGTTCAATATCATTAATTCCAAGATAGGTATATTTTATCCAAAATGCAAGTAGTGGATCTCGAAAGAAATAGTTGTTTTCTTCTCTTATTATTAGATCAGTTGTTAGTAATTTTTTCATATAATTTGATACCTCGCCAGATGGTTTGTCAAGCTCTTTTGAAATTTCAGTAAGTGTTAACCCTTGTTTTTTTGCAAGTATTAACAAAATCTGACGATGGATCTTGCCTTTATATGCCTTTGAGAGTGATTGATTGAAAATGTAATCCAATACTAGATATATATCTCCCTTTGGTGAAAGTGTTTCCTTTAAAAAGACATGTTTTATAGTGTCAATACTGCTACTATCAAACTCTTCAATCAACCCACGGCATAATGATATTATATAAAAAGGGTGACCATTGGTAAGTCGAAAAATTTCATTGTTAGGTTGATTATCAATATCTATATTATGGTTTTTTAAAAAAAGTTCAGCAAGTTTTTTACTGTTTTGTTTATTTAAGAAACCAAGATACATTCTTCTAAATTGTGCAAAAAAAGGTTCACTGCTTTTTGAAAAAATTTCTTCCATCATTGATATTGATGACCCTGTCACGATATATGCTGTTTTTTGTTGTTTTTCTACGATGCTTCTCATAATTTCTGTAAATCTGGTACCAAAGTTTTTAACGTACTGAAACTCGTCAAGTAAAAAAACTGCCGTGTAATCTGTTTTTTTTAATATTGTTTCTTGAGATTCAAATAAAAAATCGAGTGCTTGTGTATCATTTTTTGTTTTTATTTTTTCTGATATGTCATCTATTCCAATCTTTGCAGATAATATGAGTATGTCATCCCAGTTGGAAAAATCAGTTTTGTTTGCCACTAGTTTTCTTTTTTTACCTATTTCAAATAGTAATTCTCTGTAGTATGACATTATAAAAGATTGTAGATCCCCTACTCTTTGTACATTTAAGTAGGGCATTATTATATTTTTTTTATCATGTGTTCTTTTGTATTCTAAGAGTAATTCTGTTTTTCCAATTCTTCTATTTCCAATTATTGCAATATTATTGTTTTCATTTTTTTGTACTGAGTCGATAACTGTTTTAAGCATATGAAATTCTTTTTTTCTATTTACAAACATAGTTATCCCATTATACTTTTATGCATAAAACCATAATGCATTATTGTTTTATAATATTTGTGTTTTTTGTGTGAAGGGCAAATAACAAAACACTAGGATTAGTAAGTTACATATGTAGGGACAATGGAAAAAAGTCTTTAGTATATATAACAAAGAATAGGTTTATTATAGCTTTCACTTATCGTTAAAAATATCGTAAAATATGCATTTACGATAGAATTTTGTTGAAAAATATCTGACAGGTTTTGCAGGTAATTTAGCTAGAAATATCCATGAAAAATAAATGGAAAACTGACACCTTTCGCACGTAATTCACCTGATGGTAGTAGAACTCTTTTTTTCTGCCGATAGATAGATTAAAGTGCTTATTGCCAACTATATAAGCACTTTATCAAAGAGGTGAAAATGAGGAAATGAATGAATTGTTGTTTGGTGGATTGGATATCCACAAGGAATCTATCACTGGATGCATAATGGATGGTCCAGGAAACATCATCCGGGAACATTCATTTCCAGTAAAAAGGAAAGCAGTTGAAAAATTCACCGAGGGAATCTGCAATGCAAAAATCACGTTTGCCTTGGAAGCATGTGGAATGTGGCAAGGAACATACCGAATGTTTTCCGATCTGGGATACACTGTGAAACTTGCGAATGCGAAAAAAACACATGATATCGCAGCGAATAAAAAAACCGATAAGGTTGATGCTCGTATCCTAGCAGATCTGCTGCGTACTCAGTATCTGCCAGAGGTATGGATACCATGCTGAGATTCTCGTTGCATCAAGTGACGGTGCTCTTTGGATGAAAGACGACAGTCAGAAGATTTTTAAACTTGAGGATGAATCTTATCCTGGGACACTCCTTGAATTTCATATGGCTCTACCATTAAAAGAGGTTGATATTTATGACTATATTTAAGAAAAAGATACGAGTGGATACTATTCTCTCCCAACATTTAGTATTCAGAGATGCAGTTTCTGATCTCTTTGAATATATCAATGATATGAGTGCTAAGAAGGTGGTATTGGATTTTTCACATGTGAAAAGCATTTCTCGATCATTTGCCCAAGAATATCTTCATCAATTAGATGAACAGTCTATTAAAATAAAGGAAATTAATATGAGTTTACAACTAAAAAAAATGTTTCGTTCAGTGAAAAATGCTCGGAGAAAATCTCCTCCATTAAACCTAGAGGATTTAAAAGAGATATCTATTCAAGACATCATAAAACAAAAGAATGATTAGTCTTTGAAACAAGATAAAGCACAGATAGAATCTAAATTTTGTAGAAAAACCAAGGAATATTACAAAAAAAAGGATCTACAAAAGGCGCATATTATATAATTCCGAAATAATTCCGAAATAAAATGAGTGAAAAAATAAGTGAAGAGTTTAGAGGAGAGCAAGAGTATTTACTTAAAAAGTAAATAAACGGCTCATAAACGACTCAAAAAGAAAACATATTTTGTTTTTTTGCAGAAATTTAGCGGAAATCCCATTTCCGCTATCCTTCATGTATGAGTCAACTACGTGTGCAGATCAACTTGTTTTCAACAAAAGAAAATTTTTGATCAGAGTAAATCAGTTCATTTGAACCATCGACAGAGAAAATCAGTAGAGTTTGTTAATCAACACGGGTTGATAACAAATCGAGACTACAGAACCTTATTTCCTGAAATTACAAGTAGAACCGTGTTGAATGATTTAAGAGAATTGGTTGACGAAGGAATATTACAAAAAAAAAGGATCGACAAAAGGTGCATATTATATAATTCCGAAATAAATCCGAAATAATACCGAAATAACTTGAGTGAAAAAATGAATTTTGGGATGGAATACTATGGTATTCACTTCAAAGAGAATAAACGGCTCATAAACGGCTCAAAAAGGGTAAAATGGGCTTTTTCATCTTTTATTTTAGCGGGTT
>JAWOBC010000171.1:0-6171 GCA_046498165.1 Thermoplasmatota archaeon
TCCCAGAATGGTTTACTTCGGGCGATCATGTTTTCCCAGAATCGGGATTGTGATTCATGAAGACCAAGTGAAGGTGAGTCTGCAATCACGGTGTTTTTATATTTTCCAGTGGGCATATTTAGTTCATAGAGGGCATGACCTGCTTCATGAATGGTTGAGAAAAAGGAGAACAAAGGATTTTTTCTTTCATAATTGGTGGTGATGCGAACATCATTATTTCCTAGGCTGGTGGTGAAGGGATGAGTTGATTCATCTATGCGGGAGGCATCAGGTGGAAGATTCATTTGATGATAAATGTGTTGACAGATTTGTTGTTGAGTGGTTTTTGTAAAAGGTATTGAGAGGTTTTGTTGCTGATTATAGGTTTCTGAGGAGAGTACCTTGTCAAGTATTTTTTTAAGCTTCTTTTTTAAAGAGCTGAATTCAGTGCTGAGTTTTTGTGTGGTCATTCCTTCTTCGTAGTCATCAAGAAGGGCGTCATATCGTGGTCCTGGAAGATCGATGTATCCGCAGTATTCTTTTTGTAGGTCAATGATTTTTTCCAAATGTGGTTTGAACACGGTGAACTCATTTTTGTTTCGTGCTTGTTGCCAGGCTGGATAGGCCATCGTGGTAATTTTAGCGGATCGTTTCACAAAATCCTCTGGGATTTTCCTACTTTTTCCCACATCTTTCTGTAATCGTTTGATTACGTGTTGATCTTCTGTTGAAAGAGTGCTAAATACTGATTCCTTTGAGAGTTTTGTGATATGCTTCCAGAATATATCTGATACCACTCGTTTGTGTGCTAATGTGGAGAGAAGAGCGGTTTGTTCACTTCTTTCTTGTGCTCCTTTTGCTGGCATATAGGTCATTTGATCCCAGCCAAGCAGTGCGCCGATGCCGCCGAGAACGGAGAGTTCTTTTTGTTGGTTGTAGATAAAGTCTAAGGATTGTTTTTGTGAATTATCCATCTTGGTCACCTGTTTTTGTTGGGTATCGGGTAAGTTAATATATGTTTTATTGAAAAAAAAGGAGAAATGTTTGTTTCTTGGCTTGCATTAGAGACGGCGGTGAGGATGATATCATCGAAGTACATGATTTGATCTGGTACACTTGATGCATCCCATCCTCCGATTTTGAGTTGAAAATGAGTGGTTTCAGCAAAAGCAGTTGATTCATTTTCATGGAGTAATTCATCGTTTTCCCAGTATTGCAGTTGGGTATGCTTAATGGTTTGAAGAGAAGAAAAGTATGTTCTCCGTGGATGGTAAATGTTGCTTCTTGATTGATTTATTGATATGAACTCTGACTCCCTGCTACCTCTTCTATCCATATGGTGTTGTTGAGCATGTTATCATTGAAATCATCGGTGAGCATTGTTTCTTCAGCTAATCCGATTGTTGGAATAAGTATGATGAGTAAGAAAAGTATAATGATGATTATTTTTTTGGACAAGCTATTTTTGTTCAATTGTTTTTCCCTCATTTTTTTTGATTTTTTAGTTGTTAGATGGATAGTTCAATACCAATGGGACAGTGATCTGATCCCATAACCTCTTGGAGAATAAATGCATCTTTTACGTTGGGTAAAAATTCCTTGTTGACAAAGAAGTAATCAATCCTCCAGCCCACATTTCGTTCTCGAGCTCGGGTCCGCATGCTCCACCAGCTATATTGTTCTGGATCTTTGTTGAACTGCCTGAAGGTATCAACATATCCATGATCAATGAAGGTATCGATCCATGCTCGTTCAACGGGTAAGAATCCAGATATGTTTTCATTTGCTTTTGGTCGAGCAAGATCAATTTCTTTATGAGCAGTGTTGAAATCACCGCAGACGATGATGTTTTTTCCTTCTGCTTTTAGATTATCTGCATAGGCAAGAAAGGTATCATAGAACTCAAGTTTGTAATCAAGTCTTTCCTGGCTTTGTTTTCCATTGGGAAAATAGATGTTAAATAAAATAAATTCTTCATATTCTGTGATGAGGATGCGTCCTTCTTTGTCGAATCGATCGATACCAAATCCCTGTTTCACGGTTTTTGGTTTTGTTTTACTGTAGGTGGCCACGCCACTGTATCCTTTGCGTTCTGCAGGGTTGATGAACACATGATATTCCGGTGTGTTTTTCAGATGTGCAGGGAATTGTTCGGCAAGGGCTTTAATTTCCTGTAAACAGAGGATATCTGATTGATCTTGTTGAAACCAGCTAAACAGTCCTTTTCGATCTGCTGCTCGTATGCCGTTGACATTCCATGATAGTAGTCTCATTAGCAGAAGGGCATGTGATAATAAAAGATAAGTCTAATGAATTGTTATCGCTTGATTGGATTCGATTTCACAGGATTTATTCATTTATATTTGTTTATAAATGATTAAAAAATATTGTAATAGTAAACGTTTGTTTGTTTTTATTAAAGAAAATTTTAAATTCATCTGATTCCTTCAGAGACTGTGAATAAATCAAGTTGGAGGGTATTTGGGATCTTTCTATTGGTTGCAACCTTGTTGCAGTGTTATGGAACCTTTCGTTATTTTCAAAGGCTGCCCGATGATCTTATTGGATTGTTTCTTTTTTCACTGACCCCTCTTTTTTTGCTTTCATTACTTTTGGCTGTTTTATTCAATGGAAGAAGACAAAATCATAGTTCAGGTGCGTTGATATGCATAATGTAGAACCAATTCAACCAAAGGATGATGCATTTCATGGATCAAAGCGAGTTGCCGCTGAATGGTGGTATTTTGATGGAGTTTTCTCAGATAATTATAGTTTTCATATTGGAATAAGAACGTTTTCAAGAAAAAAACAGGGGATGGCTCTGATTTTTTTTGAACTGTATCATGAGGATACCATTATTTTTGAGAAGAAAAAACGTTTTCGTTTTAACCAGTTTCACACGTCAACGGATTTCCCCTTGGTAAAAATCAATGATAAACAGGTCATGGGTTTTGATGTAATAAAATACAAGGAAAATCAGGAATGGATTTATCGGGTTACTGTGAGCATAGATGATTGTTCTGCGGATCTTTCTTTTTCTGCCATTACGGAAGGATTTAAAATTGAAACAAAAAAAGAAAGTTGGACGGTTGCTCTTCCAAAGGCTAGGATACAGGGTGAGATCAGTTATGATGGAAAAACAGTTTCCGTTGATGGCATAGGGTATCATGATCATAATTGGAATTATCGGCCTTCCTCGGTCTTAACCTATGGGAAAGGATGGTATTGGGGAAAGATAAAAAGTCAATCATTTAACATTGTTTGGGCTAATGTCCTGAAACGATCTGGTTTGCAGGATCTTTTAGCTATTGTCAATGTTGATGGCAATGGTTTTTATGCTGTTAATCCCGAGAACATTGTTTTTAATGCAAATAATTTTATCAGATATAAACGGAGAAAAATCCCCACTTTTTTCACATTTAACTTTCGAGATACTGTTAAAAAGAAGCAAATTGAGGCGTCTCTCAGTATTGATGTAAAACATATTCATTATAGCAAAGTGTTTATTGCTTCTTACTGGAGATATCATGTTGGGATAAAAGGAAAGATTGTTGTTGATGACACTGTTGAAAATATTGATAATCTTCAAATCATGGAATATCTGAGCATGGTATGAAGTATGTTGTTTTAGAATGTCTTTGGTTTTCTCCAGCTGTCCTTATATAACAGGTAATTGAAAAATATGAACCACAGAATTGGTAATGTTATTAAAAATACAAACCAGTAGATACCTGTTGTGTTCACTAGAATCATTGGTACGAGGAGATAGCCGAATAATTCATGGTTTCGATTGATATATTTAATTTTTTTCCGATCAAAAAATTCCATGGACAATAACCGAATGGTTGCACTAACCATGCCGATTAAAAGAAGGATGATAAAAATGAGTTGGATGATATGATACGATCGTTCTATCCAAATATAAAGAAATGCAGTTAAGATTAGCGTTGCTGTTTCAAAGATGAGAATAATTGCTTTATATGATCTGGGGATGAACAATGTGTTATTTGTTTTTACTCCAAGATATACAGCCAGGGTTTTTGCTCCTGCTTTTCTATCGTTTTCTGCATCTTTTAATCCACCGCCGAGTGCATCCATGAGAAAAACATGGATGAAAATGAGGATGAACAGAATCCAGGTGGTTGTAGAGATATCCTGGAATCCTTGGAAGTTATCTGTGACTACTATGGCCCCGAATAAGAAAAATAATGCCATTGAGATGGAAAGAAAAAGATCTGCTCCTGGGAGCTTTTTACTATAAATGTTATAGAGCGCGCCAAATCCAAACCCGATGAGGATGGTGGGGATAGCATAAAGGGATGGGAAAAAATAGAAGAGAACAATAAGCACGAGGATGAGATTGAATAGAATGATGGTTTTTGCTTGTTTGATTGATATGGTTCCTTTGACCAGTGGTCGATGTTTTAATTCCTTTGATTGTTTATCTATGGAGAGATCGCAGAGGTCATTGTGAACTTGTCCGCCGATGTTGATGATCATAGCAATGAGAAAAAGAAGAAAAGCAGTTGTAATATCAAGCATGGCGCCTTTCACACTCAGTGCACCAATAATGGGTGTAACTGAAGTGCCAACTTGTTGAATACGAATTAATATTAATAATTCACGGATTTTTTGTAAAATCGTCAATTTTTCCTTCATTCTGTGTCATTATTTCATTTTAATATAAAAAAATTGTTATTTCGATGTTTGTGGATCTGTAGTGTTAACTTTGTTTTGAATTGGGTAAAAAATCAAGAGAAGATAAGGGTGACATCCGTTGTATATATAGCTAGATTCAATATGTTATGTGCACTCATATCGTGGTTCGAAATAGGTGAGATCAATTGCGCTCCAGTCATCGAAATCAAAAATTCCATTGGTTCCATCTGAGTAATCCATGATGTCATAGGTGTAAAAATAGTTCATGATGCTTTTGTAGCTGAGAAAGATCCAGAAACTGGGAAACCATGGTTTGGTGCTGTGACGGTTGTCGCAGCCGAAGGGATGACCGAATCGGATGCCAAAGTTATGTCCCATTTCATGGACGACTGATGCTGCGTAGATATATGGTAATGGTTTGTTGAGTCGTTCTGCGATGCGTTCCATGGTTTGACTTTCGATGATGAAACTATTGGTTCCTGGTCCATATCCCCAGAAGACCCCTTCGCTTCCTGAGAAGGCGAATCCATTTGGTTTGCAGTGATAGACAAAGATGCCATAATGATAGACGCCTCTTTTCCAGGCATGTTCTCCGTTGTGTAGGAAATAGTTTTGATAAATATTGAGTATTTCTTCTTGCACCGTATAATTGTCGAAGGGAACGATTTCTCCACCTGCTTGTTCGGTGTCGATGTGAAACATGATATTTCGTCGATGATATGGTTTTTTGATGATTTCGATGGATTCATCAGGCATGGTGTTGTTTTCTCCGTTGGGTCCGTCCTCCATGAAATCGATTTCTAAAAAGATGTCCTTTCGAAATGGATCAGATAAAAAATCCCGAGTAAGATATTCTTCATAATTATTGATACTGTCATTATCTGGATCAAGGTTATGGTGATCATCCCAGGTGTGGGGATCATATCCCCATTTCCATTCCCAAACAGTGGGAATTTCATCTCCATCAGGGTCTAAGTAGGTATCATCAACAGTGGGGTCTGTTCCAAGATCATTTACCTCAGCCCAATAAGGAATTTTATCCCCATCATAATCATTCTGATATATATCAAACCAAAGTTCTGCATCAAAATCATGCGTATACATACTGCCATCATCACAGCCATTTAATCGACCATAACCACTTGTATCACCAAGGTGATCATCACCCGTCCAATGGCCTGTTGCAATGTTATAGTTCAGATGAACTTGCTGGGTATCGCTTTGTGGACTGAGATCACAGAGAAAATCCGGATCATTATCTTGATGATTCCAGAGCTGTATGGTGATTGATACATGTTGGTTGTTATCTGGGATGTCTGTTGAAACAGACCAGGGATGATAGAGATAATCGGTGTTTTGCCATGTTGGGCTGATGAATTCGTTTTCATTGATGATTATTTTGAGGTAGAAATCTGCTTTTCCAGTGTCATCGATGGTATCAATCGCTCGTATTGCTTGGATGTCTATGGTGAGTTGTATGTCTACTAATGGATCAAAATCATCAGTTGTTTGAATATGATGTGTTGGTGTGTT
>JAWOBC010000183.1:0-9685 GCA_046498165.1 Thermoplasmatota archaeon
GTTTTTCACAAAGTATTTATGAGAGAACAGAGTAATATAATATGGAAGTAGAGGGAATATGTGGTGAACCATGGGATATATGAAAACAAAAACAAAAATGGTAAGCAGTCTATGGGATTCAGTTTCTCAGCATTCATTAACCTGCCCGAAATGCGGAGGAAATCTTATTGTCATGCAATTAGACCCAGTTGAGGATATGTACAATCCTTATGTAGCCTATGAATCAGTTCTAGAATGTACCAACTGTTCATATCAAACAAAAGCGAAATCTTTCACCATTCTTGGCAGTGTGCAAAACTTTGATGTAGATCATCTTACTCTTTCAGGATGGTGCCCCAGTGGTAGCCGGGTTGAATCAACCTATGAACACATCCTTGATTATGATCAAATTAAACAATTACAATCCAGTGATGAACTCACGGAATTTTTAGTTGTTGATGATCACATCGTTCAAATCATCAAATAACATCCTTTAAAAAAACTAGAATCTAATGCCATCCTTTTTTAAAGTGAACGTTAAAAATGATAAATTTACCCCAATGATTTAAATAGGAAAAATAAAAAAAACAGTATTAGTGAGGAAAAGATGGGAAAAAAATATAACAAACAACCACCAAAGGAAATCTCAATCGTTTGGGTTAATGTCGTAGATAACTACGCTTAACCATACATCATATCATCATTATCATCCTTATTTAATGGAGTGAATTGTTTACTTCTGCGATGATGTTTGATGAATTTGCGCTGTCTTTTTTTTCGAGTAATCTTAAAATCACGACGAAGCAAGCGAATAAAGGTTTTATCAGGCAAGGGTTCCAACCGAACAATGCCTTTTACTTCAAACTGATGTAACACCCGAACAATACTTTTTCGGGAAAGATGCAGTTTCTGTTCAAGATCCTCAATGGTCACTGGATACTGTTTCTGTAGAATAGTAACAATTTGTTCATCAATGGTTCCTGCAACGATTTCAATCATAATCTACAAGAACAAAACAATGTCTAGATACAAAAACGCTTTGTATCAACGAGTTTACTCATACGCACGTTTTCCATCTTTATCCTGTTCATAAAGAGCTAACACATCTTTTTTTAACTCAGAAGGATACCCCTCGGGAAAATCAATGCAACCCCGACACACTGGAAACCCAATAACCTTCTGAAGATCATTATTTTCCACATACGCTAAGGAATCCGCACCGATTTCTTCACAAATGTCATCCCAAGTTCTTACATTTCCTTTTTCATCTCGAGCTAAAAATTCTTTACGACTCCGCATATCAATACCCAGATAACAAGGAGCAATAAGAGGTGGGCAACCAATTCGAATATGAACCTCTTTGGCACCTGCTCGACGGACTCCTTCAACCAGCTTACGAACATTCGTTCCTCGAACAATGGAATCATCTACTAGAATGATCTTGTTTCCACCAATCACTGCGCGTAAAAAAGATAAACCTTCTTTGACTACTTTATCCCTGCTTTCCTGTTTCTGTTGGATAAAGGATCGTTCCGCTTTATCCTTCATAATCCCTTCATCCAAGGGAATACCGGATTCACGGGAATAACCTAAGGCATATCGACGCCCGGATTCAGGAACTGGTATCACCACATCAGCGTTCACCGGATGTTTCTTTGCTAACTGACGACCAAGGTTCACTCGGACATCATGCACTGATCGACCCCGAATACGAGAATCTGGTTTCGCAAAATACACAAATTCAAACATACAAGGAGTTTCTTTTTTCTTGATGATCTGTTTCTCATAGATCTTTCCGTTCTTATCAATGATAATCGCTGATCCACCAGGGATATCCTTCACATATTCAAAATTCGATTTTTTAAACACACGAGTTTCAGAAGTTAAACAATACATCCCATTATGTTTACCCAATACCAAAGGACGGATCTTATGAGGATCAGTAACGGCAAACAAAAATGGATTATCTCCTGAGTCAGCTAAAAACAAACTAGAATAACTCCCCTTCACCTGATGCATGATCTTCTCACAGGCATTCATGATTACGTCAACAGTTAGCTCTTTTTTATAGAGTTCATCAGCCATAGGTAACAGCAAACATTGAATATCACAGCCTGTTCGCGGTGTTCTTGGTGATTTCTTTTTGACTTCTCCGCAGTTAATAATATTTCCATTGTGTACTGCTGCTAGAAAGGGAATCACTAAATATTCAGGTTGAGCATTGCGTTTCAATGATTCTAAATCATCCATTCCTGCAGTTGAATATCTGGTGTGACCAAGACCAACAAAACCAGGTGTATCAATCTTTTTTTCCTCATCAAAAATATCTCGAACTAATCCCGCATCCTTAATCACATGAATATTTCCATCATAGGTTAATTTTCCCGCTGAGGATTGTCCACGGTGTTGGATAGCAAACAAACTATGATAGATAAAGCGTGATACTGGTTTATTGCCGATTATTCCCACAATGCCACACATAACAACACGGAAGAAATGATATAGATAAGCGGTATTTATACATCACGTTAAATGATGAATTTTCCATGTCGGTAAATCAATTCATCATCAGCATATATTTCACCCTCTTTACGAAGGTCACAAACCATATCCCAATGAATCCCAGAGACATTAATGCTTTTGGTTTCCGGATATCCACTGCCTACAGCAAGATGAATAGTTCCCCCTATTTTTTCATCAAACAAGGTATTTTTGGTAAACCGTTTAACACCATCATTCAATCCAAAAGCAAACTCTCCCAATCGTTTTGCTCCATCATCAGTATCAAGCATAGAATTAAGAAACGAAAGACCCGATAATGCCTCCGTGTTCACCACTTTTCCTTTTTCAAACCAGAGTTTCACATCATCAACCTGTCGACCACCATACACCGAGGGAAATGAAAAATGAATGAAACCCTCCGCTGAATCCTCAACGGGACCAGTAAACACCTCCCCATCAGGAAAGTTTTCTTTTCCATAACAATTAATCCATTTCCGGTCCTTTACCGAAAGCGTTAAATCAGTATCTTTTGCTAAAATATGAATCATATCTTTGGAAGAAAGTATCTCAATAAATCGTTGTTGACGTTTTCCAACATGTTCCCAATACGCAACGGGATCATCTTCCTGAACATGAGCAGCATCAAACACAAAAGATTCATACTCGGATAAGGACATCTCAGCATCTTGAGCCGCAGCATTAGTGGGAAACTGAGTGACACACCAACGCAATTCTTTTTCCGCAGCACGTTTTAAAAAAATCTTATGAATCGGCTGCTGTGATTTACTTCGAATCGATTGTTTCTTTGGATCAACATGGGTCATATATCGAGTGTTTTCTGGACTTAATATGCTTAAACGCGCATCAACCTGTTCCACCTCAAACCGATGTAAGGGAGAAACAAACTCCAATTGCTCCTTTGTAGCATGCTTATAAAACAACTCAGAAAAATGTTCCAAACCCATACGAACCGAGGGATGAGCTCCTTTTTTTAATGCCCCCTGATAAACTGCAGAAAGTAAGGGTGTCGTCTGCGGAGATCCATTCATGATAAAAAGATCATCCTTTTTAATAGACAGGGAATGATTCAATAGGATATCAGCAAATTTTTTATATCGTTCATCAAACATTTGATCACCTTAAAACAATAGATAATATGCAGAAAACAGCTATGAACATTATGGTTTAATTAAATTTCATCCCATTCTTTCAACACTGATTCCCATTTAAATGAACGAACCGCAGGAATATGTTCTATCCGTCGAATGATTTTTTCATAACCTTTCACCAAGGCTCTGGTTCTGATTTTAACGATGAAATCATATTTACCCGCTGTTGCCGTCACCCGAGTCACCCCACGGATATTCCACAGTTGATTCATGGTTTCCTCAAGAGGAAAACCTGGTTTTACTTTAATGAAAATATATGCTTTCACTAGATTCAAAGAAAACGATAATATCCCAAGAATCATGAGGATAATACCAATTGCTTTAATCACCAATAAAGTTGGATCCATCGAAAAGGGATCAATAATTCCAAATGAAGCAAGAGCGATTGAAACAGGAATAGAAAAAATGATGATAGAGGATCGTACTGCTTGCACTACACTAGCTTTTCCGATTCCAAGTGCTCTAATGTAAAAGACCAAGGCAAAAAACGCACCAATGGCAATCAATAACACCCAATAGAATTGATCAAAGAGAGCAACTACACCAGCATTCAAATGATTCGATCCCATAAATAGATCATAAATAAAAATTATAATAACAGTAATCAGACAAGCAAAAATAATATTCCAAAATCGAATATTAATTGAATCATTGAATTCACCATCAATGCGTAACCATTTCAACTTTCGTTGATAAACAGTTAACAGCACCCAACCCGGATTAATGATGAAGAATACAATAATTATGGATTCAAGGTTCAGACTCCCAGATAAACTGATGGACCCAAGAATAGCCCCAAAGCTCACAATTAAAATAGATTGAATCTCTGAAAGCGTGGGCATGTCCTTTTCACTAATGGATTCTATGGCCACTAAATACAAAATAACGGCCTGGGTAAACGGAAGCACTATAGAAGGATCGCCAAGAATGCTAAACAAAGCAAAATAGCCAATGGTATACAAGGCATTACCAAATGCAGCAAGAATCTGTGGTTTAACCTCCTGTTTGCGAAGCAATCGTAATCGTTTAAAAGATGGATCAACGACTTTTGATCCAACACTTTTCTTTTTATAGGGGATAGAAAAAACCAGACCAAAAACAATAGTAACCGGTATCCCAATCAAAAAAATAGCAAGACCCAAGGCCCATGCATCCGTGATATACCACGCTGATACTGTTGCATCTACACCAGAATTAATCGCGGCGATGATGGCAGAACTAAAGGCCAGAATATAAAACAGATATTTCTTTCTTATTCTCATAATGCGATTTCTTTTTCAATAACCTGCGTAGTTGTTTTTTTCACTCCAGGGATTAACTGAATTTTATCCGTTACCCTGAGTAAATCTTCTAATGTTTCAACCTGGGTTCTAACTACGATATCATAATCACCAGCTACCACTGAGATTTTTGAGACTTTTTCAATTTTTCTCATAGCAGCAATTGCTTTTTCCGAATCTCCCGGTTGCATAGCAATCAGTATGTATGCATTAATCATGCGTTATTCACCACTTTGAAGTTCAGCCGCAATAGAGGTCTCAGATATAAAAGTATCTATTGAAAAAATCAGATGAACTACCTTTCTTTTCAGCAATACAAAGAGAAAAAAGTGGACTCTTGCAAGATCCTTCATTATTTATCATCATGCGATAACTCAAGAGTATGGATTTTTTCTCGGATATCAGATAATTTTTTATCATATTTCTTCTTCTTTTTTTCAAAATAATCCTTTGAAACTTCACCATCCTCATACTTTTTCTTAATTTCCTCAAAATCTCGTTTGTAGATGCCTCTTATCTCATTGAGATCCTTTATTTTTTGATCAACTTTTTCTGATACCATCATCAACAACCTCATGGTTCTGCAATAAACAGATACCATACTTCATGATAAAAAACTTCCTAAAAACCATTGTTAAACATTGGTAGAACCAATATGCTTAACTAAAAGTATTAAAATAGGGCCACTTTGATT
This sequence comes from Thermoplasmatota archaeon, assembly GCA_046498165.1. Classification (GTDB taxonomy): domain Archaea; phylum Thermoplasmatota; class E2; order DHVEG-1; family DHVEG-1; genus EX4572-165. The sequence continues at coordinate 5,625 of JAWOBC010000183.1, forward strand.
GGAAGAATCATCATGACACAGATTCAAGAGGCGCAAAAAGGAACTATTACTCCTCAGATGAAGCAAATAGCAAGAGAAGAACCCATCAGCCTTGATCTCCTCAAAAAACGAGTTGCCTCCGGAAACATCGTTATTCCCTATAATCCAATTCATCAACCAAAACCAGTGGGAATAGGTAAAGGCCTACGGGTTAAAGTGAATGCAAATATTGGAACCTCACGGGAATATTGCAAACCTGATGAAGAAATACAAAAAGCAAAAATCTCACTAACCTCTGGTGCTCATGCCATTATGGATCTATCAACCGGTGGCGATCTTGATAATATTAGAAAAAAACTACTGAAAACAACCACGGTCCCCTTTGGAACCGTTCCCATCTATCAAACCGCCATTGAAGCCGTCTCCAAACATGGAGCAATTGTTGATATGACAGAAGATGACATGTTCAACACCTTTGAAAAACAAGCAAAACAAGGTATTGATTTCGCCGTCGTCCATGTCGGAGTTAACAAGGTCAGTGTTGAACGATTAACAAAACAACATCGACTCATCCCCATGGTTTCCCGCGGTGGTGCATTTCATATGGCCTGGATTCTTCATCACGAACAAGAAAACCCCCTCTACAAACAGTTTGATTACCTTCTTGATCTTGCCAAAGAATATGATGTCACCCTTAGTCTTGGAGATGGGATGAGATCAGGAGCATTATATGACTCAAACGACCGAGCAAAATTCCAAGAACTGCTTATCATCGGTGAACTGGTAGAACAAGCACGGAAAAAAGGAGTTCAAACCATGGTTGAAGGACCTGGACACATGCCTCTAAATGATATTCAATCAAACATCGAAGTCATGAAAAAAGTCACTAGTAATGCACCCTATTTCGTGTTAGGACCACTAGTTACTGATATCGCTCCGGGTTATGATCATTTTGTCGGTGGCATCGGTGGTGCTCTCGCAGGATATTTTGGCGCTGATTTCCTCTGTTATCTTACCCCAGCAGAACATTTATCCCTGCCAGATATTGATGATGTCAAAGAAGGAGTTATTGCCACACGGATCGCTGCTCATGCGGCTGATCTTGCCAGAGGAATCGATAGAGATACCGATGAACAATTCAGCAGAGCAAGGAAAAACCTAGACTGGGAGACCATGTTCCAACTCTGTGTTGATAAGGACAAAGCCAAACAATACCGGGAGAAAAGAGCGCCACTTGAGGATACAAACTCCTGCAGTATGTGCGGGAATCTCTGTGCCATTGAAATCGTTGAAAAATATTTAAAAGCCCAACAAAAATGAATGTTTTTAAAAAGGAATCCTTTGTTTTATGAGCAAAAAGGTAATGTTTCTGATAAAAACTGTTTGTAACCCTAGCGAAAAAGGGAAAAATAAGGAAAGATTTAAATTACAAGATACATATTGGGGATAGGAGGTTAAAATATGACCTACGAATATGAAGGATGGACATTATATACGAGAGATGTGAAGCTTAAAGGTGGAAGAAACCAAACAATCTATTTCTTTAGTAAAAAAGAACCAAAGAGTGGTACTCCTTGTGATAAACCAGCAAATTATACTGTTGGCGTGAACAAGAGAACTGGTCTTCCATACCTTAAGAAAAAATAATCATATCACAATCAATCTCTCATTTTTTCTTTTTTTTATACACAATTAGTGAAGAACACTCCTTTTTAATTATAACCACCGATTTTCAGACTGGGATCACCGAAAAGCTCCCATTGCTGCACCATCTTGGTATCCATCTTCCAATCATCAGCAAGAAATTGATGTAAATATTCAGTGATAGTCTGCCCATGGTTTTCACCAAGAATATCTTGATGTTCTTCACCAAAAAGTTGGAGAAAACGTAATTCTAACCAGCCATCTAACACTTCAAGATAATCAGCAATCCCATTGTAATCCTGATCATTCTCACCATGTGTTCCCAAACCAGTATTGGCTATCGTTGCAATAGCACCACCACCAGGTTTACTGGTCAGCCACCATGCCCAACAATTAGGAATCCACTGACTAAACCAGTAATCACCCCAGTTTCCTTTTTCTTTACTAAAATAATGCAATCCATCTTCCATGATCCCTAATATAATGTTCATCATGGTCACATCAAACTGACCATTATGGCAACCACCAACAACGGTGACTGGATATCGATTCTTATTTTTTAGAAACATCATATCCCAAACCGTGTAACCTGCGGTCCAGTTTTTTCCATCAGGTGGAAAATGAGTACTCCAACTTCGTACACTCCCATGTCCACAAAAATAGGCAAAACCAGCACCCTTATTCAATGCAGTATTAACGGTTTTCCGGTCAATATCTTGTTTCGGGTTGTTTCTCGCATACACCCGAACCGGATTAAAATCAGGCATGAGCTCAATTGCTTTTTCTGCGATAAGTTCACCTTCATTAAAACCCATCGCATCAGCATAGGCATCACCAGCAACAAGAACAAGATTTGAAAACCAGGAATCCTGCACACTCGTCTGTGTTTCATACTGAAGAATCTTATTCACTAGCACCCTTACTTCCGCTTTACTTCGGCAGGGAAGTCGACCAAGATACACATCTGGATACAAATCCATGGTTTCATGATAACTTTCATTCCATACGGAAAACACATTATCATTGTTTGAATCCCAACTTGAAAAACCACCGTTGCTATCATAGATATCTGCATAATACAAATCAGAGATAAATGATTGTTCTGCATATTCCTGTTCATCAGGTGGAACCACATGACTCAACCGAATTGGGATATCCCACTTTGCTGTTTGCCCATCTAGACCACCGACAAGAAGCACATAGGTTACTCCCCATTGTTCAACAGCATATTTGAGAAAATATTTGATTTTTTCTGCATTATCCCGGCCCTCCCAAAACATTCGATCATAGATTTCAGCAGTGCTTTCAAATCTTGTCTTTAACCCCTGTTTTTCCTTATGTGTTAACAATGGTTCTAACGTATTATGATATTTTTCAGGGGCAATAACGAGTAAATCATAGATATCGGGGTCTTGAAGGACTGGTTTATTGGGCTCCTCATAAAGAATGGTAACTGATATGTTTCGACTAAATTGAAGATGACTTTGCACAGGATTATAACGAACCGGATACACTCTGAGAACGCAAAATGTCTTATGTTCACCGAATTCCAATCCACCACCAGTACGTATATCAACCCAATCCAAAGGATACAATGAATCCTGTTGATAAACCAAAGGATCATACATAGGTTCTTGAATCATATTATCCTTATCCGTTGAAGGATAGGATCCACTGGCTAATAAACCGGAAACCGGGATAATCTCAGGATCAGAAATGTCATATGAAACATTCATAATCTTTGAACCAAAGGGCAACGAAAATGTTTCACTATATGCAGGTATGACTGGATAACCAGGATTCCTCCAATTGTAATTTGTTTCTGAAACTCGGACAACAAAGATTTCATCATATGTTTCAACACTGGGATCACTAAAAGAAAGGTCCACTTCAATTTGTTTCATCTCTGTTGCTGAATACGAATTTCTATCAATAGAATGAGACGAAATAGTTGATGCAATACCATTTGCTGGATTCATTGAAAGAAGCAAAAGAATAGTCACTAGTCCTATAACTGCCTGATTTTTTCTTAAATTACGAAACATATGAGCCCCCTTAAAATTTTATTAGTATGTTATATTGTGTTATTGTCTTTAGATAACTATTTCATTTCTAATTTAAAAATATTGCCCCTTAATCAGACTGAAATCTGCAAATTTCTTTTTTCTTTTAAAAGGTTCATGCCTAAAAAAGAAAGATAACAAAAAAATCTAAAAAGAATTCGTTTACTCTTTTTTCTTTTCAATAATTTTATCTACTCGTTTAATGAGTTCATCTATTTCAAAGGGTTTTTCGATATAATCCTCACCTAAAAATTTCCCAGCATCTTCAGCAAGATCATCTGTTCGAGCAGTTAAAAACACGATTGGAATGTTTTTCCAAGATGGATTATCCTTTAATGTATCAAATACTTCCCAACCACTCATCCCAGGCATCAT
>JAWOBC010000173.1:0-4480 GCA_046498165.1 Thermoplasmatota archaeon
CCAAGAGTAAAACAGAGATACTTCACATTTGGTTTTTTAATAAAAAAAGCAATAGTGCTACCAATACCCGTGGAAAGACCTGCGATTAATGTCAGCAGTAAGGCAATGGCGACATTGGCATCTCCATTCATCTTTTATTGCTCCCCATAGGAAGATATACCTTTTTTATACTAAAGACAAAAAAAGGAATGTTACTAATATATTATTACGCATATATTATTTTTAGTTTTTGTTCTCCTTTATCAATCTCAAAAAGAGAAGTAAATTCAGTTACATGTATCAGAGCGAAATCAATTATCAAATAAAAGAAATAAAAAAAGAGGACAGACTGAAAGAAAATGAATTAATTAGAATAAAGAAAACAGGTTTCCTCCCTTATTCTATTGTTTTCTGCTCCATCATGAGCAACAACAGTTAAGGTATGCTTTCCATTTGAAAACCCCGTCAATGTCTGCTGAAATGATGAGGTGAAAAAAGATTTTTGTAAATCACCATCCATGAATATTTCAATATGATGAACCCTTGATAGATCATCGGACGAGTGGATTGATACAGGTAATTCACCAATGACAAAGGAAAAGGGTATTGGTAAGACAGATAATTCAGAGCCAAAAAGATAGAAACCACCTGTCTTTGGAGAGAGAATTTCGACAACGGGTGGAGTAGTATCCTCTTCAACCGTAATATGAAGCTTAATATCGATTTCAGATGTTTCCGGTGTTACCCCATAGCCACCATAAAACCAATCAATGGTGTCACCTGTTTCTAATTCATAATCTTCTGCAGCAACCATAGGAGGGGTTTCTTCATCTGGATAATTCACCCAATATTGCCAGCCATCAGAAGCAGAATTGATCCAATCATCAAGTTCATAAACAAATAACCCAAATGAATATTCATCACTGATTTTATATTCAAAATCAGCAAGAGTTGAAGCAAACCCCAATGCCGCTAATGCACTCGTAGCACTAATATTATAATATGAGCCACTAGTATCTGCAAACAACCGGATGGTGGAATCAGCAGGTAACATCAAATCATCTTCAATATAGGGGGGATCTGATATCGTTGCAGTGGTCTGCTGTATCCCAGTTACACTGATCATCAAAAAAATACTGATACATATAATACTTGTCCATTGCTTCATATCATCCATACTTATCAACAACCATAAGGAGAAAAACAGATATTAATGTATCTTTTAAAATAATAATTGTTACCTCAAAGGGTAATAACCGCTGAATAAAAACATAATCTACTTTTTCTCAGCATTTTTTTTCTTTTTAATCTTTACAAAAATCTTTTTCTGTTTCACTGAAACCAATTTATTCAACAGAACCGTTACATCATGATCAGGTTTATACTCATTGATCGGAACATCCGGGTTTTTTCCTTCGACTTCATACAAAAAATATCCCTTTTTTCCATCAACAGAATAAATAAATTCATCTTTGCCATGGCTCTGCAATCGAACAAAAGGCAATTGCTGCAATGCCACATCCAAACGATCATCCTGACCAATTTCCACTTCCACAGATTCCACGAGTGGTTCCATCAAATGATCGATTTTTTCATGTTTCACAGAGAGCAGATGAACATTACCAATGATTTTTTTATCGATTAAATCTGCTTTTTCTAAAATCTTTACATGTCGAGAAGCAACAGGAACAGCAATTCCAATCTCACGAGCAAGCGCTGAAATATGTTTCTTTTCCTTCAACAACAATCTCAACATTTTGATCCTCGTTTCTGAGCTTAATGCATGAAACACTGAAATCTTATTACCCATACTGATAACAATCGTAATAACAGATGATATGTTTAAATATATCTGAAACATCAAAAATAGATAGAACCTATGAAAACCTTGTCTCTCATCAGCATCCTGTTGGTAATTGGTATCGCTGCCGGTGCAGTATACGGCCTTATTTTCATGCGACAACAAGAAACAACATTTCCTTTACCCACAACGCATCCTGCCATTAAAAATGGTATCTCTTATCTAAAAAACCAAACGGATCCAAACGGTTGCATTTCCTCACTTTCAGTAACAGACTGGTCAGCGATAGCCATCGCCGCAGCAGAAGAAAATCTGAGCCAATGGGAAAGCACAAAACAATATCTCATTACTTCAACAGCTCAGCTCAACGCCTCTAAAGCAACAGATTGGGAACGACATTGCTTAGCGTTATGTGCGTTCAATCTCAACCCATACAACGTGAGTGGTATTGATGTTGTTTCCACAATCAAAGATTTCTACTATGAAAATCAAATCGGTCAAATCAATAATATCTATGATGATATCTTTGGAGTGATCGCCCTTGTCTCCGCTGGGATCAATTCAACAGAGCCAATGATACAAAACACCATTGATACCATCATATCACATCAAAAAGAAGATGGAAGCTGGAATGATGTAGACAGCACAGCAGCAGCAATCATGGCCCTCAGTATCTCTGAATCCAATGATTCAAAAACAAGTATACAACAAGGTTTGGAATTCATCAAAAATCATCAACAAAACAATGGCGGTTTTCATTCATGGGGAAATGCAAATATGGCTACTACCTCATGGGCTCTCTGTAGTCTTACTTCAATAAATGAACAACCCCTTAACAAAACATGGTTAAAAAACAATCATTCCCCTGTTGATTTCCTCCTTAATCAACAACAAAAAAACGGATCATTTTTTTATACAGAAAACCAAGATCTTAATTCTGCATGGATGACTGCGTATGCCCTTATTGCTCTCACCGGAAAAACATTTATTATTCATTCGTAAATAGGAGAACTGAACCATAGATGACAAAAAAAACACCGAGAAAAAAAGATGTTATCGTATATCTTAGTATCGCCGTGATGTTAGTTATGATCATCTATTATGTTTCCGTCAGTGATCTATTTGAAGATAATTCAAATGAAAAAACATATGTCCATGATGTTGAATTAAGCATTTCAGCTCCAAACTGGGCTGTTTCATACACTGCTGAAAATACGAGTAATATTACCGTTGCTGATTTTCTTTTTGAATGGGCAAACAATGAACAGATAAGTATTGAAAAACAGTATTTCTCAGGATATAACTCATTTTTAATTGAATCCATTGGCAACTATACCAATGGCAATCAAGACTATTACTGGCAGTATTATGTTAATAACAACTATGCTGAAATAGGATGTAGTGACTATGTCTTAGCTGACAACGATACCATATTATGGTCATTTGAACCATCTCAACAGAGCTGATACTATAGAAAAAAAAATTCTAAAATTCAACAGCAAGTATCAACACAAAAAAACAAGGAAAGATTAATTAAAAACAAGATACTACATATGTATAATATGACAGAAAATAATGTATGTTGTGTTTGTGGAAAGCAACACATACCATCAAATCTCGAAGAAGTAGAAATCAAAGGAAAACCCAAACAAATATGTAAAGGATGCGCGACTGCAATCAAAGGATTTGCATAAAAAAAATATTGGGAGATGTTAGATTATGGTCGAAAAAGAGTTTAAATGTGAACAATGCGGAAAAACAATAAAAACAACAGAGGAAAATGTTCCAGAATGTTGCGGTGAACCCATGAAAGAAGTACCACTGGATGTCTGCACGCAACCACATGAAGCAGAATATTCCGGCCCATTTGAAGAAAATGAACCATGTGATGATGGCCGCTAAAAAAACCCATCACCATATCTTTTTATTCTAACCGTTCGATCAAACTCATAATTGCATCATAATTTTTGTTAATTGTTTCTTTATCTCGTACTGACCCTGCATACGCTGCACATTTATCAATAACACCAATAAGAGATTCTTTGGTAGGATTATCAAAATCTCCATTTACCTCCTGAAACATTTTTTTAATAAGAATTTCAACGTGCTTTAGTTTCTTCTGCTCACCCTCCTCAGCAGATCCAAAATCACATGATTGAAATAATTGATCCATAATTTCATCATCTGCCTCACAAAAACAGTGAATAATTGCATCTCTCACCTTTACCGGAGTGACCGTTTCCTCTAATCCCACTCCATAAATACAGTCATTATCTTCCATGTTTACCCTCAAGTGAAATATACAACTACGATTTAAAAAAATTTGCTTTAAAAAAGACCGGGAAAATATTTATAAAAACTAAAACGAAAATATCACTAATCCCGCATGTGAATCAAAAGAAATAATCTGATATCAATTTTGTTGCCGCCAGTATTTAAATAGGAAATCATATTTCGAATTTGAAATACATGTTTCTAAAAAGCGGCGACGGTAGGATATGGGAACTAGATTTCCTCAGAGGAATCGCTATCCTCTTAATGATTCTTTTTCACTTTATTTATGATCTTAATCATTTCTCAGTGATTCAATACACCCTCTGGAAAGGACCCTTTGCCATCGTCGCAAGTATCATTGCTTCAATATTTATTGTTCTAGTGGGAGTATCGCTCACCATTAGTTTTCAGAAAAAAAAGACGGAA
>JAWOBC010000047.1:0-5344 GCA_046498165.1 Thermoplasmatota archaeon
TTAGGAAGACCATAGGATATGACTATTCCTTGTGGTGTTCCACCTTTCGCTGCGATATCACTAAGATTTACTGCGACCACAAACCAGCCGATATCCCAAGAAGTCATTTCTTGAGGAATATGAGTATGTTTTGAAATCATATCTGTTGTTACCAGTATAAAACGATCATGAACTTTGAAAACACCACAATCATCACCAATTTCAACAGGTAATTCTTGGTCAGATAGTATTTTTTTGATCTGTTCAACTGCGTTTCGCTCTCCAATATCTTGTAATGTTTTCATCTGAAACCATCTGTGAAAAACTATTCTTTTTAATCAGATAACTCAGAGGAAATTCAAAAACTTTATCACCCGCAGCATGTTTCCTAAATCTTGGAAACGTGGTGGTTTTCTTGAAAAAAATGACCTATGCGGAATCAGGTGTTGATATCAACAAAGAGGAAAAAGCAATAAAACAACTTGTTTCACAGATGGAATCAAAAAGAAAAGGCATTGGAAAACCACTTGGTGGTCATTATGCAGGGATGATAGAATTCGGTGACCATGCATTGGTGTTGTGCACGGATGGAGTGGGAAGTAAGGTATTGATTGCTTCAGCGTTAAAGAAATGGGATACGGTTGGCATTGATTGTGTCGCCATGAATGTAAATGATGCTATTTGTATGGGTGCTGAACCTCTTGCGTTTGTTGATTATCTAGCTATTGATGATCCTAATCCCGAGATCACAAAAGAGATTGGAAAAGGATTACAGAGAGCAGCATTACAGTCTAATATGTCTATTATTGGCGGAGAAACAGCATCTCTTCCAGAGTTGATTAATGGATTTGATCTAGCGGGAACCTGTCTTTCTTTTGTGAAAAAAAACAAGATTATCACCGGTGAGACCATCACTGAAGACGATGTTATCATTGGAATCCAAAGTAGCGGACTGCATTCCAATGGGTATACGCTTGCTCGAAAAGTGCTTTTACAGTCACCATTTACGATGAATGATAAATTTCCTCATGGGTTTTATCCTGATAAAACCATTGGAGAGGTTCTTCTTGAGCCTACACGGATTTATGTGAAAGAAATCCTTGCGTTGCTTGACAGGGTAACGGTTCATGGTCTTGCTCATATCACGGGTGGTGGATTGAAAAACCTGTTACGTTTAAAAAAAGATGTACAATTTGAATTAACTGATCTTTTTAAGCCGCAGGATGTTTTCTTCTTTTTGATGGAACAGGGCGATATCGATCAGAAGGAGATGTATAAAACCTTTAACATGGGCATGGGTTTTGCCGTTATTGTTTCTCAGGATGATGCTGATGAAGCAATTGATGTGTTATCGAAGCATTCAGAGATGAGTGTTAAAAAAGTAGGTATGATAAAGAAAGGTTCCGGTGTTTATGTTCCTTCTCTTGGATTGAAGTTCTAATTATGCTAAAGATACTGTTTAAGCATCAATAGCAAAAAAAGGATGATGGGCTGATGGAATAGATAGATAAGAAGGGAATGTCTTCCTAGATATGAGAGCAAAAAAATTACTGATTTTTCTGAATAATCATTGATGTGAAAACTTCGTTTATTTTTCTTATAGAATATTTTTCCCAGGCTTATTCCAATAAGCACCACGCCAAACCAGGGAAGAAGAGGAAAATAATCCAGCGTGTAAAAATGTCTTGGGATAAAACCAAGCCAGAGAAGAAAGTTGAAATCAAATACAAAAAATCTGAGGATGATACCTAGTATTATTAAAATAACTCCCGTGGCGAGGTTTACGATTACCTTTTTATTTTTGAGAAAAGGGTAGGACAAAAGAATGCTTATTCCAATACAGTGAAGCACTCCAAAAACAATATAACCTTCACCAAGTAAAAGATAGGTAATGAACGTGATGAGAAGTCCATAAAAAAATATTTTTATCCCTCGTTTAAAAACATGAATGAATACTTCTTTTTCGGTTTTTGTTTTGTTATGTTTTGAATAACTGATGGTTAACGAAATACCCACGAGAAGTAGAAATGAGGTTCCTATGGGATATAAGAACAATCTGAAGGCAGGAAGATGAAGATTTATTTGATAGAGATCTAAAAAATTGATGTCAAAAAGAATATGATAAAGTATCATCATAATGATGGCGATGCCTCTGTAGGCATCTATCTCCCAAAATCTGATGGGTTTTTTGTTCATCTGAAAATACGTATTTAGCCATCTGATTTTAAGGATATGGTTAGTAGCGGGGAGTGGATTCGAACCACTGATCTACGGGTTATGGGCCCGTCGGGATCTCCTGGCTACCCCACCCCGCTCTGTTGAAAAAGGGGGAGTTTACTGAAATCTTTTGGGAATAGGGTTTCATGTACTTAAAGTTAATACCTGTTCATAAACAAAATTGGAAATAATACCCGTTATTTAAATCCGTTGATAATCAACAATATATTTTTTACATGGGAAGAAAAAATCTTTTGGAAAAATGGAAGTATCGTTTAACAATTGAGAAGTTTTTTATAGATGAGAACTATTGAAAAACAACTATATGCATTCATCGCTAATTAAAATGAATGTAATCAATCGAGGGTAATAATGGCAAAAATTATTTGTGCAAAATGTATGACAGTTCATCAGATAGATGAAGCTGAAAAATGTCCAAGCTGTCATGCCTCAAAAGAGTATATGTATAATTTCAAAAATAGTGACACTTTTTTAAAAAAGGAAATCCCTCGTATCTTAGAGGAAAGAAAAAACCTTGGGTTAGAAGGTCTGGTTAAGGGATTGGATGCAGTTATTATCAATACTGAACCTCATCTTCAAATATCAGCAGCATCTGAATTCGTTCGGTTCACAGGTTTGTCTTATCATGAAGCATTTGAGGATGATTATTTTAAAACGATTGTGCTCACTCATCCTGATTCCGCCTCGTTTTTGATTCAATCAAGAAAGGAAAAAATGAGAAATGAGAATAATCCTTTTTTTGAATATAATCTTCATCCGAAATCTGAACATCTACCCAATACTCGATTGGAAACATTTGTGTTTATCACACCAAATCTTAAACGATATGTTCAAATTCAAAAAGAACGGGGAGTTCGTTTTTTAACCCCTGACATTATGAGAGGAGAACATTTTTCGTTTATTCAGACCATTCCCTCCGCATATACTGGTAATTCAGTTGGTTTTATTCAATGGCATTCAAATCAGAAAACGTATAGACCAATGAAAGCACAAGCTATCCATATTGCTTTGAAAAAACCAGAAAAGAACTATTTAGAACACATTAAACAACTTGATCACACTGCCATGCGGGTCAGAGCAGAAAACCGAGACAATGCCATCATTGAATTTATGGAGTTAACCAATTATCATTTTGATTTTTCTATATATGTCAAATTATTCAATTCTATCACCAATGTTGCTCGGTTGTCCGCTGATGATTTTGCGATGGTGTTCACATCAGGGGTGACCCCATATAAAAACAGTGAAGAATCTGGCCCCACAGAAAAATTTATTCATAATTATGGTACCCGTGTTCATCATCTCGCATTTCAAACGGAGCATATCGAAGAGACATTTGAGTACTTAACAAAGAATCGAATGAAGTTTCTTATTGATCTTGTTGGTTCTGAAGCAGAAGGTTTAAAACAAACGTTTTCTGAACCATCAGCCTCCACTTTATTGGTGAATGAATATATACATCGTTTTGGAGATTTTGATGGATTTTTTACCAAGAGTAATGTTACGCTCCTTACTGAATCCACAAAAAAACAATGATTGAGAGGTAGCTTTTTCATCGGTAAAAATGCATTTAAATCAGCAAAAAACAAGCAAAAATAAAGAAATGTTTTTATAGTAGTATAAACACATATATTAACGAAGGGTGTAATAAGAGATGAAGCAAATCGTTAAGAATCAGTTTTCAAAACGGGCGAAATGGTGACAAACATCTATCGACCTCTTCTCTAAAAACCCCCTTCCTTTCAAGTGGGGAAATACCATTTACTTTTTCGTATCCCATCCTTTCCTCCCTCCAAATCAGAGGTATTTCCCCACTATACCTCCCTTTTCATTTCCTCATTTTCCAGGTTAAATCTAATAAAAAGGAGAGGAAAGAAAAACAGCATCATGAATCAAGCTTAATTTTTTATTGGTTCCATCAGTGGATAATGATCCTGTTTTGATCCATCCGATGTTACATTATATGGAACATCTCCAATACCATCAGAACCTGACTTTGTTTGATTAACACCACCATACTCATCAACACCATCGTAATCATCCCAGTAATTTCCACCAGAAGGATACCCGTTATCCCAGTCATTACCACCAACATAATCATTACCATTCCAAAGACTATTATTTATAAATTGATTATGATAGACTAGATTTTCCCTTGCGCCACAGCAGAAATACATTCCACGTTGATTATCCTCAAAGTGATTATGAATAACTTTATTGTGTCTAGCTCCTTTAATCCGGAGAGCACAGGAATTATTCATAAATACGATATCTCTAAGTATATTATAATTTGAACTAGAATAAAGATATATCCCATAATCTGTATTTGAATGAATCGAAAGGTTCGTGAAATTATTATAGCTCACATGGGATGAATAAATACCAATAGCGTTATCGGCGATAATTACATTATCAATATGATTATGATCTGAACTAATATCCAAAGCGGCATCATAATCCGGATATGAGTAACTATCTCCACTATTCCTCAAGGTAAAACCAGAGAGGTATAATTTACCATGATCAGTGATGGTGATTGCATCACCACTATTATTTGCATCAATAATAGTCTTGTCTTTATTTGCACCAATTAAGGTAATGGTTGAATTAATCTCAATGTTTTCAAAGTAAACACCCTCTGCCACCGATATAGTGTTATTTGCTGAGGCATTGTCAACTGCTGCTTGAATGCTTTTGTAATCCGCTCCACCATTGATATCAACATAGATAGTATTTTCATCACGAGGTGTTTTTGTAGAACAACCACAAAAACCAACAATGATAATGCAACAGAGCATGAAGAGGATTAGGGATTTCTTTTTCATGGGACAATACCATCACAAAATCAACGTATTCCTTAATAAAATTTAGGAAAAAAACTGTTAAAAAACCAGGGAAAAAAGAGAAAACAGAAAAAATCTTCAATTATTTTATGAAAAGAAACAAGAGAATAAAAAATATTCATTCTACATCAATTGGGATGCCTTTATAATATCGATGCTTTCTTTTTATAATGATATCTAGCACTCCATTATGATAAGATGAACAAGCGGTAGTTGGATCTACAAGAGCAGGTAAATCAATGATATCATACAGCTGCTTATCATTATTTTGTATCGTGATCTCA
>JAWOBC010000121.1:0-2705 GCA_046498165.1 Thermoplasmatota archaeon
TCCTTATAGGGGCTTAAATAAGCAGCAGTGGTAGCCCCTGATTCAAAGGTGACGATTCCAGCATGGTCCTTGTTTTGTAATGATGTAAGCAGGATTTCTGCTGAATCCTTTGCTGCTTGGATACGGGATGGTTCATAATCAGTTGCTTGCATACTCCCAGAGATATCAATTACCAGCACTACATTAACTCCCTCCTTTGTTTGTTCCAAGGGAATATGTGGATTAGCAAACCCGATGATCATAAAAGCAATAGAGAGTAGTGTGAAGGTAAACAAGAGTTCACCTCGTTTTATTTTTTTCTTATCACCCATGGCGGTTTTAATAAAAGCAAGATGACTGAATTTCATGGCTGCTTTTTTTCGTTTTGCCGTTATCTTTTTATAAACCACATACAGAATAGGGAGGATAACTAGAGCAATAAGAAACAATGGATCATCAAATCCAGCCATTAACGCATCACCCGTTGTAATCGATGTTTAAAGAATTTTTTCAATGGAACATCAAAGGGTTCATCGGTGAGAATGTTGACCATATCTATCTTGATCTTCCGTAATGAATGAAGCAGATGTTGTTCATGACGAGCAATTTGTTCCTTATACCGTTGCTGAAATGTTTCATCTGAAGTATCCACGAGAATTTGTTCTCCTGTTTCCTCATCTTCTAGTTCAATCAGTCCAATATCGGGGATTTCTTGTTCTCTTTTATCAATTACTCTCAGTGCAATAACATCATGTTTGTTCTTCAACAGTTTCAGGGGATGCTGAAAATCATCATCAAAAAAATCAGAGACCACAAACACAATACTTCGTTTATGGATTACTTTTGAAATATATTCAAGTGATGCAGAAAGATTGGTATTCATTGATTGTGATTTGAATCCGACGATTTTGCTAATGGCTTTTAATACATGTTTTCTTCCCTTTCGAGCAGGAATAAAAAGTTCAATAGTGTCAGTGAACAAGAACACGCCGACGTTATCATTATTTTTTAATGCGGCAAACATCAGACTTGCGACGATTTCAAGAGCTTTTTTCCGCTTGGAAACATTATTACCAAAGCTACTTGACCCAGAGACATCAAGAGCAAAATAAACATGAAGATCTCGTTCTTCGATAAACTCCTTTATGTAGGGATGATTAAAACGGGCAGTGACCTTCCAATCAATGGATCGGATGTCATCACCAATGCGGTATTCTCTGCTCTCTGAAAACTCGATACCTTGACCTTTGAACACGGAATGATAATTACCAGTGATCAGTCCATCAACTAACTGTTTTGTAGTGATTTCAAGTTTTTTCACGCGTTTGATGATTTCCTTTGTTTGTTCCATGTTTTTCCCTAAAAATGTTTACGATGATGAAGTGATGTTATGGGACCTTGACTTGGTTAAGGATTTGTTTAATGAGCTGATCACTAGTTATCTCTTCAGCTTCTGCCTCATAGGTCAATAGGATGCGATGTCGCATGGTTTCATAGGCGATTGCTTGAATATCTTCAGGGGTGACATATCCTCTTCCCTGCAACATAGCATGTGCTTTTCCAGCAAGTATTAACCAAAGTGATGCTCGAGGTGATGCACCATATTCAATGTAATCTTGGGCGTCGATGCCATATGCTGATGGATTACGTGTAGCATCTACGAGTTCAGAAACATATTCTTTTATTTTATCGTCAGCATAGATCCTCTGATTGAAATCTTGTATTTCTAGGACTTGTTTCATGCTCATCATAGTTGTCGGTATTGGGTTGTTTCCCTCTGTGAATCGATTGATGATTTCAATTTCTTCTTTTTTCGTTGGATGGGTGATTAAGAGTTTGAACACAAATCGGTCGACCTGAGCTTCAGGTAATTTGTAGGTTCCCTCTGATTCAATGGGATTCTGGGTTGCCATGACCAAAAAGGGGCGTTCTAACTGAAAAGTTTCACCTTGAATACTGACCTGTTTTTCTTGCATTGCTTCAAGTAATGCAGATTGCACCTTGGGTGGAGCCCTATTTACTTCATCAGCTAACACAAAATTTGCAAAAATTGGTCCTTTCAACGTGGTAAATGACATGTCTTTATGATTGTAGATCTTTGTTCCAGTGATATCTGCTGGGAGAAGATCAGGAGTGAATTGCATGCGAACAAAACTACAATCAATGCATTCTGATAAAGTATGTATCATCAATGTTTTGGCTAAACCTGGAACTCCTTCGAGTAAAACATGGCCTTGCACGATCAATGAAAGAATGAGTTTTTCGATGATGTCATCCTGTCCGACAATGATTTTTTCGATTTCATTTTTTAGTTTTTCGAGCAAGGTTGCATATTCAGCTGCTTGTGAGTTTAACTGCTGCATTTCTTCGTTCATTGCTTTTTGACTCCATGAATGGTTAAATGGTCTGAATGAAGGAACTGATGGGAAAAAACGGTATATAAATCTTTTCACTCAACAGAAGAAAATAGCATAAAATAATTTCAACTTTATTTAATTAAAGATATGGCGAAACCCTTTTTTTAAGCATATCAATAAGCGTTGGGTCCATATATTGGTATCGATCTGGTATATCTAGAACGATGATTTGTTTTTCTGGTATTGTGGAATCAAATGTTTTTAGAATTGATTGTTTATGGTGAGGTTCCATGACAAAAATGGTATCTGCCCATTCAAGAAGTTGATTTGAAAGTGGTGTTTCTGCATAGGTATTTGTTCCCGCTGATT
>JAWOBC010000112.1:0-26162 GCA_046498165.1 Thermoplasmatota archaeon
ACATATCCGTATTCACATCATCACCATATTTCCACACATTCATATTACTCAATCACCTCCCGAGGATCAACAATATGGCCTTTCAATGAAGAGGCGGCAACAGTAGCAGGACTGCCTAGATAAATCTCTGCTTCCTTTGAGCCCATACGTCCTTTAAAATTCCGATTTGCAGTACTTACACATCGTTCACCCGGTGACAAAACTCCCTGATGAGCACCAAGACAGGGCCCGCATCCCGGTGGTAGAATCATCGCACCGGCATTAACTAAAGTTTGAATGTATCCTTTCTGAAGGGCCTGTTGGAGAATGCTTTTAGAAGCAGGTAAAATAAGCAAACGAACATTTTTATGAATTGATTTTCCCTTCAATAATTCTGCAGCGATCTTTAAATCAGATAACCGACCATTGGTACACGTTCCAATCAGACCCTGCTGAATATCAATATCCTGTAATGAATTCGCTGGAGTAACATTATCAACGGTGTGTGGTTTCGCAATCATGGGGACCATATCAGAAAGATCATAAGTTAGTTCTTGCTGATACTGTGCATCCTCATCTGCATATACTGGTGAATACTTATTTTCTTTTACACCAATCGAGGATAAATACTGTTTTGTTATGTGATCGACGAAAAAAACTGAGTTTTTTGCCCCCATCTCAACACCCATGTTTGCAATAGCAAATCGATCATCGATAGTAAATTGATTTATCGCTCCATGATATTCCACGGAACAATACGTAGCACCAGATGCTGAAACATCGCCAATAATATGCAAAATAAGATCTTTTGCAAAAACACCATCTGCTAAGTTGTTTTCCATATTTATTTTTATACTCTGAGGTACTTTTAACCAGGTTTCACCAGTTAACATCAGAGATGCAGCTTCAGTCCGATCAACACCAGATGAAAATGCTCCAACCGATCCATATGAACAGGTGT
This sequence comes from Thermoplasmatota archaeon, assembly GCA_046498165.1. Classification (GTDB taxonomy): domain Archaea; phylum Thermoplasmatota; class E2; order DHVEG-1; family DHVEG-1; genus EX4572-165. The sequence continues at coordinate 941 of JAWOBC010000112.1, forward strand.
GAGAATCACTCCCCAAGATTAGTTTACCTGGGAGTGCAAGTCCTTTTTCAACAACGATTTGATGACAAATACCATGACCAACATCAAAAAAATGATTGATACTATGTTTGTTGACAAACTCTCTAATAGCTTTATGATTCATCGCCGTTTTTTCAGAAGCAGCTGGAACAACATGATCAAGAACAATAACAGAAAGATCTGAAGAATAAACGCCATATCGTTCTAGTTCCGGAGTAATTTTTTGAATAATGGCAGCGGTATTATCATGTGTGAGCAAATGGTCTGGCTTCACGGTCACAATTTGACCAGGGATCGTTTCTTTTTCCTCAGCATATGATGCAAGTATTTTTTCTGCAAAGGTCATACTCATGTTCTTTTTCTCACCTCAAATATTATTTTATCTAAACCACATTATGGTGTTTTGATTAAATAATAATGAATGCAACAATCACTCATTAATTTTGTCAAATCAATGATATGGTCAAGAAATACATATAAAACAGTAATTACATAATCATTAATTGGAAGGTGGATGATTAAACATATGAATCGTCGGATATTCTTTTCTCAACGTCAGGGTGTTGCTGGAGTGATTGAAGCATTGCTCCTGGTAGCATTAGTAGCAGTGATTATTTCTACAATTCAACTGGTTTATATCCCTGAAATCATGGAACAACGGGAAGCAGAACATATGGATACTGTGGAAAATCAGTTTTCTTTTCTAAAATCAGTTATTGATATTCAAACAACCATGGGGGAAGATGTTCCTGTTTCATCTCCAATAACATTAGGGAGCAAAGAGCTTCCATATTTTGTGACCGCTCGAGCTTTTGGACAACTTGACATAATTGATCAGACACAAAGCCAAATTGATACCGATTCCTTTGTTGATCAAGTGTTAACCTCCATTCAATTAGATGCGATGAATTCCTATTATATTGATCAAGATTTAATTCTAGAAGGTGGAGGACTCATTATTAAACAAGCTGATGGAGAAACAATGAGGATACATCCTTCCATCACATGGGAAACACAAGCTGGAACCATTGCCATTCAGTGGATTCTTCCAGAATTTAATAGTATCGCTGGAAAAAACTCAACAGGGGGATTTAAAAACTGTTACATTCGCACAAATTATAGTTCAACAGAAATAAAACCTACCGCTACCAATTATATATACATTTACACTGATTTTCTTGATGCCTGGAACAATTCATTACAGGTTATTTTTAATGAAGCCATTGAAGATAATGATGTTAGCATCCTTAAATATCCCGTTGATTCGCCAGAATACATAAAAATAGAAGGAAATGGAAAAAGCATAAGCGTTGAAATAACAGTGGTAACCATTGGAGCACAAATCGGTCCGGGTACTGTGCTGCAGTGAACCTCTAATATGAAATAGTGGATAAGAAAGGTTTTTTATGAACCGAATTATATGGAGATGATAAATGTTCGATTGACAAAAAATGAAAGAGCAAGAATGACTGATAAAAAAATGATTATCGATCAATACCTCTTTAAATATAATACAAGGATGAGAGATAGAAACAATGGATTTAGATGACGACCAAGCTAAAGAAACTAACTCCTTCACCGATAAAAATGAGGCAGTGCTGAATACCGGTATTCCAGGTTTTGATAACCTTTTCTCAAAAGGAGGAATCCCTCAGGGAAACACGGTGATGGTAGCCGGTGGAACAGGAACTGGAAAAAGTATTTTTTGCCGTCAAATCTGTTACAATCTCATCTCAAAAGGAAAACGATGTATGTACGTTAGTTTCGAAGAAACAAAAGATCGTATTCAACAAAGCATGGAATCATTCGGTTGGAATGACGTAGACTCCTATGTTGATTCAAGTCATTTTTTAATGCAAAAAATCAATCCACTCGATGTTCTCAGGATGAAATTTGGGTCTCTTGGTGGCTCAGGATCTGCAACTGAACTATCCTATAAAATCAAACCCCTGGTCATCCCTAAAGATTTTAATCCAGATGTAATTGTTGTTGATTCCTTAACTGCTATAATCGCTGCATCTGTTACCAAAGAAAAAAATTACCGAGTGTATCTGCAACAGCTATTCAGTTTCTTTGAAGACACCGGAGCAACATCGTTTCTGATTGCAGAAACCGATCCACTTCCGACAAGGTTTAGTGACACTGGAATTGAGGAATTCCTTGCTGATGGCATAGTCGTTTTGTATAATGTGAATCAGCAGACTGGTCGTCAAGGTGCAATAGAAGTATTAAAAATGCGATATGGACAACATGAAAAAAAGATCGTTGCGATGGATATCACTAAAGAAGGAATAGTGGTTGATCCAAATCAACAGATTCATATTGATTTTTGAATTATTTTCCTAAAAAACGGAAAGGTTCAGCATTCTTATTGAGCTTCTTGGCACCATATCTCATAATGTTATGTTCGATTTGTTTGACTTGCAGTTTTGAAAGCCCGGTTCTCTTTAGAATCAATTGATCTTTTTCGTTGTAGATTCGAATGGTTCCATCCTCAAAACAGGAGATTGATTTGAAGATTTTTCCGTTCTGAATCCAAACCCAGATGTGTGCTTCTTTGTTCTTCATGGTTTTTTGGCACCCACTCAAATATTATCACTATTATTTTTATTTTACAAACTATATAAATATTTCTTTTTTCCTTCCTAAAACCTTATAAACCAGAAAAACACCCTCCCTAAAAAATTGTAAAAAAGGAAAAATGTGGTGATTTTAATCGATGCATAAGACCTCAAAATAACCAACGGTTAACATAATATACCGCTACCATTATTACAACAATGGGATGAAAGGTGCCAGAAGAAATGTATGTCAATGAGGAAGAGATGCTGACCAGAAAAAAAATTGGAATCAATGGTCTTGACACCATCTTACAGGGAGGCCTCCCTGAAAAATCCATCACACTTATATCAGGACCACCAGGTGCAGGAAAAAGTATTATGTGTTTTCATTTCCTCTATCAAGGAATTCAAGAACAAGAAAAAGTACTCTATCTTACCTTAGATAAAAAAGAGGATGGATTGCTTCTTCAAGCAAAAAAACTAGGTTTTGATTTCCAACCATCAATCGAAGAAGGAAAAACCAAATTCCGTTATCTAAATATCAACAAAAAAATGGTCTATGAAACCATGACCGATGAGATTCTCTCTGGCGATTACCAACGAATCGTTCTTGATTCTATTACTCCGCTTTCAGAAATGCCGATGTATCTATCAGAAAGCGACAATGGAAACAATAATTACAGCTTTATCAATTCTGAGGAATCACCATCAGTTGGCCCAGGCCCCGTTCGCAGAAGACATCTTCGCTACATCATGAATGCCCTAGAAACCTCAGGAACCACATCAATTGTTACCTCAGAACTTCACATGGGATCACCATATCTTTCCCGAGATGGAATCTCAGAGTTTCTAGCTGATGGCGTGATTACCCTTAGTTTTGATCCAACCATGGACCGTCGGAAACTATCCGTGATGAAAATGAGAAATACCAAACATACGTTGAAACCACAGAACATGCAAATTGATTATGGTGGCATCAAAATAATTTAAAAAAACAAGTATCTCTCAAAAAAATTGGTAAAAAAAATTAAAAATATATTGTGAGAGAAACCATGGATTTTCGACATTATAAACCACCAAAACAACTCCGAATGCTATTTATTCTTCATTATGCACCATTGCTTCTCATCATCTTCATCGGACCACAGACCGTGTTCTTTAATATATGGCAGCTCTCCACCCCAAAGATTCCAACCATACTAGCAGGTATTCTCATCTTTCTGCTTGGTTCAATACTTTATTTTAAATGGGAATTCTTCTGGGATAAAGCATATCATGGTCAACTGGTAACCGATGGAATCTTTGCCTACATTAGACATCCTCATTATACCTCACTACTCATCATTGGATATGGATTAGCACTCTTTTTTACCTCCCCGGTAACACTGCTTCTCGCAACTATTGCAGTTCCATTAATGATAATCAGTATCCTTGATGAAGAAAAACATCTGCTTAAACAATATGGTACAGATTACCAAAAATTCATGAAACAAACACCCTGGCGACTCATTCCAAAAGTCTTCTAAAAAAGATGGATTGCACACTGATACTTGATACTCATGTGCTTAGGAATAATCCGAATCTGATGTTAATAAACATTTTGCTTTGCCAATAAACAACTTTGAATCTTTACCCTTTTTAGTCACGGATTCGACAGGAATATTCTGCTCACGGGCAATAATCTCAGCTACTTTTGATAAACAAAAACCACCCTGACACCGTCCCATCCCCGCCCGCGTTCTTCTCTTCACTGCATCTACTGTTTTTGCAGGGATAACAGATTGAATCACATCAACAATTTCTGCTTCAGTAACCGTTTCACATCGGCAAACTACAGTCCCATATAATGGTTGCTCTGCCACTAGTTTCTTTTGTTCACTCAAAGATAAATCCCGAAACACAACAGGTTTTCTCCGTTGAGAAATAAAATCCTTTTTTCTGTCTAATCTTAAACCCATTTTTTTAACAATGTCGATAACTTGAAGCGCAATAGCAGGAGCAGCAGTCAATCCCGGTGATTGAATCCCCGCAACATGAATCAAACCCTCAACCTCTCTTGCTTGCCGAATAATAAAATCCTCAGTAAACGATGATGCTCTCAAACCAGAAAAATAAGCAATGATCTTAGACATTGGAAAATCAGGGATCAACCGTTTATAACGCGTTATTATCTCTGTTAACTCATCTTTTGTAACGGTGACATCTTTTTTATCATCTACTTCTTTTATCGTTGGTCCCCACTGAATATTGCCGTCAACGGTATACATCACTGCACCACCCTTATAATTCGGTTTTTTAGGAATATCCAAATGAGACATACAATGATGAACAAACCCCTCCATCTCATTATCAAACAAAATAGATGCCCCTTTCTTTGGATGAATAGTAAACTCCTGAGCATCTGCCATTCTCGCTATATCATCAACAAACACACCAGCTGCATTAATGACCAATGATGTCTGAATAACACCCTTTGTGGTCACCACTGCATTGATCCTATTTTGATTTTTTTCAATATCAACCACCTCAGTATCAAGCAACAGTTCAACACCATTTTCAACTGCATTCTCAGCAAGGGCAATAGTCAACCGATATGGACAGGTCACCGCATAAGTCGGCGAATACACTGCTGCAATGGTTTTTTTGGTCGCATTTTCCTCTTTTTCTAAAAAATCCTTTCGACTCACTTTGCTCATAGGAATACCGAGTTTTTTTCCTCTTCGACATATCAAAGTGGGAAGAAGCCATTTTGAAATCAAATTGCGAAAAAACTGAGGAATACGTAAACCAGAAAGAGTTTCAGTAGTAATAACAATCCACATCCCCGTATATCGGAAAGGAACCTGTAATTGCTCTGATAAATCTGGAAACAACGCATGACCCTCAATACAGAATCGTTGTTTCAAAGAACCCATTTTTTCTCCAATACCGGTGTGAACCATGGCATTATTTGCTTTCGTGGTACCCATTGCTACATCTTCTTTCTTTTCAACAAGGATAACAGAAAGATCATATTTTGAAAGCTCACGAGCAATCATGCAGCCAATCACACCTGCTCCAATAATGACCATATCAGCTTTACCTATTACATCATAATTACCCGAAATCTTTTTTCTTTCTCTTTTTTTTGGATACTCTAGATTATTTACTACCCCCTCAATTCCTTTTTGTTTCCCAATATATTTTCCTATCTTTAAAAACTCATCATAGGTGTTCACCGATCCATTCAACGTGACAATACCATTTTCTATTCGGCAAGAGCCCTGATAAACACCCATTTTTAGAAGCAATCTCTTAACCTTTTTTTTCATCTGCTGATTTTTCACAATCTCCCCTCAGAAAAAACAACTATGACAACCACATTCATTCCTCATCTTCAAAGATTTTTACCGTCCTTCTTTCAATAATTAGATATATATTATATAATATTACTCAATTATCCTAAACTGATCATAACACTTTTTTTAGGAAAATAGACTCTACAAGGGATAACATTTAAATAGGGTTCTTTTCATGCCTAATTCCTCCGTTCATACCAGACATCTATCGGGCAATTCAACTATAGAACCCCGATATCAGATAATCCCTAAAGGTTTTTTGATTGTCTGTGATCATGTCACGGTGTGAACAAGACGTCTGTCCACTCATTAGAAAAATCACTCCTTAGCGAGTAGCTGAGATGATATACTATGTCAAATAAACATCATCCAAGAAGAGGATCAATGGGTTATTCCCCGCGCAAGAGAGCCCGAGCAGAAACACCGCACATCAAAAGCTGGCCGGAAGGTGGAGATAAACCAAAAATACAAGGATTCCTGGGATACAAAGCAGGAATGACTCATGCCTTTGTCATTGATTATCGACCCACTTCAACAACATCTGGAAAAGAAGTCATCATGCCGGTCTCTGTTGTTGAAACCCCGCCAATAAAAATTGCTGCTATCCGTGGATATAAAAAAACAAATCATGGACTGCGAACCATTGGGGAGGTTTGGGCTGATAAACTTGATTCTGATTTATCAAAACGCCTTTCCTTACAAAAAAATGAAAAACCCAAAAACTGGGATATGCTCAACTCAGCTGATGATATACGAGTTATTGTCTATACCCAACCAAAACTGGTAACTGGTATTCCCAAGAAAAAACCAGAAATCCGAGAAATGCGGATTAGCGGAGGAAGTATAGAAGATCAAATTAAGTATGCAAAAGAAATCCTTGGAAAACAAGTCTCAATCAATGATGTCGTCAAAGAAGGAGATATGCTTGATATCATTGGTGTCACCAAAGGAAAAGGATTCCAAGGACATGTACAACGATGGGGAGTAAAACTGCTCACCCATAAAAATTCAAAACATAGACGAATGATTGGAACTGCGGGATCATGGCATCCTAATTGGATTCAACAAACGGTTCCTCAAGCAGGACAAATGGGATATCATCAACGAACAGAATACAACAAACGTGTGCTGAAAATTGGTGAAAAAGGAGGAGAAATCACTCCCTCCGGAGGATTTCCACATTATGGCAGCATCAGAAATCCCTATGTGCTTATCCATGGTTCTATCCCCGGTCCAGCTAAAAGACTGATCAGTTTACGAGATGCGATACGATACAAGAAAGGAGTAAAACTGGAAAAAGCAGAGATAAGTTATATCTCAACGACAAGTAAACAAGGAGTATAACACCATGGCGAAAGTAACAGTTTACGGACTCAATGGATCGAAAAAAGAATCCATAACGCTTCCTAAGATATTTTCAACGATACATCGTCCAGATATCATTAAAAAATCATTTAACACTCTTTCATCTAACCGCAGACACCCTTATGGTGCTTATCCACTTGCAGGAGCTCAACATGCAACTGCATCAGTTGGAAAAGGTCGAGGTATGTCACGAGTTCCACGCCTTACCCAGGGAAATGCGGCAGCATTAGCACCTTGTGTCGTGGGTGGAAGACGAGCACATCCTCCTACCAGCAAACGAAATTGGCATGAAAAAATAAATAAAAAAGAAAAAAAACTGGCCAGAAAATCAGCACTGGCCGCTACGGCGGATAAAGATCTTGTCAGCAAACGAGGACATCTTTTCGACGAATCAATTTCACTACCAATCATTGTAGATGATGCATTTGAACAACTGAAAAAAACAAAGGATGTTCTTGACGCATTTGATCATCTCGGTATTTCTGATGATGTGATACGGGCAAGAAATGGAAAACATATTCGCGCTGGTAAAGGAAAAGGAAGAGGGAGAAAATACAAAACACCAAAATCAATCCTTATTATTTCAGATCATGATTCAATACGAAAGGCTGCACAAAATATCATCGGTGTAGATGTTGTTGCTCCAAAACAGGTTAATATTAATCATCTTGCACCTGGTGGAGTGAGTGGCCGACTAACGGTGATTACAAAATCAGCACTATCTTCATTGGAGGATGATAACTAATGGATCCCTATGATATTATTTTTCATCCCTATGTCACTGAAAAAACCATGAATCTCATGGAAAAGAATAATGCATTAGAATTCGTGGTTAGACGAAAAACATCAAAAAAAGAAATTAAAAAAGCAATTGAACAACTCTTTGAAGTTAAAATACAACATATTAACACTAAAATTGGAAAGGACGGTAAACATGCTATCGTTCGATTCACTCCTGAATACAACGCTGAAGACATTGGCATGAGAATAGGTGTATTCTAAGGGGAAATTACTATGGGAAAAAAATTAATTCAACAACGAAGAGGCAGAACACGGGGACGATACAGGGCCCCGACACATCGGTACCGTGGAAAAATAAGATATCAACACCAAACAGAGAAAAAAACTGGTGTCGTAGAAGATATCATTCATGATCCCGGTCGCACTGCACCACTTGCTTGTGTTCGCTTAGATGATAACACTATGTTTCATTTGCTTGCTGCAGAGGGAACAAAGATAGGTGATACCATTTGTTTCTCCTCAGATAAAGAAGATGTTCGAGTGGGAAATGTTGTTACCCTGGGAACCATCGAAGAGGGATTTCCTATCTATAATGTTGAACTTAAAGCTGGTGATGGAGGTAAACTTGTTCGCACTGGTGGCAGTGTGGCCACAGTTGTTTCTCATAATGCAGATACTACCGTTATTCGTCTTCCTTCAGGAAGATTCAAAACGGTTTCTTCATCCTGTCGGGCCACCATAGGAACAGTTGCTGGTGGAGGCCGGAAAGATAAACCATTCTTAAAAGCTGGTAAAAAACATCATGCACGACGAAAAAAAGGACGGCAATATCCTGTTGTCCGTGGAGTAGCAATGAACTCGGTCAATCATCCACATGGTGGTGGAGGTCATCAGCATGTTGGTAAACCATACACCGTGAAAAGAGGCGCATCCCCTGGAAGAAAGGTGGGTAGTATTGCTGCAAAAAGAACTGGGAGGAAATAAACACTATGGCAAAATCCCCAGGTTTTAGCTCATCATCACGAAGCAGAAGGAAACGAAGACGGAAGAAGATTGAGGTAAGAAAAAAGGAATTCCGTTTTCATGGTTTAAGTATTGAAGAAGTCAAAAAACTTTCATTAAACGAAATTCTCCCTATGCTTCCTTCTCGAATGAGAAGAAGTTTACAACGAGGTTTAACCAGAAAGCAGGATAAACTCCTTCATGATATAGAAAAAGCAGAACCAGGAACAGTGATTCGAACCCATTTACGTGATATGGTCGTTCTTCCTAGTTTCATTGGTCATAAAATCGCTGTTTATAATGGCAATGAGTTCCAGGAAATAACCATTGATCCTCAGATGATTGGTCATTATCTTGGTGAATTTGCCTTAACCCGAAAAAAAGTGAAACATACTGGTCCTGGTGTTGGCGCCACACGATCATCTAAATTTATGCCATTGAAGTGATGAATTATGCAAAAATATTCAACTGATTGTGATCCAGATAAAACCGCTAAAGCCTATGGTTATGAGCTCCATTGCTCTCCAAAAGATTCACGAAATATTGCCTATGCACTCCGTGGAAAGACGGTTGAGGTGGCAAAGCAATATCTTGAAGAAATCGTGGCAAAGAAAAGAGCACTTCCAGCTGTTTTTCACAAGCAGAAAGTAGCTCATCAAAAAGGCGTTGGACCTGGTAGTTATCCCGAGAAAGCAGCACGGTATCTTCTTAAGATTCTGAAAAACGCAGAAAACAATGCAGAATACAAAGGATTTGATGTTGAACACATGAAAATCACTCATTTTGCTGCTTACCGCGGTCGAACTGTGAAAGGTTTCATTCCTCGTGCTCAGGGAAGAGCAACTGATAAAAATAAAATGACAACAAATGTTGAAATAATCATTGAAGAGGTAGAGTAATGGCAGGCGAACGAAAGTTTATCCGGGAAAGTACAAACAGAATCCTCATCAAGGAATTCCTTATCAAAAAAGTTGAAGGAGCTGGATTTGGGGGGATGACCATTCAGCGCACACCAATGGGCACCCGAATTAACATCATCGTTGAACGACCTGGAATGGTCATTGGTAAAGGTGGTAGTAAAATCAAAAAAATCACCTCAGAAATCAAGGAACGATTTGATCTTGATAACCCTCAAATAGAAATCCAGGAAGCAGGAGGAGCCGCCTCAATTAATGCTCAGATCATGGCTGAAAAACTAGCTGAAGCATTGGAACGAGGATGGCATTTTCGAAGAGCGGGACATTCTACCGTTCGACGGATCATGGGTGCTGGAGCCAGAGGATGCCAGATTGTTATTGCTGGGAAACTTACTGGTTCTCGTCATCGGACTGAGAAATTCACGGAAGGACATATTAAATATTGTGGAGAAACTGCAAAGGAAGTCATGGATCGAGGTTTTGCAGTGGCAAAACTGAAAGCCGGTGTGCTTGGTGTCAAAGTAGGAATTATGAAACCAAATACCACTCTTCCTCATGAAATAAAAATATTGGTACCAAAAAAAGATGATGAAAAACAAGTAAAAGAAGAACCTTCATCCTCGAAAAAAGAAAAGAAAAAACCAACAAAAAAGGAAGCGGCAAAAGAATCGGAGTCATCAGAACAGAAAAAAGAGGAAACTGATGTTCAAAAACTCACTGAAATTCCAGGAATAGGTCCCTCCATCGTAAAGAAATTTCAGAAAGCAGGAGTAAGTACTTTAGAAGAAATCTATGAAATGGATGCAGATGATCTTGCTACCATTGATGGAATAGGTGCCAAAACCGCTGCGATAATCGTTAAAGAATTACGTAAAATCATCAAATGAGGGTACATTTATGGTCTTAAAAACTAAAGAAATTCGGTCGTTTACCTCTGAAGAACGATTGGAAAAACTTGAAGAATTAAAACGTGAGCTCATGCATGAACGTGGCGTTGCAGCAATGGGTGGATCACCACCGTCACCGGGTAAAATCAGACAGTTACGAACCTCTATTGCTCGAATGTTAACTATTATGCATGAGGAAGGAGAACAATAAATGAGTGAAATATGTCCAAAATGTGGTCTTCCAAAAGAAATATGTGTTTGTGAAGATATTGCACGGGAACAACAGAAAATCTACATTTCTGTAGATAAACGCAGATATGGGAAGATGATGACGGTTGTTGATGGAATCAACCCAAATGAACTGGATATCGATGCACTGATTACCAAGTTAAAAAAGAAATGTGCAAGTGGTGGCACCATCAAAGATGGAAAAATCGAATTACAAGGCGATCATCGAACCAAAGTACGAGATGCGTTAGAAGAAATGGGATTTATTGTTGAACTCTCATAACCATAGCGAAACTTCATACAAAAAAGAATTGAAAAGGATGAACAAAAGAATGCAACATATACCAATCATAAAAGATGAATTCATCGGAAAGCAAGTGATTATTTCAGATTGTAGTGATCCCTCGTTGATTGATATCGCTGGGGTTATTGTAGATGAAACAAAAAACACATTCATCATCGATGTAAACGGTCAACTCAAATGTGTTGCAAAAAACATTGCTCAATTTACTATTAAAAAACATAATAATCTGATTAAAGTGAAAGGATTTCGAATTGCCTTTCGTCCAGAGGATAGAATTAAAAAAGCGAGGTGAACTCTAATATGGCTGAAAAAACAAAAGCTCGAAACATTGGGATAACTGTTACCCCCCCATCTAAAAGTTGTAATGATGCTCATTGTCCCTTTCATGGAACTCTTCCAGTGAGAGGACAAATTATTACTGGTGTTGTCGCATCCAAAAAAATGCAACACTCCATTCTGGTAAAAAGAGAATACATGCATTTAGTGCCAAAATATGAGAGATATGAGAAACGAACCTCCCTTTACTCTGCTCATTGTCCACCCTGCCTTGATGTGGCGGTGGGTGATACTGTCCGTATTGCTGAATGTCGACCGCTTAGTAAAACAATTTCATTTGTTACAATAGAAAAAATATGATGGAGAAGATGAAATGAAAGGCATTGCAGGCAGAACAAAAAGAGGGTTACCAACAGGTGCTCGTCTTGAATGCATCGATAATACTGGTGCAAAAATCGTTGAAATTGTTGCCACCCCGAAACTAAAAGGTACTCATCGACGGTATCCAAAAGCTGGGGTGGGAGACATGGTGATAATTAGTGTGAAAAAAGGAGCTGTTGATATGAGACGGCAGCTTTTGAAAGCAGTGATTGTTCGTCAACGTCGACCTTTCAGGCGATCTGATGGTACCATGGTCCAATTTGAAGATAACGCAGCAGTGATTGTTACAGAAACCGGTGAAACGAAAGGATCCATGATTAAAGGACCAGTAGCGTTAGAAGCAGCAGAGCGATGGCCACGGATTGCCGCAAATGCATCAATCATTGTATGAGATTAATTAAAACAAAGAAGAAATGAGTGGAATGATTATGAAATCAACCAAGGCTCGGAAACAAAGAAAATCCCATTTCAATGCCCCACTTCATCAGAGACGTAAACAATTTGCGTCACATCTTGAGGAAAACTTGTTGTTAAAATATGATCGACGACGAATTCCAGTGGTGAAAGGGGATACTGTTCGAGTGATGAGAGGAACCTTCAAAGGACATGAAGATAAAATAAATGATGTTCGTTTGAAAAAACACTCGGTTACCGTTGAAGGAGTGGTTATCACGAAAGCAGATGGTAAAAAGGTAGCAAAACCAATTCATCCCAGTAATCTTATGATCACTAAACTTAATCTAACTGATTCATGGCGACGAAACATCCTTGAAAAGGATTTATCAGATCAAACCAAAAAAGAAATCGAAAAAGAAGCAACTGATCAGATCCATGAATTAGAAGAACAAAAACGAAAAGCTGAAGAAGAAGCTGCCGCAGCAGCAGAAGAAGAAGACGAAGAAGACGAAGAAACTGGGGAAGAAGAAATTGAGGAACCGAGTGAATCAGAGGAACCCATTGAAGAAGTGGTCGCAGAAAAAGAAGAGACGAAAGAGGTTGAGAAAACTTCAGGTATTAAAGATAAAAATGAAACTAAGGAAAAGACACCTGCTTCTTCTGAAGAAAAAAAGACAGATTCAAAAGAAAAATCATCCTCTGAGATACAACCGGCTTCAGCTAAAAAAACAACAGAACCGAAATCAACAGATGCTTCTAAAGAATCAAAGCAAAAGAAGCCTCAAAGCAAAGAACCTGCTCCATCAGATGAACCTGATGAAAAGAAAAAGGAGGATAACTCATGAGCGGACATTTAAAACGATTGAATGCGCCTAGATCATTACGTCTTCATCGGAAGGAACGCGTATGGACTGTGCGATCAGCTCCTGGTCCTCATTCGAAACAATCAGCAATACCATTAGGACTATTAATTAGGGACTATCTTCATCTCTGTGACAGCCTAGGGGAAGCAAAACGTTTGCTTTCTAATGGAGAAATCCTTGTTGATAATACCATTCAAAAACAGTATCGATTCCCTGTTGGGTTAATGGATGTTGTCAGTATTCCAAAATTGAAAAAACATTACCGTGTTCTTTTTGATAAACGAGGGAAACTGGCTCTTGTTTCCTTACAAGCAGCTGAAGCTAGCTGGAAACTGAGAAAAATCACGGGTAAAACCATTGTAAAAGAGAACCGTACACAGCTATCATTTCATGATGGATTTACCATGCTTGTTAAAAAGGATACTTATCAGACGGGTGATGTGTTAAAAATATCTTTTGAAAAAAATAAGGTTGAAGCAACGTATTCTCAAAAGAAAGGAACGATTTCACTGATCACCGGTGGGAGTCATATTGGAGAACTAGCTAGCATTGAATCCATTGAGGAGATTAAATCATCTAAACCAAATGTTGCTCGGATGAAAGGAGATCATGCTTTTATCACCTTACAAGACTATGTTTTTGCGGTGGGAGAAACAAAACCAGTTATCCATATTCCTGAGGTGAGCGTGAATGAGTAAAGCGGAAAAGTCAACGACTGAAAAAAACGATACTCGTCATCCGTTAAACAAACCAGTCATTGAAAAAATAACGGTTAACATCGGTGTTGGTGAAGCCGGTGAACGCTTAAAAAAAGCAGAAACCGTTCTGCAAGCCATTACTCATCAGAAACCAATACAGACACTTTCCAAAACAACGAACAAGGATTTTGCTCTTCGGAAACGGATGCCTATTGGATGTAAAGTAACGCTTCGTGGCGCATCAGCTCATGATTTCCTGAAAAGAGCACTGGAAACCCGTGAGAACAAAATCGCTGATTACTCGTTTGATGATCAAGGAAATATATCATTTGGTGTTCCTGATCATACCTTATTTAAGGATCAAAAATACAATCCAGATATTGGTATCTTTGGTATGGATATCAGTGTTACCATGGGAAAACCTGGTTATCGAATCAAACGACGTCGTGTTCAACGAAGAAAAATACATCGAAGTCATGAACTCAAACCTGAGGAAACCATGCAGTTTTTCTCTGAGGCCTTTCAGGTGGAGGTTGTAGAATGAAAATAAAGGAAAAGAAAAAGACATATGGAAGAATCAAAGGATGCGAACGATGTGGTCGAAAACGAGGTCTCATTCGTGCTTATGGTCTTCATATTTGTCGACAATGCTTTCGAGAAAAAGCTGAGGAAATGGGGTTTAAAAAATTTTCCTAAGGAGGCTTAAAAGATATGTTAAATGATCCATTGGCAAATGCATTATCTATGATGAAAAATGCAGAATTACGCGGCAAAGGTATCTGTCAGATTCAGCCTTCTTCAAAACTCATCGGTGGTGTTCTTAATCTTCTTAAGCAAAAAGGATACATTGATGAATTTGAATATATTGATGATGGAAAAGCTGGTATCTTTCAGGTGAATCTTAAAGGAAACATTAATAATTGTGGAGTTATCAAACCACGATATCCTGTTAAAAGAGATGATTTAGAACGATGGGAAAGCCGGTATCTTCCTGCTCGAGATTTTGGTTTACTTATCCTTACGACGACTAAGGGGATTATCTCCCAAAATGAGGCAAAAGAAGATGGTATCGGAGGAAAGGTTCTAGCATATGTCTATTAGACAAATAGTGGTAGGTGAAATGGAATCATGGCAACGGAGCTAAAAGAAGAAATCGCCCTGAAAGAAGGCGTTACTGCCCAAATTGAAAAAAATATGGTTACTATCAAAGGAGAAAAAGGGGAATTGAATCGACTCTTTTCCCATCCAACGATTTCTCTTCAATTAAAGGATGATTCAATTCATATTCATTGTAAAAATCCTCGTCGAAAACAAAAAGCATTGGTGGGAACCTATGTTGCTCATATTAATAATATGATGACTGGGGTAACCAAAGGATTTGAATATCATATGAAAACGGTGTATTCACATTTTCCCATTAAAACAGCTGTAGATGGAGACTTTTTAGTCATTCAGAATTTTTTGGGAGAGCGACATCCTCGTAAAGCAGTGGTTCTTCAGGGTGTCACCGTGAAGGTTTCTGGAGATGATCTAAGTGTTTCAGGAATTGACAAAGAAAAAGTAGGTCAAACCGTGGCTAATATCGAACGAGCAACTGCGGTGAAACGACGGGATATCAGAGTGTTTCAAGATGGGATTTATCGCATTGATAAAGGAGGTGAATAACCATGTCAGATCAAGAAATTATCAACAAACTCACCTCATTAAAAGGAATTGGAAAAGCAAAAGCTGAAGCATTGGTAGAAAAAGGATTCAACACGCTTTCAAAGATTCAGCAGGCATCAATTGAGGAGTTATCAGCAGTCAATGGTATCAGTGAACAGATTGCGACATCTATTCAAACCCAGCTTGCTGAAGAACAAAAAGATGAATCAACCGAAGAAAAACCAGAAAAAACAAGTAAAAAACCAGCAACTTCTGCAAAAAAAGAAACAAAGGAAAAACCATCGTCTCCTCAAAAAAAACCAATTGAAAAACCAGTTGTTACAGAAGAAGAACCAGCTGAACCTAGTGAAGAAGAAACAACATCTACCTATGAAGTCAAAAAGAAAGCAACTCTACCAGATGAAATAAAAGAGCAACTTCAGATTCGCAAACAAATCAAACAACGAACACCAACTTTTCTGCGAGAGGAATGGTTCCGGTATAAACGAATTCCGAATAACTGGCGAAGACCAGATGGTCTTCATTCCAAAATGCGTATTAATCTAAAATATCGTCAAAGCCGGGTACGGGTTGGTTTCCGTGGTCCAAAAACGGTTCGTGGATTACATGCATCAGGTTTTCAAGAGATTATGGTGTATAATGTGAAAGATTTAGAAGCTATTGATCCAGATCGACAAGCTGCTCGCATTGGTGGCAGTGTAGGAACCAAAAAACGGATGGCAATCGAAGAAAAAGCGAAAGAATTAGAGATACGACTGCTCAATAAAAGAAGAGAGTGAACAAGTATGAGTGATTTAAGGAATCAACGAAGAATGGCCGCATCACTACTAAAATGTGGAGTAAACCGAGTATGGATGGATCAAGATCGATTGGATGAAATAGCAAGAGCGGTCACCAAGGATGATATTCGGGTGTTAATCCATGGGAAAGCTGTTGTCAGTCGTCAGAAAAAAGGTATCTCCAAAGGCCGAAAGAAATATGCCATGGAACAAAAAAAGAAAGGGCGAAGACGTGGTCAAGGATCTCGAAAAGGAGCAAAATATGCTCGTTTTCCCCGGAAAAGACGATGGATCCAAATCATTCGACCGCTTCGCCGTTATCTCCGTCAGTTACGTGATGATGGATTAATTGATGCAACCACGTATCGAACCTATTATCTCAAAGCAAAAGGTGGAGAATTTCGTAATACCCGTCATCTCCGCACTCATTTACAATCAGATGGTATCATCAAAGAACAGGAGGAAACCACATGAGTCATGGACCTAGACATCGAGTGAAACCACGAAGACGACGGGAAGGAAAAACTGATTACCGACAACGATTACGATTACTGAAATCAGGTGAAACACGTATTGTCGTTCGCCGATCATTAAAAAACATCCGTATTCAATTTGTCACCTATGATGAACATGGGGACAAAATTATTGCTCAAGCCATGGGAACTGAACTTGCTAAGACCTATGGATGGAAGCATAGTACTTCAACTACACCAGTGGCTTATCTTACTGGACTTCTTGCAGGCAAGCGAGCGAAAAAAGCAGGATTACAATCAGGAGTCCTTGATATCGGAAGACAGAGACCCGTGAAAGGATCAAAGATCTTTGCTGCATTGCAAGGCGTGCTTGATGCAGGAGTAGACTGTCCTCATAGTGATTCAAAATTACCATCTCCGGAGAGAATCAATGGAAAACATATTGATGAAAAACTCTCAGCTGATGTTTCAACCATCAAAGAAAAAATAGTTGGAGGCACATAATGGCAGCGAGACGTAGACGCCGATCAAAAAGAAATCGACAGCGATCACCCACGGTTGAATGGGATCCAAAAACCCGTCTTGGCCGTCTGGTGAAAGGAGGAAAAGTTACCAGTATGCATGATGCATTGCAAACCGGGCTTCCTCTGCGTGAACCGGAAATTGTGGATATTCTTCTCCCAGAGCTTCATGATGAAGTCCTTGATGTGAACATGGTACAACGGATGACTGACTCTGGAAGACGAGTCAAGTTTGTCATTACTGTTGTCGTTGGTAACAATGATGGCTATGTTGGTTTAGCTCAGGCGAAAGGAAAAGAAGTAGGTGCAAGTATTCGAAAAGCAATTGAAAATGCAAAACTGCATATGATCGAAATCCGTAGAGGCTGTGGATCCTGGGAATGTGGCTGTAAAAAACCACATACCGTTCCCTTTGCGGTTACTGGGAAAAGTGGTTCTGTTGAAATCACGTTTAAACCAGCACCGCAGGGGATAGGTCTTGCTACTGGTGATGTAGCAAAAAAGATACTCAGTCTTGCTGGTATTCAAGATTGCTGGGCGTTTACCAATGGAAAAACCCGAACGACGGTGAATTATGCCAAAGCTGTTTTTAATGCATTAGAGCAAAATACGAACATGCGGGTGATGCCCTCAGAAACAGCACATATTGGTATTATCTCTGGAATCACTGGTGAATCAGAAAAAGAAGAACAAGAAAAATCAGCAGCACCGCAGGAGGCTTCATAATGGTTTATGCTGTTGTTCGTGTGCGAGGAACGGTGAATGTGAAACCAAAGATAACGAAAACCTTGGAACTGCTTCGACTAACCCGTGTTAATCATTGTACCCTCGTTGATGAAAAAAAAGAAATCAAGGGAATGCTGCAACAAGCTAAGGATTATGTGACCTGGGGTGAAATCAATGAAGAAACATTATCGGCATTATTACAGAAACGAGGGCGACTCACTGGTGATCAACCCCTTACAAAAGACTTTCTTTCCAGTGCAACCTCAGCAAAAACCATTGAAGAGCTCTCTAAATCAATCCTTGATGGATCACTACATCTCAAGGAAATCCCTGACTTAAAACCAGTATTTCGATTGAATCCGCCCTCAAAAGGATTTGAAGGGATTAAACGCTCATTTGTCAACAAAGGAGCATTAGGATATCGGGGAAAAAAGATCAATGATTTGTTACAACGGATGATCTAATCATCTTTTTTTCTCTTCATGCAAAAGGTTTTTATAATGAACGTATGGTAATAATCTTTAGAGGGAGCACAAGGATATGGTAGAAGAAACATTATATGATATCGAAATACATCGAAATGAGGATATCTACGTCGGACGATTGTTTTCAGATGCAGAAGGAACAAAAGAGTTCAAACATGAACATCTGGATCAATTACTGCGAGATATCACTATTGATATGCAGCTTGCTCTTGAAGAGTTTTCACATCAACAACCTGAATTTTCTGAGATGATGAGGTATTAACAGAAGAAAAGAAGAGTAATGTTTTTAAATGGTACGGGTATTGTGGGCTTTACCATTTAAACCTATGTTGGATTGATAACTGTGAAATATACACGCTTTGAAAAAGCACGGATTATTGGTGCACGTGCACTTCAAATATCGATGGGTGCTCCATCACTTATTCAAATTCCAGGATCAATTATTTTCCCAATTGATATCGCCATGCTTGAATTTAAAGAAGATGCTATACCAATCACGGTGAAACGAGTCCAAGACAAATGAAGTTAGAAGAGGAAGATGACATGGGAGAAGAAGAACAGCAGGAAGAAACCGAACAGAAAAAAGAGATTATGACCTCTGAGGAAACCTATATGACCGCGGGTGCTCATATTGGAACCCGTCAGAAAACCTCAGATATGAAACCATTCATTTACAAAGTCCGTCATGATGGCTTATATATCATTGATGTCACTAAAACTGATGAACGTATTCAAACCGCTGCAAAACTGATTGCTTCATATAATCCAAAACATGTTCTGGCTGTCTCTGTTCGTCAATACGGGCAGAAACCAATTCGTAAACTCAGTGAATATACTGATATCTCCGTGTTAGATGGCCGATTCAGACCAGGTATTCTCACCAATCCAAATGCCAAAGGATATCTGGAACCAGAACTGCTCATTGTCACCGATCCACTCGCAGATCAACAAGCACTTCGGGAAGCACAAAACATTGGTATCCCCGTTATTGGATTATGTGATACCAATAATGAAACCAAACATATTGATATTATTATACCAAGCAATAACAAAGGACGACGAGCTCTTTCACTGGTGTACTGGTTGTTAGCCCGAGCAGTGTTAAAAGAACAAGGCAAAATCGAAAACTTCAATGATTTCGATGTTGAAATGGAAGAATTTGAAGCTGAGATCTAAACATTGGTTTTTCTTTTCATCATTCACTGATTTTTTTCAAAAAAAAATGGGTAAATCTAAGGAGTAGGGACTAAGGGTGCAGGTAAAAATAGATGATCATATCATCCTCATCGGCACAGCACATATTTCTCAACAAAGTGTTGATGAAGTCACCAAGGCAATTGAAACCTATGATCCTGATGTTGTTGCTATCGAACTTTGCCCTCGGCGTTATAAAAATCTTACTGAAAAAGATCAATGGGAGAACACTCCAGTTACTGCACTGTTAAAATCAAACAATGCCTATTTTCTTCTCGCTCAAACCTTTCTTTCATCTGTGCAACGTAAACTAGGAAAAGATCAAGGTGTACAACCTGGTTCAGAGATGATCGCAGCAATTAATGAAGCAAAGAAGCATCAGAAAGACATTGAACTAGTGGACCGAGATATTGCTGTTACGCTGAAACGAGCCTGGAAAAAGATGGGCTTTAAAGAAAAATTCCGGGTACTCTGGGAATTTCTCAAAGCAATGGTAGGTTTTGATGAAGAAGAAATGGAGGAAATCAATCTTGAAGAACTCATGGATCAGGATATGATTTCAACGATGCTGGAGGAATTCGGAGAAATCGCGCCTAGTGTTACCACTGTGCTTATTCATGAACGAGATCAATACATCGCTCAGAAAATAAAATATTTACAGGACAAAGGAAAAACCGTGGTCGCTGTCGTTGGTGCGGGTCATCTTCATGGTATTGAAACACATTTAAAAAACCCTGATTTCTCTGTTGATCTTTCATGTTTAGAACAAGTCCCTCAAAAACGATTTAGTGTGCTTAAAACCATAGGTTATCTTATTCCTGTGTTATTTGCTGCACTCATTATTTATGGGTTTTACACTGGTGGTATTGAGCGATCATTGCAGATGTTTTTGTACTGGTTTTTGATCAATGGTATCTTTTCAGCGATTGGTACAGCTATTGCTCGTGCTCATCCACTCTCTATTCTCACCGCGTTTGTGGCTGCTCCCATTACATCACTTAATCCAGCTGTAGCTGCTGGATGGGTAGCTGGTTATGTGGAAGCAAAACTGCGTACCCCGGTCATCAAGGATTTCCAAGGACTAAGTACGATTGAAAACTTTAGTGATTTCTGGAAAAACAGAGTCATCCGTTTGCTTCTTGTGGTAGCACTAGCAAATGTGGGCAGTATGATTGGAACTATTATCGCGTTTCCCTATGTCACCAGTCTTCTTGGCTAATCTCATCATTTTTTTTTTCAAATGATAATATTGATATAGCCCGCTAGAGTTATCAGCTTCCGAATAGGATGGCTGAGAACAACAATGGATATCGATCATATCATAAGCTTTCCCCTCGAGAATATATGTATTTTCCTAAAGCAAGCATGAAACTCGGAAAACCAGGTCATTTCAGCCGTCTTGAACTCATCCATATCAGTATCTCAATGATAGTGCTTACTATTTCATTTACTTTTGCGCTTACTCAATCAAGTCTTCTTTTTTTATTGCTTGGTCATTCTTTTCAACTGAATCAGTTTTTACAAGGACTGGGATTATCATTTCTTGGCATTGCCACCGCTTTTTTTTCCCATGAACTCAGCCATAAACTCATGGCTCAAAGCCATGGGCTCTGGTCAGAATACCGGATGTATCCCAAAGGACTTGTTTCAGCATTAGTATTATCCTTTGTAACTGGTTTTGTGTTTGCTGCACCTGGAGCAGTTATGTTTCGAGGTGAACCCCGGCCATTTGAAGAAGGCCGCATTGCGGTCGCTGGATCATTAGCAAATCTTTTTATCGCTGGTATCACCCTCCCAATTTTATTATATACATTGTTTGAAATGCAGGGGATGATTACTGAAATTATTGGTTTTATCTGTGTGATCAACACTATTCTAGCCGTGTTTAATCTTCTCCCCTTTGGTCCTCTTGATGGTGTGAAAATAGTACAATGGAATGCTACAATTTGGGCGGTGATGCTTACACTTGCGGTTACCATTCTTGCGTTTCTCTTTCCATTCATCACCTGGCTGTTACAATAATATTTTTCATATTTATAGAGCTGTTTTGATTAAGCTAAATTTTGAATTAATCGATTAATCTCATAAACATAATATTTATCCGTTTTCTTGTTTATAACACTCCTGATTTCTCCCTATTATTACATGCATCATTCAGAGACAAAAGACTTAAATATTTATAGAATATAATATATATAGACGCATCAAAATTGTTGATTATAGATATATTATTCATTGAGGAAGATCATTATGACTAAATCATTCATTGATAACAAACAATTCCCTCTGATTCTCGCGATTATTTTTATTATAGGAATCGTGATTGTTGCAGCGTATGTTTATTCAGGGTATGATGACAAAAAAAGCATTGAGGAACCAGAGGAACAAAGAGTTGACACAAAGATTAGTCCCTATACCAACCAAGCAGTCTTTTTAGAAATCCATCGTATACGAAAAAAAGGTATCATTGAACAAATGTATACCTCTGGAAAAAATATATTTGATGTTTCACCACAACGATCAAGTGGAAAAGAATGGAGCATTATTTTAGATGGCCTGCGACCTGGAAAAGGGTGGGATGAAAAACCAAGTTATAGATATCAGGTGGCCATCGATGACTATGAATGGGAAGGAAAAGATACATATACTGGTTGGGATACCGGATATATGAATCAACAAATCTTTCGAAATGTAGAAGATGAACAAC
The DNA here is from genome assembly GCA_046498165.1 of Thermoplasmatota archaeon. Lineage (GTDB taxonomy): Archaea > Thermoplasmatota > E2 > DHVEG-1 > DHVEG-1 > EX4572-165. The sequence goes on from JAWOBC010000112.1 coordinate 23,466, forward strand.
TGACTACAGCAATAGAATTTTCCATCATTGAAAATGTAAAAATTGATAAACTGATTGGAAGTAGCACTCAAAAGAAAGAACAAGATTCATTTACTGTTGAATATGATTTTCGAACTGGTCGATGGACCGGAGATGACTCATTTAATGATTCTGATGGCTATGGACATTTCAATGGAACAAACTTTGAAGTATGGTTTAGTATCTATCAAACCTCAGCAGATGAAGATATCATTCCCTACCAAGCGGAAATAGAACTGGGAACGGATCCTCTCGTTGATGATACGTATTTAGATCCTGATGGAGACGGCATTCCCACTGTGTGGGAATGGAAATGGGGATATGATCCATTCACATGGGATAACCATTCATCTTTAGATGCTGATAATGATGGATTATCTAATTTGGAAGAATACTATATGAGAGACTGGCTCGCTAATCCTTATCAACCTGAGATCTACATTGAAACAGATTATATGCAACAAACTCCAAAGAAAGTATTAAACCGAGATGGTTGGGATGGATGGCGGCATGAATTCTATGAGGAATCACAACAAATGCTCATGGAACGATTCAACCAACATGGATACACCGTTCACATCGATGATGGCTGTATGGGTGAAGGAGGAGACATCCTTCCATTTGCCCGTGGAAATGGAGCATACAATCAAGATACAGGTGTTGTTGCTGGACATTATGCAAATGATTTTCCAGATGAACGAAAAGGTATTTTCCGATATCTTGTAGTTGCCTATGGTGGAGGATGGTGTCATCCACAGGATTCAAATCATTGGTATGACTGCATGGTAGTTCCACACAATCAAAAATTCTTCATGAATCAACTAGATGCAGCACTCACCGATCGAACAAAACGCATAGGTCAAGCCATTCAAATCATTCATGAATTAGGTCATTCACTTGGAATCGTGGGTAGTCACTCACCTGGAGTGGACAATGCCAGTGTTCGAAACAATAATCCACCGGATTACCCCTGGTTTGATTATGTTAGTGTGATGAACTATGATTATTTCAGACAACGATACTTTGATTACTCAGATGGAACCCATGGAGAATATGATACCGATGACTGGGCAGCACTTGATCTAACGTTCTTTCAAACATCATCTGAATACATGGAAGGAATCGGTGCATACGACTAATCAGGATTAATAATCGGTCAAATATGATCTTTAGTAAGTTGCTACGTTGCTATACCGATAAGTGTTGGATATGGTATTGATCCTTAAATCTAATTGCTATTAACTTCATTTTTTCTGTACTCTATTGTTACCCTTTTTATCCAGGTGAACTGAATATATACAACTTGTCAACATACTTAAAAAAATACCCATTTAGCATATTTTTTTACTGCCTCTGTTTTAAAAGACAAAGTGTTTATAACAACAGATGAATATCTTTTGAAAATCATGTTGAACTTATTCATTGGATTTGATGATTAAATATGATCGATAAAGAAAAACATTACACGTTGTTCAAACGAATGAAAACAAATCAATTGTTAGATTCCATGATCTTTTATGGTTCACAAAAAAAATGGGTGCTAGAAACCCTGCGATTCAAATATTTTCTATGGATAAAGAAAAAAAAACACCGATCAGACAAATCAGTAGTAATCCTAGGCGGATGTCCTAGAAGTGGAACGACGCTTCTTCGATCATTACTAGGTATGCATCCAGCTATTGCTTCACCAAAACAAGAATATAATCTACTTGCCTTCAATGATAATTATGATTTATTAAAAAAATCCTTTCAATTCTCAGAAAAAGAAATCGATAAACTCTTAGAAATAAATGATCACATTCTTTATTCAGAAAAAATAATTGATCTCTATCAACATAAAACCAATAGCAATCTTGTGGCTCTTAAACATCCGTATCATATTGCAATCATTGATGAAATCTTCCGTTTTTTTCCACATGCATTTTTTATTCATATCATCCGAGATGGAAGAGATGTCTCCTGCTCTCTAAGAACTCATCCGAAACGTAAGATGCAAAATGGGAAAATTATGCCGATAAATACCAATAATCCTTTTAAATGGTGCGTTCACCGATGGATAAGTAGTATCAATCAAGGAAAAAAATGGCGGCATTCACCGCACTATCTTGAAATACATTATGAGGACCTGGTGAATCATACTACGGTTACAATGGGAAAGATCTTTGATTTTTTACAACTAAACATGATTGAAAAAAAGAAATTATTAGATTTTTACAAATTTGAACAATCAACGTCTCATCTCCAAAATATAGAGGTGGGCACTCAATTATATCAGAAATCAATTGGCCGATGGAAAAAGGATATGACCGAAAAAGAAAAAAAACAGTTTAAAAATCTTGCTGGTAGACTTCTCATTGAACTAGGATATGAAAAGAATACAGATTGGTAATGATTCTTCCCGTATTTCTTTTATTATTTTGAATACTTATTAAGAAAAACAGTAGTCTTTGCAGCATTCAGATGAAACTTCTTTGCAATCAAAGAAATCATCTGAATATCTTCTTTTTTCACATTCTTTGAAAGTAACAATGAAAGAAAAACAAAAACATAAAACAACAGCAGAATGATCGGTAGAATCCATAGTGAAATCATGAAGATGCTATTGAGCAAAAGAATGCTTGCTGTTGAAAAAACAATGGAAAGAAACAAGGGAATAATCATGGATGTATCCAATGGATG
>JAWOBC010000013.1:0-30389 GCA_046498165.1 Thermoplasmatota archaeon
TTGTCTAAAATCAGTGATTTAATCGTTAAAATATGCAATAATCTTTTTCTAAAAAAATGATGTAATAGATGGTTTACAGGACAATAATATTTACCAAATAATCAAATAAAATCATCTAATTAGATTTTTTGTGATAAAAAGTGAGTAATATTCAACAGATACTGCTTTCAATTTCAAGTTGAAAGAAAATGCTGAAAAATGAGGGGGGTAATTCCTGTTTTTTTAGATAAACTTATAATGGAGTTGTTCATATCCAGTTTACACACTGGAGGATGCTTGTGAGGAATATAACTACCAAATTTGGAGAGAATGCTGGAAAAATTTGGACTAGTCTTGAAGAAGAAGGGCATAGCAAAGAAAAAAGCATTTTAAAATCAACGCAACTGAACGAAAAAGAGTTTTACACTGGAATTGGATGGCTTGCCAGGGAAAATAAAATCCGAAAAGAGAAACATAAGTATACTCTTGGTGAAACAAATCTTGATCATTCTGTTGGAACAACAGCAGGCAGGGTGTGGAAAATTCTTGATATCTGGGAGGAAGCAGATATTGTCACCCTAAAAAAACTAGCTGACGTTTCCGAAAAAGATGTATATGCTGCCCTCGGCTGGTTGGGAAGAGAAGATAAAATAGAAGTCGATGCAAATAGGAATTATCGATTGAGAGAATAAACACATTGTATCCTCATGTAAAAATTCTTGGAGCAGGTTATGAAAGTTGCGATGATTGGCTGGGAATACCCTCCTTTTAAAGCTGGAGGATTAGGGACCCATTGTTATGGCTTAACAAGGAGTCTTGCTGATAAAAATATTAATGTAGATTTCTACATGCCAAAAACCAAGACCAAAGCTTCAAGTGAAAAACCGCATTTGACCATTAAAGAAGTTGGTGAGACCACTGTTTTTCCTTATGATCGACCGGATGATAAGGAACTTGAAGGCGGTTTTTTTGAGAATGTGTATCGTTATAATGATTTAGTTACTAGTCGAGTGAATGGATCCTATGATCTCATTCATTGTCATGACTGGTTGACCATGAAAGCAGGGGCGAAATTAAAACAAAAACTCAATGCTCCATTAGTGCTCAGTGTGCATTCCACGGAATATGATCGATCTGGTTGGGTTTCACCGAATCAATGGTTTATTGATATTGAACGTGAGGGAATGCAGCAGGCCGATGTTATCATTGCGGTCAGTCATTTCACTAAACGAATTCTTGTTGAAAAATATGGTATTGATCCGGGAAAAATCCGTGTTGTTCATAATGCAGTGTATCCATTAGGCGCGGCTGAAAAACAAAACATTGTCTTGTTTTTAGGTAGATTAACCATTCAAAAAGGTCCAGAGTTTTTTTTAGAAGCCGCAAAAAAAGTGATTGATTTCGGTGTGGACACTCGTTTTGTAGTTGCTGGGAAGGGAGATATGCTCCCGAAACTTGTGGATAAAGCAGTGGATCTTGGCATTTCCCATAATGTGATGTTTACTGGTCTTCTCAGTGATGAAGAAGTAAGGCACATCTATCAGATTGCTAATGTCTATGTGATGCCTTCCGTTAGTGAACCATTTGGCATCACTGCTTTGGAAGCTATTTCAGCGGGAACTCCCACCATTGTATCAAAAACTGCGGGTGTGGCAGAAGCACTAAGTCATTGTCTTTGTGTAGATTTCTGGGATGTAGATGAAATGGCCAATAAAATCATTTCATTGTTACAGTATGATGAGCTTCATCAGACACTGGCAACGGAAGGAAAAAGGGAAATTGATTTTTTCACCTGGAATCGGGTTGCTGATAAGACCATTGAGGTCTATAATGAGGTGATGTAGGGATGACATCGGTTTGTTTTTATTTTGAGGTTCATCAACCATTACGGTTAAACCGTTTTTCTGTGTTTAATATTGGAAATGCAAAATCTTCTGAGCAATATTTTGATTCTACATTGAATCAAAAAATCTTTGAAAAAGTGGCTCATAAATGTTATGTTCCCACGAATAATCTGTTACTGAACTTAATCGATCGGTATGATGGTGATTTCAAAGTTTCTTTTAGTTTAACTGGAACCTTTATTGAATATTGTCAGAAGCATATGCCTGAAATCATTGAGAGTTTCAATCAGTTAGTTGACACCGGTTGTGTTGATCTGATTGAGGAAACCTACTTTCATTCTTTGTCTAGTCTGTATGATTCACTTGATGAGTTTGAGGATCAAGTGATGATGCATAGGGCCATGATGAAACAATTATTTAATGTGACTCCAACAGTGTTTCGGAATACGGAAGCAATTTATGATAATCGTATCGCTAAGAAAGTGGCGGATATGGGTTATAAGGGTATAATAACGGAGGGAACGGAGAAGATTCTACATTGGCGTTCACCAAATCATTTGTATAAACCTGTAAATGCTGATATTAGTGTGTTACTGCGAAATTATTCATTAAGTGATGATATCGGTTTCCGATTTTCTTCACAAGGCTGGCCTGGTTTTCCGTTAACCGCTGATAAACATGCTGGTTGGGTGGCTCAGGATCAGGGTGATTTGATTAATTTGTTTATGGATTATGAGACCTTTGGTGAGCATCAGTGGACGGAAACTGGTATTTTTGAGTTTCTTAAGCATTTACCCGCAGAAGTTTTGAAGCATGATCATCTTGATTTTGTTACGGTAAGTGAAGCCGTTAAACGCTATCAACCAGTGGGAACCATTGATGTTCCCTGGGCGATTTCTTGGGCTGATGAGGACCGGGATGTATCTACCTGGTTGGGAAATGATATGCAACGATCCTGTTTTTATGAACTGCAAGGATTAGGAAAGAAACTAAAAGAAAAAAAGGATCCTAAATTACTGGATGCCTGGCGGAAACTCCAGACCTCTGATCATTTGTATTATATTTCTACCAAGGGTTTTGAAGATGGTAACGTCCATCAATATTTCAGTCATTATGATTCACCATATGATGGGTTTATCAATTATATGAACATCCTCCAGGATTTTAAACAAAAAACCTAAGCAGATTGGTGAAAAAAAGAATTTGTTCATCATTTATTGCAGATGATGCAGTGGTTGTTGATAAGTATGGGGAGTTGATGCGTTGAGAGAATGGTTGATTACCAATGGATTAGGCAGTTATGCCTCGTTAAACTATAGGAATAATAATACCAGAAAATTTCATCATCTCCTAGTCGCAAGTCTTTCCCCACCGGTAAAACGATGGGTGTTTGTCTCAAATTGCTTTGACATCGTGAAAGGAAAGGGAAAAGAAATTCCCTTATCGGATGTACGACCCGTTTTTTCTTTTGATTTGTTCCCTCAGTTTACCTATCAGATAGGGGATATCCTTATCAAAAAAAGGTTTGTGATGCACTCAGCTCATAATACAAGTATCATTCAATATGATATAAAATCTGATGAACCTCTTACCCTGTTGCATAAACCAGTGCTTAATTCCCGGCATTTCTATGATTTAACTCATGTTCCCCATCAGTTTACGGTAACACAACAGCAGAAAAACAATGAAATCTTAATCAATCCGGATAACAGTGACCAAACCTTGCATATGATTCTTGATGATGCAAGTTATGAAAAAGATGAATATTGGGATCATATCTTTTATCCAATTGATAAAGCGCGAAATGATTCTTGTGAAGAATACCAGCTCTATCCCGGTTTTTTTGAAAAACAGGTTCCTACTACCACATCATATTGTCTTGGGTTCTCCATTGAACCAACAATCAATGAAACCTTGCAGCAGATCGTACATCAGGAATATCAACGGAAAAAGCAGTTAATCGATCGATGGAATGGTTCAGAAGCATTTCATCGTTTATTGCTTTCAGCTGACCGATTCATTGTTAAAAAAGCAGATAAAAAGACTATTATCGCTGGTTATCCTTGGTTTAGTGACTGGGGTCGTGATACACTTATTTCACTCCCTGGATTAACCCTTGTTTCTCATCGATTCGATGATGCAAAACAAATTTTACATAGTTTCAAAGAGTTTTGCAAAAATGGTCTTATTCCCAATACGTTTGATGATAAAACCAAAGAAGCAAGCTACAACTCAGTTGATGCGTCGTTATGGTATATCGACCGGGTGTATCAATATCTGAAATATACAAATGATGAAGCATTTATGCAAGCAATTCTTCCCACACTTCATTCTATTCTTGAACATTATATAAGAGGAACGTTACATGGAATTCATATGGATGATGATTTCCTTATTGCTCATCATCCTGGGCTTACCTGGATGGATGTAAAACTTGGGGATTTTTATCCGACACCACGGGCACAGAAAGCAGTGGAAATACAAGCACTTTGGTATAATGCATTATGTATTGTTAATACGCTTTCTGAAAAAGTAGAACACTGCCGTCCTTATGAAGAAATTGCGCAACAATTAAAAGAAAACTTTAATAGGATGTATACTGAGCAGTATGATGTTATTGATACTCAGGATACCTCCTGCCGACCTAATAAAATCTTTCTTGTTTCCCTTGATCATTCAATGATTCCGTTTTCCATGCAAAAAGAAATTGTAAATGATGTTGAACAACGATTAGTAACTGTTTTTGGCTTGCGCACACTTTCAGCTGATAATCCAAACTATATAGGCACCTATCTTGGCGATCATCATCGTGATATGGCGTATCATAATGGCACGGTGTGGCCCTGGTTGCTTGGTCCATTTATCACCTCTTTTGTTAAGATACATCATGCTGAAAAACCATGGAGAACACAAGCATTTTCTCAGTTCCTTGAACCTATGTTTCATGTGTTTGGGCGACTCTGGGATGGATCAATTCCAGAGATTTTTGATGCAGATCCTCCATTTGCACCCAGGGGTTGTACTAATCAAGCTTGGAGTGTCGCTGAAATCCTTCGGTCATGGGTGGAAGATATCAAACAAAAACGGCCGGCATTTGAACATCTTTTTCAAACCAATGAAATACCTATTCGCCGGGTGAATTGATGATTTTGAATAGTAAAGAAAAATGGTATGTATCTGTATTGATTCCATGCATTTATTAAATATGTGTTGACCTATTTGTTTAAAGTCGGTTCTCTGTTTTTGTGATATAATATTGTTTTAAATGATTTGGAAAATCATCCTTTGGGATATAGCCTAAGTCGCACCATTTTTTTACTTTATGTAGATGGTTCTCAAAATGGTTTTTTTCGTTTCCCTCAGGTATTAACGTTGATAATGCTTCCATGATTGGTATTTCCATGTTTCTATATTTCATTTCTTCAAATGGTCCTATTGCATATATTGAATATGGATTGAGAATGCGTTCTGCTAAAAACTCTGTACGATACATTTCCATTCGCTTTACATAGATTTCTGCAGCAATCCAGATAATCAATATCACAATTGAGAATATGAGTGGAATTGCAATGTAAGGATGTATGTCTCTGTGGCTGATAAATGGATAAATTGAAAATGATAGATTTAAGGTGAGAATCAACAGGCTACCAACAGCCGCGGTTCGCTTAATTTTTACATATTGCATATTAATGAATTTTCTTATTTTTTCCTTTTTATCGATTTTCATAGTGCTACCTCATAAAAAATAATGAGTATTTCTGATAGTTTCCATTAGTTAAAATTCAACCAAAGTTTTTCTCTCTCTTTTTGATGGGTTGAAAGAATCATTTCAACGATAATTTTTAAGACATTCCCCTGTTAATTGCGGAAAAATATAATATTTACTGGGTTTACGGGTGAAAGGTTTTTTTCATTAGAATGGATAATGAACAAGAAATATGTTTTGATTAACCAGTGAGCATGATGATTGCTAAGGGTTTGAATGTAATGAAGCATCAAATGATAAAATATGATCAGAAACGGGTAATATCTGGTACTGTTGGTTAAAGCAGAATTAATCATAGGCAAAATCGATTTTTTTTTATTTGAATAAGAACATAATAGTGAGATATAAACATGGAATTTATTGAACTACCTTTAGGCGAACTATATGCGTTGATTGGATTACCCCTCCTTATTTTCTTTGCTCGCGTTTGTGATGTAAGTTTAGGTACAATACGAATTATTTTTATTTCGAAGGGGATTAAATATCTTGCACCGGTGGTTGGGTTCTTTGAAATCCTTATTTGGATTATGGCAATAAGTCAAATTATGCAAAATCTTTCAAATATATATTATTACCTTTTTTATGCAAGTGGTTTTGCTATGGGTAATTTCGTTGGTATTATTCTTGATGAAAAACTATCGATTGGAAACGTTGGCATTAGAATTATTACTCGTCATGATGCCAACAAACTAGTCAATGCCTTAAAACAGTCAAAATTTGGTATTACGGTATTGGATGCTGAAGGTCCTAAAGGTCAGGTAAAAATTATTTTCTCTGTTGTGAAACGTCAGAATGTGCCAAAGGTAGTTGAATTAGTGAAAAATTTTAATCCTCAAGCATTTTATTCAGTTGAAGATATTCGATTTGTGAGTGAAACACTTCCAGCATCTATTCAACCATGGTATAAAAACAATTTACAACTTTTTAAAAATCATAGAAAAGGAAAATAATGGTTACAATGTATCCCCTATCATTCAGTATCCTCATCCCTTTTTTTCTTAACATAAATGCCTAATTCTTTTAATTCCTCTCGAGTATACTTGGTTTTTTTGGATTTTTTCCTCCCTTTATCATCTTGCATATCCATATCTTTCCTCCCATTTTACTAAAATAAAAAAGAAAAGGAGTTAATACTCCTCATCCATTCCTCCAGGATTTGAAAAACCACCTACTGTTTTTGATGCAATCACATCATCAATACGAAGAATCATGGTTGCTGCTTCGGATGCTGACTGTAGTTCATGAATACCAAGACGTAACGGTTCAATCACATCTGCTTTCAACATATCATCAACTTTTCCTTTAATTACGTTGATTCCAGCATTTGTTTTTCCCTTCTTATGTTGACTCCGTAATTCAAGCATGATATCAATGGGATCAAGACCAGCATTTGATGCCAGTGTCTTTGGTATGATTTCTACTGCTTGGGCAAATGCTTCCATTGCCATTTGTTGTCGTCCACCAACAGATGGAGCATACCTTCTCAGAGCCATTGCTATCTCGGTCGCAGAGGCACCTCCTCCAACAGTCATATTTCCATCCTCAAGGGCGACTTTGACAACGGATAATGAATCGTGCATCGCACGTTCCAACTCATCAACAACATGTTCTGTTCCGCCTCTCAAAAGAATGGAAACAGCTTTTGGATTCTTACAATCGGTGATAAAGGTAAAATGATCATCACCAATTTTTCTTTCCTCGGCTAGACCTGCATAACCTAGATCTTCTTTCGTAAACTCATCAATATAGGAAATGAGTTTTGCTCCGGTTGCTTTTGATATTTTTACCATATCGCTTTCTTTTACTCGACGGACGGCATAAATCCCTTTCTTTGCAAAAAGATACTGTGCAACATCATCGATTCCTTTTCCACAAATCAAAACATTAGCTCCGCTCTGAGTGACTTTATCCACCATTTTTTGAATCATATGGTTTTCTTCATCAAGAAATGCTTGAAATTGAGCAGGATCCTGAATCTGTATTCGAGCATCAACCTCAGTTTTCTTTATTTCAAATGCTTGATTGATCAGTGCAATTTTTGCGTTTTTTATTTGTTTGGGCATTCCTTCATGCACGGGTTCCTTGTCTAAAATGATACCATTTACAAGGTGTGTAGCATCTATTGTTTCTCCTTGCTGTTTTTGAATGAGAATATTATCAAGATCGACGAATTTTTTTCCGTCCTTTTTCTCTGCTATTCTAGTGATGGCATCAACGATAACCTTTGCTAATAGTTCTTTTGATTGCATTGATCCTTTGCTATTCATTGCGGTCATTGATATTTTCTGGAGAATCTGTGTATCATTTTCCTTTATGGGTAATGCAATTTTTTTAAGGGTTTCTATGGCTTTATCTGCAGCGAGTTTGTATCCCTCGTTTATTAATGTTGGATGAATATGTTTTTCCAGTAGGGTATTTGCTTGTTTTAATAATTCACCAGTGAGTATCACTGCAGAGGTTGTTCCATCTCCGCATTCCTGATCCTGAGATTGTGCGACTTCTATAATCATTTTTGCAGCAGGATGTCCCACATCTATTTCCTTAAGAATTGTTGCTCCATCATTAGTGATGATGACATCCCCTGTTGAATCCACTAACATCTTGTCCATTCCTTTCGGGCCAAGTGTTGATTTAGCTGCATCAGCAATGGCGATGGCAGCCATTATGTTATTTTCCCGTGCATCGTTTCCTTTTTCACGGGTAGTTCCTTCTTTTAAAATGATGATTGGTTGTTGTGTAGATAACATTTTTTTTTCTTTTCTCCTTTCATATTTTGTCTGGTAATCTGTTTTGTTTTTTCCTATAGAGTTAAAGATAGTGAACTAGAAAGATGAATATTGAGGTTGTTTTTTGAGGAATAATCATGATAATAAATAAAAAAAACAGGGATTTTTCATGTAAATCACTGTTTTATTTTGTATTAATCTATTCATGTCTCTGTTTTGTATTTTCTATTCCTAAATGTTGTCGTGTAACTGCAAATTAAAAAATCAAAATAATCGCCATTTGATAATAAAAATACAAAAAATCCATTGTTTGGTTGCAGACATTGGTAGACATAAAGAGTATCCTCATTTATATAAAAAAATATAGAGGTCAATATTGCAGGTATTTACCTTGTTAGATCAACTTTTTTCCATCAAAGAAATAAGAGAGCATTGATGTTTCTTTGCTCTCTTTTCTAGTTTTATCTTTTTGCTTATTAGGGGGAGGATACTTATTTTTTATCTTTTTTCTTTTTCTTTGGTGCAGCCATAGTTGTTTTCACTTCCTGCAGATATTAGACAGATAGTCTAATCGCAAAAAGATATCATTCTCAAAATATTCTTAAAATTATCCAGAAAAAAAACAATAAAAATAATGAAAAAACAAAAAATAACAGCTATTTTTCATTAAAAAATCCATAAAAATGGTTTTTTCTCCTATGGGATCTCCAATGGTGAAATGAATTCCTTATCTGCCTCAAGCACAGTAATGATTTCCTCATCTTTTAATCCAAGTGGAATGAGCTGGGTCCGGATGAGTTCTTTTAATTGCTTGTAGGATGGCGCAACGATAAAAACAGCAAGTCGATGTTCCCCTGAGATTTGATAGACTCTGAGCACATTTTTTACTTTTTTAATTTTTTCAGTTACAAGATCTAATTCCACTGATGAAACAGGGTTCATATAGATAATCGCAAAGAAAGTCAGGCCTAATGCGGTTTTATCAATAAGTGCGGTATATCCCTGAATAATTCCAAGTCGTTCCATTGCTTTTATTCTATCACGTATTGTTGTCTCCGAACGTTTTAATTTTGCAGCGATTTCTTTATAGGTCATTCTAGCGTCTTCTTGTAAAAAATAAAGAATTTTTTTGTTTATGGTATCTATCTTCATTTTAATAAAATAGGAAGAATCCTCATATTTAAAAACCTTTTTTAAAAAAATATTGTTTAATGAAAGAAAAAGAGAAGAATGATGAAAAATCCATCATTTACTAATCGTCGTCATCTTCGTCGTCCCAATCGTCGTCATCTTCCTCATCATCTTCGGGACCGATTTTGTTGTATTTCATGATAATTCACATCCTTTTTTTACGTAACTACCAAATCTAATTTCTTAATGTTATTCCTTTTATAAAGGAAAATTTTGATAAAAAAATCATGGATTCAGAGGAAAAATTATTAATAAAAGAAAAAATGATTTAATGCGGTTAGAGAGACACCTTGAGTATGAAAGGATTTTCTTCTCATTTTGTTTTTTTCATCTAAATAAAATACGCGTTTAACACATATTGTTGTATCATGCGATTGGTGTTAAAAAACGAGGCATTGATAGCAATACAACTTCTCATGGTTCGTATCCAGTTATCTTGATCATGGTAAAACTTTGGGAGGATGTATTTTTCTAATTTATAATACAGATCCTCTTGATCGATTTTATCATCAGATTCTTGATCCTCTGTTTTCTCTGGTCCAATACTCCAACCAGTGATGTTTTCAATGCATCCTTCCAACCACCAACCATCAAGGGTGCCAAACTGTGGCACTCCATTATGGGCTGCTTTCATCCCGGATGTTCCGGAGGCTTCAAACGGTCGGCGAGGGGTATTCAACCACACATCTGATCCTGCGGTTAACAGCTTCCCAAGGGTGATATCATAATTTGGAATAAAGGTGAGTTTAATCTGATCATGCAGTTGTTTTCTTGTTTGATAGATTTTTTTAATAACGTCTTTTCCGGAGGTATCTTTTGGATGTGCTTTTCCACCATATATTATTTGCATTGGTCCCACGGTTTCTGCGATATGATGTAATCGTTCAACATCAGAGATTAACAGATCGGGTCGCTTGTACTCTGTTGCCCGTCGAGCAAATCCAATGGTGAAATCATCATAATTCATTCCGACATTACGACGAAGATTCACAAAATCAATGAGTTTCTTTTTTGCTTCAAGATGAGCATTCCATAATTTTTCTTTGTCAATACTGAATGCAGATCGAAGCAGAAATGGATCTGATCGCCATCCGGGCATATAGGTATCATATAAGCGTTGAAATGGTTTGGAAACCCAGGTCTGAGTATGAACACCATTAGTGATGGAATCAATGGAATAACCTGGAAACATGGATCGGGAGATTTCCCCATGTTTTTTAGCAACACCATTCACATAATGACTGAAAAACAAGGCGAGTTTAGTCATATTCAATTTATTTTCAAAGATGATCTCTTCTAATACCATCTCTGGAAGAATATCGCCGATCATTGGCCGAGCATAGGATAAATCAAATTGATCATGACCAGCGGGAACTGGTGTATGAGTAGTGAATACACATCGATCTCGCACTTTTTCAACATCTTTGGATTGATGATAGAGTTCAAGGGTGCTCAGTGCAGCATGGCCTTCGTTCATATGATATCGTTCAAAGGTGTCATAGCCCAGCGCATTGAGCATGCGAACACCGCCGATCCCCAGGATAATTTCTTGAGCGAGTCGATATTTCTGATCACCACCATATAGATAGGTGGTCAATGTTTTGTCCCAATCACTATTTCCATCAACATTGGAATCAAGAAAAAGCACAGGGATAATGTATCCATTGACACCTCGATATTCATATAACCACGCCTGTATTGTGAGCTCTCGGTCACTAATCATCACTGTTGTAGTGGTTGGAAGCAGGGTGAGATAATCAGCAGGGTTGAACCTTATGGGTAATTCAATTTGGTTTCCCTCTTGATCGATACGTTGGTAAAAATATCCCTTTTCTGAGAGCAGAGTGATTCCTACCACGGGAACATTAAGATCTGCACAGGATTTTATACTGTCTCCGGCTAAGACTCCTAGCCCACCGCTATATGATGGAATGCGTTCATCTACACCGATTTCCATGGAGAAATAAGCGATTTTTGGTTTTCCATTGGTATGTTCCTTGCTTTCAACGTGAACAGTCTCAGTCATCTTTCTTTTCAGCCACCTTTCTGCATCCTCACAATACCACGTATAATTTACTTCTCTGTTTTATACCTTGCCTTTTGTCTAAACATCATTGAATCATTTTCTGTGTTGATATACCAAAGGTTTTTTAGCTTTGAGAAGCTATATAACTGTATAGTGGATGGTGAATTTGTTCATGAAAAGGAAAATTTGTGATGTATGTAATCAGCATTTTCATCCTGATGAAAACCGATTGGGAATAGTGGTTAATGAGGATCATTTTGTCTGTGAACCTTGTACAAAAAAATTGGAATCTGATGAGGTGCAAATCCCTTCATCAATAATGGCCGATGAAACAAAAGCCATGCCTATTGCGTTATGGCTGATTAAAGAGGAAAATAAGGATAAACCTTTTATGTCTGTAAAAAAAAGATAAATCACTATAGCATCATTGCTTTTCCATTATATTAAGAATTTTTTATAGGGGTACTGTATACTGTTATGTATGTTTATCATAAAACTTGGTGGAAGTGTCATCACCAAAAAAGCGCAAAAAGCTCAATTTCAAAAAAAGATCATGGATGATTTATCCACCCAAATTCAACGATCTCAACAACAGGTTATTCTTGTTCATGGTGCTGGTTCTTTTGGACATGGATATGCTAAGGATTATTCCCTTCATACCGGGTATCATGATGAACAGCAGAAAACTGGTTTTGCTCTTACTCAACGGATGGTGCAGCAATTAAACAGCATGGTTTTAGCATCATTACAAGAGAAAAAACTAGCTGCCGTTTCCATTCCACCTCATACCGCCGCTCTTCTAGATGACGGTATGCTCAGTTGGTTTCAATATGATATCTTTGACCAGTATCTTTCCCAAGGATTTCTTCCAGTCACTTTTGGGGATGTTGCACTTGATAAAAAACATGTTTTTTCCATTTGTTCAGGGGATTTATTGATGATCGCTCTGGCAGGTCGGTTCAAACCTGAAAAGGTTATTTTTGTGCTTGATGAAGATGGATTATATACGGCGAATCCAAAAGTAGATGATCAAGCAGTATTTATTGATTCTATCAATGCTCATGAACTTGATGAGTTAGAAACCACCATTGATAATCATCCTGATGTGACAGAGGGAATGGCTGGTAAAATCCAAACTATAAAAAAGCTTGCTCAATTACAGGTTGATACCAGTTTAATTAATGGAAATCATCCTGAACGATTATATGATGTCTTAATGGATAGACCCACAAAACAAACCATTGTTCATTGGAGGAATCCAAAATGAATCAAATTGAAAATAGAAAAGATGAACATGTCCGTATTGCTCTGGAAAAAAACGTGAATGCATCACATAATTATTGGGATGATATTTTCTTAAGACATAACGCATTACCTGAGATTAATAAGGATGACATTGATCTTTCAATTTCATTTCTTGCAAAAAAACTGGATGCACCCCTTTTGATTTCTGGGATGACTGGTGGTTACGATAAAGCTAAAAGAATCAATGAGCGGTTAGCTGCTGCTGCTGAAACCTATCAATTAGCCATGGGTGTTGGTTCTCAACGAGCAGGACTAAAAACAGAAAGTCTTAAGGAAACCTATCAGGTCGTCAAAGAGTTTGATATCCCTTTCCGTATTGGAAATATTGGGGCATCTCAGTTGGTGATGTGGGGCCATGAAAAAACGGTTTCCTATGTTTCTGAGATGATCGAGATGATTGATGCAGATGCAATAGCCATCTGTTTAAATTTTTTACAAGAAATCATTCAGTTTGAAGGAGAAGCTGATGCCAACGGTGTCATTGATGGGATTAAACAATTAGCTGAAGATGTTGATATCCCTATCATTGTAAAGGAATCGGGAGCAGGGATTTCTTTTGATGTGGCTCAACGATTGATGACAACATCTATTGCTGCTGTTGATATAGGGGGAATGAGTGGGACGTCTTTTGCCGCTATTGAACATTATCGAGCAAATCTTCATTTTGACCGCTTACATGCTCGTGGTGGAAAAACCTTTTGGGATTGGGGCATTCCAAGCCCACTTTCACTTGTTGAGGTCCTAGATGCAACAACAGGAAAAATACCGGTCATTGCATCAGGTGGGATTCGACATGGTCTTGATGCAGCTAAAGCATTGGCTCTCGGAGCTGATGTTGTTGGTATGGCAAATACGTTGTTAAAATCTGCAATGAAAAGTAAAAAAGAAGCCTTTTTTGAGATTGATGCAATTGTAAAAGAATTACGAGCAGCCATGTTTCTAACGGGCTGTGATCGGGTCGAAAAATTACAAGAGGTTGAGGTGGATGGATGGATTTAAAAAAAGAAATTGAAAAACGAGCAGCAGTTTTTAATCAGGAACTGGATATTTTTCTGAAACAGGGTTCTCCGCAGAATCTATATGATGCCACCCGGCATTTACCGATGGCAGGGGGGAAACGATTACGTCCGGTGTTATCCATGCTGGCCTGTGAGGCGGTATCTGGTGATCATCAAAAGGTGATGCCCTTTGCGTTAGCTCTTGAAATCATTCATAATTTCACCTTGGTCCATGATGATATCATGGATAAATCCTCACTTCGTCGGGGGATGTCAACGGTTCATGTGCAATATGGTGAACCAACGGCTATTATCGCGGGGGATTTGCTGTTTGCAAAAGCATTTGAGGTTTTGGGAAAATATCCAGAACAAATCGAAGAATTCCGTCGGTTGTATACTCATCTCACGCAATCAGTTATTGAGATCTGTGAAGGTCAGCAGCTTGATATGAATTTTGAAAAACGGTTTGTGGTCCGTGAATCCGAATATATTAATATGATCCAAATGAAAACTGCTGCGTTGTTTCGTATTTCTTGTGAAGGTGGAGGAATCGTTGGTGGTGCATCAGAAGAGGTTCGGGCGGGTTTACAGGAATATGGCACCTGTCTTGGTTTAGCATTTCAAATCCGGGATGATTATCTAGATATGAGTAGTGATGCTGAAACCCTGGGAAAGGATATTGGAAATGATATTCGGAATGGAAAAAAAACGATTATCGCAGTTCATTCCTTAACTCATGCAGATGGTGAACATAAACGGATTTTGACTGATTTATTTGGCAAAGCTACAGTGAATGCTGATGAAGTGCAACAAGTGTATAGGGTCTTTGATGAGGTTGGATCAATTGAGTATGCTAAACAAAAAGCAGAGGACTACAGTTTACAGGCAAAAAAAGCGTTACAGGTTTTAGATGATAGCTCAGCAAAACAGGTGTTACTTGGTCTTGCTGATTATGCGATGACTCGTGAGAAATAAAAAAAATGAAAGATGAAGCAGAAGCCGTTGCTCAGACGGCACGAAAATATGCCTTACAAAACGCTGTTTCTTTTGAGGGATCTGCTCAGTTAAAAGCAGTGATGGGAAAGGTCATTGGTCAGTTTAAAAAAAAACTTCATCCAAAAGAAATCATTCCCATTGTGAAATCGGTGGTTGCTGATGTTAATCAACTCTCCGTTGAAGATCAACGTGTGGAATTAGAAGAGATTGCTCCTGAACTTTTGGAAAAAAAGAAACAAAAACGAGATTATTCATTACCTGATCTTCCTCAGGCAGAACAGGGAAAGGTAATCACTCGTTTTCCACCTGAACCAAATGGCTATCTTCATATTGGTCATGCGAAAGCAGCGATTGTTGATTTTGAATATGCGCGGAAATATGAGGGAACCTTTATTCTTCGTTTTGATGATACGAATCCTATTAAGGATGAACTATTGTTTTATGATGAACAAAAAAAGGATTTAGAATGGCTTGGTATCACCTGGGATAAAGAGTATCATACCTCGGATCATCTCCCTCGGCATTATGAGCTTGCAGCTCAATTGATTCATCAGGGGGATGCCTATGTGTGCACGTGTTCATCTGATCGTATTCGTCAGGGGAGACAAGAAAAAAAATCTTGTGCATGTCTAGAGAAATCCCCGGAGCAACAGATGGAATTATGGGAACAAATGCATGAGCAGACCATTAGTGGTGTGCTTCGTTTGCATGCAGAGATGAAAAGTGATAATTCTGCGATGAGAGATCCCACCCTGTTTCGTATTATCAATGAGAATCATCCCTTGCAGGAAGATCGTTTTCATATTTGGCCTACGTATGATTTCGCTGGTGCAGTGGAAGATAGCATCAGTGGGGTAACACATCCGTTTCGTACAAAGGAATATGAGTTACGTGATGAAGTCTATTTTTTCCTCTTGGATAAGCTTGGTCTACGTAAACCTGTGCTTATGGAATTTGCTCGATTGAATATTGAAGGAATGCCAGTATCCAAACGAAAGATTACGCCATTGGTGGAGGATGGGCGTGTTTCTGGTTTTGATGATATCCGTCTGCCGACGCTTCGAGGACTTGCTCGTCGTGGTATTGTTCCTGCGGCATTGAAACAATTTGTGTTTCAGCAGGGGATTTCAAAGGTTGAATCTACGGTGCCTTTTAGTCTGGTTGAAGCAGAAAATAGAAAGATTATTGATTCCGTTGCTAAACGCTTCTTTTTTGTTTCTCAACCAGTAAAATTAGTTGTTAAGGATGCATCTAGTCAGACGGTGCGTATTCCTTTTCATCCAGTGGATAAAACAATGGGAAATCGAACAGTGCAGACGACAAACACGTTTTTTATCTCCAAAAGTGATGTTGATCAATTAACGGAGGGTGATGTCTTCAGATTGAAGGATTTATATAATGTTCGTGTTGAGAAAATACAACCAACTATGATAGTTGGATCATTTGCTGGTAAGGATCTTATCGCTGATTCTTTGAAGATTCAATGGACTCCAGATCGTAATGTGCCGGTTACGGTGTTTATACCGGATTTGTTGTATAAGGGTGATGAGTTTAATTCAAATAGTTTACAAAAGATCTCTGGGGTTGGTGAACCAGCGATCAGCCAGATTGATCAGGGGGGAATCGTGCAATTTGAACGATTTGGTTTTGTCCGTATTGAAAAAGAAAACGATAGCATCATTGGCTTTTTTACGCATAAGTAAAGTTTTTAAGTCATTCTCTGATTATGAGTAATTACATTTGAGTAGGATGGGATAGGATGTATACGAGAAGATGGATAGTTTTGATGTTGGCCTTTTTTTTCTGTTCCTTTATGTGTGGTATTATTTCTGGTGCAGAAGAATCAGTGCATAGTCAAGGGATGTTAGATGAGAATTTATTGTTGATTGTTGGAACCGTGGTATTTATTATTGCGGTTCTCACCATTGGAGGGATTAAATATGTTACTCCTGAAAATGTGTTGGATACTGCGGTTCGGAAGAATTTATATGAATACATTGATGAGTATCCTGGTTCACATCTTCGGGAAATCGCTCGAGAACTCAATTTAAAACCAAGTAATGCTGCCTGGCATCTGAGAAAATTGGAGCAAACCAATCTGGTTCGTAGTCGAGCTATTGGTGGTAAAAAAGTATATTACCTGGTTGAAGGGGGCATTGAATCAAGAAAGGAAGCAGTGGCTGAATCAATTCTTCGAAATGATAATGCTCGTCGTATTATGTCGTATCTAGAGAAAAACCCGGGTAAACATCTTTTAGAGATTGCTCATGCTTTGGATTTAAATCATCATACCGTTAAATGGCATATCAAAAAAATGTATATGGCTGAGCTTGTTGAAGGAGATACCAGTAATTCAACATATCCAGTCTATTATCCAACGCAGACGGGTATTTGTTCAATCCGAAATGTCAATGCTCAGCAGAGCAGAAAAACAAAATCTGCATCATAACATTTAGACAACTAAATCAGAATAGAAGAAAAATCCAAAAAAATCGAAAGTATTTAAGTAAAAAAAGATTGAGATTTGAATTTGATCAAATGAAATATTGATTCTTTAGAGAAGTCCAACTCCTTTGACTTCTGCTGATTCAACCATTTCCAGTTTTGAAATCTCATCAGCTATTGGATCAATACCCCCAGTTCCAGATGCATCGGGTATGACGATGTTTAAATTAATAGCTTTCAGTCCAAATGCGACTGCTATGATTTCCACTTTTCCTACTTTTGCTGGTGCTTTTACATATGTTTTTATTTCCTCGATCATTTTCTCTAATTGATCGTCTGGTAAGACTTCAGTAGGCATAATCTGAATTAATCCGACTACATCACCCATGGTTCTTGTGCCTCCTAATTTTTTTATGGTCCTGTGAATCCACATTTATGACAAGTATATGATATACTTTGTTCTCTGCAGCCTCCGCATCTGCCAATTGGTGTTTTACAATTCGGGCAGGAAAACGTTGTTGATCCTTTTTGAAGTAATCCTTTTCCGCAGGAGATACATCGTTCTGCTTGCTTCATAGGATGAGCTGAATATGATATCTATTATTAAAATCTGCCGACGTCATCTTCATCTGATGATTCTTGTTTGATTTTATGGTTTTTACTCATGGTTTCAATGGAAAATGATGCCAATGATTTAAAAATCCGGTATTGAAAGATGGCGCCAAAAATGAGTCCCATATGATAAGTGATCAACCGGTAAAGTAACACGAAAACACCGATAAGATTCGCTGGCATAAACACACCATATAACGCTGCCGTTCCTCCCTCTGAAATACCTGAACTTCCGGGTGTGGTAGGCATCATAGCGAGGATGACCAGAAGGATTTGTGCAGCACAGGATTCAATGACAAATGGAGTAATACCCAGTCCCATTAGGATGAGCAGGGGGATAATCCATCCGGTCATCCAAAAAAGAGCAGTGATGATTCCCGCAAAAAGAAAGGTTTTCTTTCCTTTGGTCACAAAATAGACCATACTCTGATGGAAATGATCGATTTCTATTGAAATCTTTTCCACGATATCCTTGTATTTTTCTGGTTTCTTTGAAAAATGGCTAAGTTTTTTTGCAATCCAAAGCACAAATCGTTTTGTTCGTTCTGGCTGTTTTAATGCAAAAGCAAACAAGATGATGACGATGATAAAAAACCCGATTGCAAGATAAAGAAGGGCGTTAAATACACCATTGGTGATATATTGACCAAAAATGTATAAGGCAAAGGGAACGCAGAGAAGAAGGAATAATGCATCGAGTAATCGTTCTCCTAATACTGCTGCGGTTGCTCCACCGGCATGTAGTCCATTCTTGTTTAACAGATAGATTCGAACGGGTTCCCCTCCGGCCATTGAGGGAGTGATGTTTGCTAGAAAGAGGTTTGCAATAACGATTTTTGTGGATTCCCATAATCCAATGTTAAATGATGGTTCGATGGAGTTGCTCAGGATTTTAAGTCGTGCTCCCCAAAGCCCCCAGTAAATTATGTTAATTCCTGCAGCAGCAAGAAAATATGTATAATTAATCGGTGTTTTTGTTAGATATGATATTGTTTGTTCATCAATGGTAAAATAAAGGATAATGATAATTATTGATATACTGAATAGTAGGCTAAGTAGAATGGTCAGATGGATATTTTTCTTTTTTTCCTTTTTTGGCACAAGATGGAAATAAACATCTAATTTATGTTTCTTATGGTGTTTCTTTTTTTCTTTAGATAACTACACCTTTTTTTGCAAAAAATGAAAATGAGATTTGATTTCCGAATTGAAAAGATGAATCTTTTTTATGGTTTTTTCTTCAGAGGGATACTAATCATATAGGTTTTTTTGCATAAGCCGGCATGTGTCCAATTTGCCTTTAATGTTTGATTGATTGCTGTATATGATTCCTTTTGAACAAGAGGAGAGCAATCACCGGTGATATGAAATCCTTTGAATCGTATTGATTTATCTGAGGTCTCAACTGATTGTGCACCGATAACCGGAAATAATATCTGTTGGTCAGTGGAAAGATCATGTTTTTTCACGGTGATGGTTATCTTCATCTGAATGTGTAATGTTTCATCTAGTGTTGTAAAATGAAAATTGATTTTTATGAGATGAAACTTGGTATGACAACGTATCTCTGCTTCAGTATTAGATGCAATGGCAATGTCTGATGATGTGATGGCGTTTTTGATAAGGTCCAGATGAATCGTGTTGTCTGGTAAGAATCCTTTCACTCCAGTGATTGCATAGCGAGCGTCTTTTGCTCCAATCACATATTTTCCTCTGTTTCCCCGTAGCCGTTGTTTTATGTTCCTTCGAATAGATTTTTTTTGAACACCTGAAAAGGAAAAAGTAATACCGATATCATTAAGATTTACATTTTGTAACTTGGTTATGCTAGCAGAGAGTGCATCAAAAACAAAGATTTTTTGTTTGCCTTTTGTAAGAATCAGTTGGTTTTTATTTTTGCTCAGATGATAATTCGGGTGAAGTGAATGGTTATTTTCATTTTGTTTTTTTTTTGATGGTTCTGATAATTCCATAAATCTTGTGGCACTATTCATCAGCTCGACCGTTGCAAAGGTTTGTTCCATGGGGAGTCGTTGAAAAGCAGTAAACCCTGTTGGAAAAACACCTTCAGAAAGTCCTCCGGTATGTGAAATCCAACTGGTAACCTGGTTGAATAATGCCTTGTTTAATGCTGTATACCATGATTTTTTAGTGTAAGTAGATAATCGATGAAATGTGGAAATAACCCATGCGGTTTCATAGGGGGAAAGCCGTGGGGTGATAGAATATGATATAGGATGAAAATTAAATTGAAATGCTAAATCCTTGGTCTGCCATTGATAAATCCAGGGCATGATATAAACGGCATAGGTTTCTGCCTGGTTTAAATATTCTTCATCTTTTTCTTGTTCATAGGCATCAAGAAACGCATTGATCACAGAAACCGCTGAAAATGCTTCTGGTTCCATGATTCCAATGTCTCTTAATCCATTGTAGCAGATCGGATTTTTATCTGTGAGAAAATCAAGACCTTTTTTAGCAGCTGTTCTCATACGTTGATCATCAAAATACGCCGCTCCATTGAGTAATGCTCGAACTGCTTCAGCGGTTCCTCCATGGGTTTTGTATTCCTCTAATCGTTCTGGTCGAAATTTCAAACGTCCCTGTTGTTTGATGGCCATTGGCCATGATCCATCCTTGTTTTGTGTAGATTGAATATAATCTAATGATTGTCTCACTACTGTTTCTAATTCTTGATCAGGATTTCGTTTGAGATATTCTAACAGATGATAATCAGTTGTTGCCTGTCCACCAGGGTAACCTGCATACCCGGTATCCATATAGAAATAACCTGCGAGCCCTTTTTTTGTAAGGGTTGTCATATTATACCAAATAATTCCCCTCCCTTTTTTCTTTGGAATGGTATGAAGAGATGGTTGTAAAAAAAGATGATGCAGTTGTTTCATCCAGAGTTTGAAATCTTCATCCTTTGTCTGCTGATACCATTTTGAAAAATAATCCAAACGAACAGCCTCATAGGAGACAAGAGAGTAACTTGAGCTTTCAAAAGTAAATCCTAATGTGTCTCTCCAGGGTAGTTGAATAAATGTTCCTCGTTTATGATCATACGATCTCCATAATGCTTTTTTTGCAGCTGAAAAAACGTGTTCTGGAGAATGATGAATAGAGTCCTTTTTCTTTGTTTCCAAATTGGTTTTTAAAATATTTTTGATTGCGTTTTCCCAGTTATTATATGTTGCAGTTTTCGTTCTGAAACGAAACCTATCTCCCGGTTTGATTGAATGGCGAATGGTTTTTTTCTTTCCTCTCCCAAGCCACGCATGGTTTTTCTGTTTAATGATATATGATGAGCAAAGATAGAACCGAATTCGATATGATTTCTCTGTTTCTCTTAGTTGAATAAAGGGAAAAACGTCTTGATTATGAAGCACTAAACTTGGATCAAAAGTAACGATGTGACATTGTTTTGGAAATTGAATGGCAAACACCGGCATTTTCACATAGATGCTGGACCGGCATTGAGTGTTCTCTATGGTTTTATCAAGGATTTTCAGGGTGTAATAGGTGGTAAATGGATATGGTAATGAGATTTCATCAGTGTTGAATCCAAATATGTTTTTACTATACCACATGCCACCAAGAAAAGCATATGAAAATGGTTCCTTTTTGGGAATATCTATGGTTTTTAAAATATAGATTTCTTTTTCTTCATTGACTTCGTAGACGTTTTTTTGTTCGGTCAATGAAGAATCAATGGTCTCTGTTACATCCATCAGAATCAAATCAACTTATGCATCACATATTTTCTCATATAATTTTGTATGCTCCTTAGCAATCAAGTCGATATCGTATTTGGAAATCTGTGTTGCTTTTTCTTTATATTTTTTTCGTGTTGATGATGAAAACATCTCGGGTGTGATATCATCTATTGTTTTGAAATATTGTAGCATTCCACCAAATGCTTCGTTATATTCTTCGGTGTCACGAGCAAGCATGGGAAGGTTCATGGAAAGTGCTTCCAGCATCACGATGGAATGACCTTCAGCAAAGGAAGGCATAAAAAAAAGATCAGCAGCAGAATATACTTCAAAAATATCTTCAACAAAACCAGGAAAAATAGTGTTATCTGGTTTGTGTTTCAATGCTTTTTTGATTTTTTGGTAATCCTTTGAAAACAAGGAATAGGGAAACCCTCCGATCCAGAGAAACTTGTAATCCGGGAATTTTTCTGCTGTTTTTAGAAAATCATAGATTCCTTTTCGTGGTGTTCGTTGAGCAACGGTTAACACCAACATGTCCTTTTCAGATAACTGTATTTTTTCTCGGAAACGTTTTCGTTTGTTTTCATCTGGTTGAAAAACAGTGGTATCTATCCCATTATAAATAGTAGTAATTGGTGGACTGCATCCTAACCTGATAAGTTCTTTCTCACATTTTTTTGATACGGATATAATATGATCAAATCGGTTGTAAATAGGTCTATACAACCAATTGATTAGTCCTGGAAACGCGAGATTACCATGATTTAATTGAGGGGTGGAATGAGCAGTGATAATTGTTTTTCCGTTGAATCGATGATGATACCATAATGATCGAGGACCAAAGGTATGGAAATGAGCAAGATCAAATGAGGGCGAAGGATCATTATAGCTAATATCAATGTGATTTGAAAGTTTTTTGTAAAGATTTTTAGCAGCGGTAGCACATCCCAGATATTTGAATGCACCACTATCTTCTACAATAAAATTTACTTTCAATGTTACCTCTCCATGCTTAGTTCGTTATATGTTCGGTCTGAGTGGGTAATTTAGAGTAATTGATTTTATAGAGTTCGATCCAATGTATTTCTTCTAAATCATTGTCTATGGTGGCATTACGGTAAACAAGGGTGAAGGGTTTTTCTAAAAATTTATCATAGGATGCGTTGGTCATATGGTAGTATTTTCCAACATCGATATTGATTACATTAGTCCGCATGATATCATCAATGAGGATATGGGTGACATTTAAGCGTTGTAACTCTGGTAAACATGTTTCAAGTTGTCCCGCGGTCCAAGTAACATTTGTTTTTCCATAGGTAATATTGTATCCATGTGCCCAGCAGAGCATGGAGAGTCGATGATCAGAGGCAATAGTGCTGTTGATACTCACATTTCCTTCCATCCAATCCATAACCGCTATACAAGGGTCTGATACTCGTTCATCAAGAGTGTCTAACGCATCAATGGTGGGATAGGCAACCATGGTATTTGCAATGATTAAAGCACCAATGATAATGGGAAATGTTAGGGTTCGTAAATGTGGTTGTATACTATCTGGTTTGATAGAAAATGGTTGATGGGAAAGAACTGATTTAATATCCTTTAAGCTCTGGTTTTTAATGAGTAAATACATACTTAAGGCAGCTGGGATGCAGAGGGGAACGATGAGGTATTCAAGATGTCGATCGGGTAATAATTGGGCGGATAGAATAGAGAAAAGAAACGATCCGATCAAGGCCAAACTCCATCCTTTCACCAGGTAATCGTTTTCCTGTTTTTTGAGCAGTGAAAATCCAGCAAATGAAAAACTAGCTAAAAGAATCATAGGGATGGAATACAATATTGCAAGGGGTGTCAATTTGATATATACTCCGGGTATTCCTGTTTTCATGGTGATGAGTGAAGAAATAAGTAGAACAACAAAGAAAAATCCAACCTTTCTTCCGATAGAGATTTGTTTTGATTGATAGGTAAAGGTAGGAAGCAGGGTTTTGATTTTTTGAGAATGAACACAAAGCAAAAATCCAGCCATTGTTAAGAGATAATACAGGAGAATAACATAAGGTGATGAAACAATAAGAGTTCCATTCATAAATCCTTCATAGACTGGAGTGGCAATGGCAAACCAATAGATGAATGCAACAGATGAGGCAAGAAGCACATAGGATAATAACATCCATGATTTCTTCCAATCATTTGGATGATAATGAGCATAACTAAAGAGCATGAAAGTAATGCTGATTAGATAAAAATACATGGTAAAATGATGGCTCATGATGAGTAACGCTGTTGAAATGAGGAGGGGGAGAAGATAACTAGATTTTTTGGAAAATTTAATGAAGAAATAAAGTGAGATCATCATGAAGAAATGCCCGATGGTTAATGGTGCTGCATGGCTGGTCTGATAGACATGAAATGTAGCAGTTGCAAGTAATATTGAGGAGATCAATGCGATGTTTCGATCTTTGAAAAGCTCATGGACGATAAAATAAAGGATGGGAATAGTTAGTCCACCAAAAATAGGTGCTATCTTTGGCAGTAATTGAATGGTATCAATGCCAGTAACGAAATGAGCAAAACCAGTAATGGCATAGAGAACAGGGAAGTATTGATATGATGACCCCCAGCCGTTATAGGGATTGATTAATGATTTTGTTTCCACAAATGAATTGGTCAGTCCATAGTAAATACCAAAATCAACACCCCAAGCTGCATTTAATAATGAGGGTAATGATCTGAGAAGAATAGCTATTGCTGTAACTATCAATAAAAGAAACGCCCAGCGATAATGCTGTATGATTTCCTTGTAACCTTCTCCTCTCATCCTCTCACGTAACACAACTAATTTTTCTGATGTTAATGAGAACAACTATTTAAAATGATTCTGGTAAATTAGGTTAAAACGATATCGAGAACGTTTTCTACACTTTCTTTCACATTTCCCTTGCCTGGAAAACCTTTTGTTTTCTCTGCTATTGGGATGTCTTCTTTCAGATTGAGTTTATTCTGAGATGTGGAATGACAGATGTTTGTTTGTTTTAAATGCTGAGCAAGGTATTCTTGTTCAATTTGTCCTGGTGTAGGAATCATGAATGCTTTTGTTCCAATCACTGCTAGATCCATAATCGTTGAATAACCACTCCGGGAGATAACTAGTTTCGATCGATTCAAAAGATTTTCTCGTTTTTCTTTGGAAAGATAGGGATAGATTTTGATGTGTTCATCTGGTGTTAACAAGTTTTCCTCGGTTTTGCCCAGTGACATAATAACCGTTCCTGTAAGACTATCCAGCTGCGTTCGTATTTTTTGTTCAAGAATTGATCGTTGCGGCTCTGGTCCCGATAGAGATATAAAGTAATCGATATCCTTGTTCAATGGTTTTTTTTCAAAATCTGAAAGCATTCCAACATAGTGTAACTGGTTTTCATCTATTTTCTGCAGATTATGTGAAAGATCACCACTGAGATTGTTTTCTTTGTAATCTGGGATGATAATATCCTGGAATCGTTTGAAAAAAAATTGATTAAACGTTTCACTACCTCGTTCAAAAAGATGCAGACGCAATGGATTCATGATTCTAATCTGATGAGAGATAAAAAAGGAGGGAATATTTTTGCTATACATATCATACCGTCCATCAGAAATAATCCGCTCACAGGGAATATGTTTTAAAAGTTTACCCAGTTGTTGTAAACCTGCTTCCATCCGTTTAATAAAAACTGGCCAATACACCAAACTTTTTGCGATGAACTGCTGGGTATTTTTGGATACAAGCATAGGATAATCAGGGATATCCTCATAATCAACTGCATCTTTCAGTTCATTTTGAAGTAACTGCAATGACCGTCCATTAGAGATAACCGTGATGTGATGATTCTCTTTGATAAGCCGGCGAAGAATGGGTAGAGATCTAGTGGCATGACCAAGACCCCATGAACAGATACTATAGATGATATCCATTACCTCACCTGTATTTTCTCTATCATTAAATAGCTACCGTGTTATCCTAGTTTTTTTATACATCTTTTTTTATCTAGGTTGTCTGAGGAACAATGGATTTTACTGAGAAATTAACAAACAGTATTCATTCTCATGATAGCCTGGTTTGTGTAGGTCTGGATATTGACAAAGAAAAAATGCCTGCTTTTTTATTTGAATCAAGTGACACACCTTATGTTGATTTTACCTCTGCTATCATCGATGAAACCAAGGATGTAGCTTGTGGTTATAAACTCAATCTTGCTTTTTATGAATCACTTGGGTCTACTGGATATAAAGTACTAGAAAAAACCATTCAGCATGCTCCTAAGGATACTGTTTTGATTTTGGATGGAAAACGAAATGATATTGGTAACACTGCAAAAAAATATGCAACTGCTCTTTTTGAAGAACTTCATGCTGATGCGATAACGGTGAATCCCTATTTAGGATATGATGGAATCAAACCTTTTATTTCATATGAGAATAAGTGTAGTTTTATTCTTTGTCGAACCTCGAATCCTTCTGCTGCTGATTTTCAGGATTTAATAAGTGATGGTCAACCATTATATATGCAGGTTGCAAAGAAAATAAAAACATGGAATACTCATGGGAATTGTGGAGCAGTTGTTGGTGCCACCTATCCAGAAGAGCTTCGCCGTATCCGAATGCTTCTTGGCGATAAGATTCCATTGTTGATTCCAGGCATTGGTAAACAGGGTGGTGATGTAAAAAAAACGGTCACCTTTGGCACAAATAAAAATGGGGAAATGGCAGTAATAAACTCATCTCGGGGCATAATCTATGCAGGATCTGATGAAAATTTTGCGGAACAAGCAAGAGTTGCTACCGAAAAATTAAGAAATCAAATAAATAAATTCCGAATCAAATGAATCATCTTTCACATGGGTAAGGTATATTAATCATGGATTCTCTTGACTGTTTCTGCCTTGATACGAAGGTCTCCATGATCAGTGATTGGAGAAGCAAACTCAAGGCAACAAAAATTGATGTCACCAAAGAGTCCCTCTTCGATCGATCAGACGTAATGTCAAGAAATGAAAAAGAGGACAACCATGACATCAAAGAACCGTCGCGATAGGTAATGAAGTATTATTCCGCTGCTGCTTTATTGGAATGATACATCAACGCCTGCCCAGCAGCAACCATGGTTGTTGTTGGGTAACAGCGACATCATGTTGCTTTTTTGGAAAAGAGGATTTTTTTTGATGTATGAGTCTAATTCATCTTTTCTTGCTACAAAATAAATAATATGTTCATCCAACTCCATTAGAAAATGGATAACTGTAACCTTTTTATCAAAATTCGAAGAATATTTAAATAACAAAATATATATGTTACATAGAAATATAAAATTTATAGTCAGATAGGGGGAATCCTTCAAACTATGAAAAAACTGTCATTAATTATAGTCGGAATTCTCTTACTAAGTGGAATAACAACGCTTGGTTTGAGTAAAGAAGCAGATATGCAAACAGTGAAAATTGATAGTAGTTTTTCCCAAGTGAAATTGAGTATGTTCACTGTTGATGATGTTGATTATGTTGAATTAAAAAGTGATGATAATCTTGCAGTACTTCATCATGCAGGAAGCCCGATGCTGCCAAGAAATATTCAAACTATTGAGCTTCCTTTTGGAACAAAAATTAAGGATGTAGCTACTAGGATTAACAGTGTTGAAACTGCAACGTTATCCTATAAGATCCTTCCTGCTCCTCAACCGGTTATTCAGGGAATGGAATCGACTGCAACCTATGAGCTGAACGAAGAAGTGTATACATCAAATGAATTCTATCCAAATGAGTGGATTAAAGTTACTACTAGTGGGGGATTAAATGATGACAATCAGCATGTCACATTTCTTACCATAGAAACATTTCCAGTTAGATATAATCCAGTTGCAGATGTTATTCAATATACTTCAGATATTGACATAACTATTCGATATGAACCACCAAAACAACCATTATTGGACATGGTGGATGAATTCGATATGGTAATTATTGCTCCAGAAACGTTTTCTGCAGATCTTCAGGAACTCATTGATCATAAGAATAGTGTTGGTGTTACGACATATTTGAAAACAACTGAGGAAATATATGCTGAGTATGATGGTGTTGATAGTCCTGAACAAATCAAATATTTCATTAAAGATGCACTTGAAACCCAAGGGATAACTTATGTTATGCTTGTTGGAGGTATGACTTCGCCTTTCTTTGGCACTCCGCGGGATGATAAAAACCAGGGAACAAAGGATTGGTATGTTCCTGTAAGATATACAAATCTTAAGGAGATGGGTGGAACTCATGATCCGGGTTTCATCAGTGATATGTATTATGCGGATATCTATGATGGTGAAGGTAATTTCTCTAGCTGGGATAGCGACCGTGATGGTGAAAGTGATGGAATCTTTGCGAATTGGAGATTTGGTGCAAAAACGGATTATATTGATCTCTATCCTGATGTCTATGTAGGTCGACTTGCCTGCAGAAACACTATCGAACTAGGTTTCATGATGGATAAGATAATTACGTATGAAACAGAAACTGCTGAATCAGATTGGTTTAATAAGATTATTGGTGTTGGTGGTGATTCCCATGAGGATGCTGAGGAATTCTGTGAGGGTGAAGTTCTCTGTGATTATGTTTTCGATCAGTATATGGATGAGTTCACTCCGGTGAAGTTGTATTCTTCATATAAGGAATCAAATCCTGATTATGTTCCAAGTGATATCAACATTGTTCGTGAGGTCACTGCTGGTGCTGGTTTCCTTCTTTTTGATGGACATGGTTCTCCTGGATCATGGAATACTCATTGGCCAGGTATCTTTAATTGGGGTGATACACCAGGTGGTATTAGTACGTATGATTTCTTTGATTTTGAGAATGTGGGAAAATATCCGATTTCAGTTGTTGGTGGTTGTCATAATAGTCAGTTCAATATCACATTATTATCTACAGCGTTGACAAAACCATATACTTGGACGCATGGTGTTCCTTATGCAGAATGTTTTGGTTGGCATTTGACTAGAAAGAAAGATGGTGGAGCTATTGCAAGTATGGGTAACACTGGTCTTGGATATGGAGCAGTTGGTAATCATGGTGATATAGATGGAGATGGTGTTGATAATCCAGATACCGTAGAAGGAGTTGGTGGGTATCAAGAGGTTATGTTCTTCAAAGCAATTGATGACGGAGTTAACATCCTTGGTGAAGCATGGGGAACGGCCAACAGATATTATATGAATACATTTCCACCAATGGATGATCAAACTGATTGTAAAACTGTTGAACAATGGCCACTACTTGGTGATCCAAGTTTAAAGATAGGGGGATACTCCTAATCTTTCTTCTTTTCTTTTGAACAAATTCTTTTTATAAAAATTTTTGAGAATATTTAGAGATTATTTTTCTTTTGCATAGTCTTTCGGATAAAACATTAACTATTGCTGTTTTTCCTTGAAGATATGCCATTTGAAAGATGAGTTATCAAAGAAAGGAAAATAGCATTGCTCAGTAAAATTGTTTTTTTTAGATAATGAAAATCCAGATATGTAAAATCTTAAAGGATAAATGTTTGATTGATTTTACTGGTCTGTAGGGTTATTCTTCTCTTGTTAACACTTCAAAATTAGTTCCATCCTCATAATAAAGCAGTAAACTATCTCCATTATCTGAAATTGAATACTTAAGGGTCGAAGTTGAGTTCTCTTCTGTTACGGTAAGAGTTATCATTGATTCATTTATGGAATACACGCCCCAAAGATTCATCACAAAATGTTGTGAGCTCATGTTTTCAACGCCAGTAAAAAAAGAACTATTTTCATAGAAACGATACACATATTTATAAGAAATATTGTACGTATTATCGACCATTGACCAGTTACCAATTATTCCCATGTTGTCATCATTCTCATCTTTATTTTTTTGATCTTTATCTTCTAGACTAGTACATCCAGTAAGTAGTAGTGAGATGCTAATGATCACTGTTAAAACAATGAGGATTACCTTTTCTTGTTTTTTCTTTGATCTCATAGAATAGAAAAATGATGTTTTTCGTATATAATCCTAACGTAACCAAGGGCAAACCTTGTTCAGGACCAATTCTATTTTGAGGTATTGTTTTTTTATTAGATTGGAATATAATTTGATTAAAAAATATCTCAGCTATCACCGCTTTAGAAGTTATCACAGTTGGCGATTCCTTTTTGT
Source organism: Thermoplasmatota archaeon (assembly GCA_046498165.1). Classification (GTDB taxonomy): domain Archaea; phylum Thermoplasmatota; class E2; order DHVEG-1; family DHVEG-1; genus EX4572-165. The sequence continues at coordinate 29,821 of JAWOBC010000013.1, forward strand.
TTTTCTAAAATACTGCAGTTTTTCTTGTCCACTGAAAAAAGAATATCTTTTTCGGCCTTTTTGAGAGCTCTATTTATATTGTTCATTTGCCTTCCGGTGATTTCGCTTAGTCATAAAACATCTAACTATCCCTTGACAACCTTGTCAGAACTTTTAAAAATGGGCTTAGCCGAATGTTATTTAGTCAACAGGAGGGATTTTGTTGGATTGATTGAGGAAAAAGTATCAATCTAACTTATATGTTCAGTTCTTTCTCACTAAAATCTTTCTCCTTTCTTTACAATAAGAAAATAAATACAAAATAATTATGAATTTAAATTGAGATTCTAGTTGGTTATTTTGAGATTTTTTTTTGCAATACATAATTCTCTATCTATGATTATCATCAAAATAGGGGTAGCAACCGTTACGAAATGAAATTTTTCCATATCATATATAGTAAAATTTATTTTGATTTTTTAGCATATGTGGATTGATAAAAATACACTAATAGTAAACCATTAGTTTGCTTGTATTTCGTAACGTTTGGCCCATATAATAGAAAACATCGTTGGTTTACATAATACTGT
>JAWOBC010000039.1:0-10721 GCA_046498165.1 Thermoplasmatota archaeon
TTTGGATTGATCATACCCTCATGGTGACTTTTCCCGATTTAACCATGGATGATGGATAGATCATTAATTGAATTTAACTGCGTAAATTTCCACTCTTTTCTTACTAGTTTATTGTTTAGAAAGGAGTAGATCTCTAAGTTCATAGGTTCGTAATTCCCATACTTTACAAATCATCTCTAGTAGCCTCCCCAATTGGCTAGCGAACAGATGTTGTTTTTGCTATTTGTACTCTTCGTTTTTTTTAAAGAAAAACAAATATACTGGAGTTTAAAAAGGAAAAAATAAATGCTTATCTGTTGAGAATGCTATCAACTTTATCAAGCAGGGTATCTTTATCAAATGGTTTCATTATGTAATCTGAGAGTCCTTCATCTAAAAGTACCTGTTTTCGTTTTTCTGAAATTTCAAGCACACTCATAAATGCAACCTTAATGTGATCATATTTACTTTTGATTCTGTTGAATACATCCCATCCGCTCATGCCTGGCATCATGATGTCTAGAAGGATTAAATCGACTTCTCCTTCCTCGATTTTCTTCAAACATTCTTCACCACTATATGCAGGAATGACCTCATATCCACCAAGTTCAAGAACGGTACGGGTTAAATCGACAATATCTGGTTCATTATCAACAACCATTATTTTTTTCATTTCATTCCTCACCTTGACCATATATGTTTATTAAGTAGATTTTAAGAAGTATATCATTTCTGCTTTTTAAGCTATTGGTCATCAATATTTTTTGATTATATGTAATAGATGAAAGAATTAAAAAGAAAAAAGATACATGCTGGTCATGCATTGTGAAACAAATGATGGAAACCGACACCTATTCTTTGCAAACCAGAATTATCGCTCACATTGAAACCTGGCGTCCCTATACGGTAATATGGTGTGGGCTTCTCAGCTTTACTGGTGCCTGTCTAACGAATCAAGGACTCCCCCTTTTTCCGCTTTCAGCTCTTTCCCTTATCATACCTATTTTTGGCTGGATTGCAGGTCTTTATTTAGCTGATTTCATTGATCAAAAATTAGATACAATTCAGAAATCACATCGTCCTATTCCTTCCAAAAGAATGAAGCCGATTGAAGCCTTAATTGCGGGAGGATTATTTGTATTTTTGGGGATTGTATTGACTTCTTTTCTTGGAATTTATCAATTGCTTTTTGTTATTATTGCTGGATTGTTGGTGTTTACATATGCTAAATATACCAAATCAACGGGTATAGTAGGTAATATTAACAGAGGACTTCTTGCAGTGGTTAGCTATTTTTTTGGTGTTTTTGCAGTTACCTCAGAAATTGTTAACATTCCGGAATACGTTTGGTTTTTTGCTTTTGTTTTTTTCTTTCATGATATTACTACAAATATTGTTGGAACTCTTCGAGATATTTCAGGAGACAGCAAAGCAGGATATCAAACAATCGCCGTTAAATATGGGATTAAAAATTCAGTCCTTCTTATCTGCTTGCTTATCATTATCTGGTTAACGATGGCAATTTTAATAATCATTTATTATAAATTGAGTTCCGTTATTTTTTTATTTATGTTGTTATTAGAAGGATTTTTTTCAGCAATAATTATTTTAGGTTCATTAAAACTTTATAAACATTTTTCTAGAAAAAAAGCGTTAGATATCCACAAAGTGTTTGTCTTAGAACGAATCACATTTGCTTCAGCGTTGCTTTTCATTGTTCTAGATCCCTATTTATCAGTTCTCATCTATGTCATTTCGCTTTCATTAACCGCTTTTTTTCAATTTATCTTAAGAAATCAATATGAATTCAATAAGTGGACATTATGAATTATTTAATTACAGGAGCATCTGGTTACATTGGCAGAAATCTGCTTCAGCAGATTGCTTCGGGAGATAATAATGTTATAGCTGTAACCCATACTCATAGACCAAAAATTGATAATCAAAATATTAAATATCTCCAAGGAGATATCAGCAATCCATCTTTTATTAAATCATTACCTTCTCGAATTGATGTGCTTATTCATTGCGCAGCATTGGTAAGCGATTATGGATGGAAAAAGAGATTTATTGATGTAAATTACAATGGTACAAAATATCTGGTCAAACATTTTCAGGAGGGATCTATTAAACAGTTTATTTTTCTAGGACACATCTGCTATGATAAACCCTCAATATTCAACTATTATGTTCAAACAAAAAAAATGGCAGAAAATTTTCTTATAAATGAATATCAAACAAAGAAGTTTCCAGTTACTATCATTCGTCCAGGTAATGTTTTTGGTCCTGATGCAAGTATATGGGTAAACACTATCATTGATGCAATAAAATTGAATCGGATTAGATTGATAAATAATGGACGAGGAACTTTTTTTCATACGTACATTGATAATTTGATCAATGCAATAATATTAACAATAGGTAATCAAAAGACAATAGGTGAAACTATCGATATTACAGATGGAGATTATAACATTACTTGGAAAAAATATTTTTCAGATCTTGCTAAGATTATCAATGAACCTTCTCCATATAAATCGATTTCAAAGAAAATGGCAACTTTCTTAGGATATTTGATGATTGTCCGGTTTTTTCTATTTCACAAGCAACCATGGATCACTCCAACTGCTGTGCAGCTTCTTACGGCAAACAAAAACATATCTTTAGAAAAAGCAAAAACGTTACTTCATTATTCCCCAATGATAGAGTATAATACTGCAATGAGAAAAATTGAGAAATGGTGGAATACATCAGTATCTAATTCAGTAAAGACTAGACTTAGAAAATAAATCCTAAATTCTAGGGTGAGAAAAAATAATTTATCCTAGCATTTTAAATACTATAAAAGAGTATTCTACTAAATTGATTAGATTAATCGAAATATGAAATAAGCACCAACTTATATCCAGTGAATAGCTATGGTTTCATCTGAATTCGGAAGATTTAAAGCAAATCTTTTCTGGCATGTTATCGACATTACAGCAAGTTTCAACAGTGTTATTGCAGAGCTGTATGAAAAATATATAGGTAGACAATATCTGAAAGAAAAAAACACTTTCATAAAAAATTCCGCTCAACATATCTTACATATTGGTTGCGGTGCTTATCCAATAACGGCATTAATACTTGCAAAAACATCCCAATCAAAAATAACGGCAATTGATAATAATCCAGTTATCGCTAATCTCGCCAAAAAAGTCATTGAACAAAAAAAACATAAATCTCCTTCTAATAATATTACAATTGAGCAGGGAGATGGGGCGAAATATCCCCTAAATGGATTTGACACTATAATCCTCTCTAGTTGTTCATATCCAAAAAAAGAAGTTCTAGAGCATGTTTTCAAAAAAGCATCTACCTCGACTACCATAATTGTCCGTGAGTTAGATAAGGAGGTACCCCTCTCTCACACATTTGTAGGTAAGTATAATGATGTGATTAAGTCAGATTCTATTAATTGTCATGTAGTATCAAATATTCATTGGAGATCCTCAAGTTTTAAAAAAAGTTAAGAATGTTACGTTCTTATTTTCAAGAACAGCATAGATTTAGATGATATAGGATATAATTGAAGGTTACGTCGATGATACGTATCAACAAGGAATGGTGCAAAGGCTGCAAAATATGTATCAATTGCTGCCCAGTAAAGGCACTAATAGAATCAACAGAAATTAATATGAGAGGTATTTATCCTCCAAAGTTAAAACATGATGACCTTTGTACTCGTTGTGGGCTATGTGAATTACACTGCCCAGATATGGCAATTTTTGTCATTAAAGAGGATAACAAAGACAACTCTGAGAGGGTGGAATCATGAAATATCGCTATGATTATCAACGATTACGAAGGATCATCGGAAGCAAAATACAATTTGTTCAAGGGGATACTGCTTGTGTATATGGATCATTATTGGCGGGGTGCTCTTTTTTTTCTGGTTACCCTATCACTCCAGCAACGGAAATCGCTGAAGACATGTCAAAGCTTCTGCCGAGAGCGGGTGGGATCTATATGCAAATGGAGGATGAAATAGCCAGTCTTTCCTCTGTAATTGGTGCTGTTTGGGCTGGTGCAAAAGCAATGACTGCCACCAGTGGTCCTGGTTTTTCATTAATGATGGAAAACATTGGGTATGCCTGTATGACTGAAACTCCTTGTGTTATAGTGGATGTGCAACGTTCAGGTCCTTCAACGGGTCAGGCGACCAAACCTGCTCAAGGTGATGTGATGCAATCCCGATGGGGGACTCACGGGGATCATAACATCATTGTCGTATCTCCTTCCACGGTTCAGGAATGTTTTGAATTAAGCATTGAAAGTTTTAATTTAGCAGAACGATACCGAACACCAGTTATTCTTCTTATGGATGGGGAATTAGCACAGTTACGAGAAAAACTAACCATACCCGATCAGAATGTTATTTCTATTCAAAAAAGAAATATTGGACAATCAACGGATCATATGTTTGGTGGATCTTCAGTTCCTCCAATGGTTGAATTTGGAATGAAAAAAGCGGTTCATGTTACTGGTTCCACTCATATTGAAAATGGGATGAGGGATATCGAAACCCAGAAAACTCATGCAGCATTGATCAATCATTTAAATAATAAGATTGTGAACAATCGGGCAGCCATCTGTAAAACAGAGGAATATTTTCTTCAAGATGCTACAGAAATAATCATTTCTTATGGTTCATCTGCAAGACCTGCCTATGGTGCTATGCTTCGCCAGCGAAAGAAAGGAAGAAACTTCGGTTTTATTCGCTTGATAACGCTTTGGCCATTTCCTCAAGAGTTAATTTCCAACCTTGGGGCCAATATAAAACGTATTTTCGTTCCAGAAATGAACCTTGGTCAACTCTCCCGAGAAATTGAACGGTTCGTGAATGCCTCAGTAATATCTGTTCCTAAGATTGGTGGTATTCCCCATAGTATTGATGATATCACCTCAGCTATTGAGGAGGAAGAGCAATGAGTGAGACCTATCTTCCATCACGTTTTAAAAAATACGTTCGAGAGGAAACGCTTCCTACCACGTTTTGCTCGGGTTGCGGCTGTGGCACTATTCTTCATAGTTATATAACTGCGCTTTCTGATTTAAAGATTGAGCCAGAAGAAACTGTTTCTGTCTCTGGAATTGGTTGTTCCTCTTGGATTCCTTCTCCTCATTTCAAAGGAGATACCCTGCATGCTACTCATGGCCGTTCAGTTGCATTTGCAACAGGTGTTAAGTTGATGCAACCAGAAAAATATGTAACAGTTATCGCTGGTGATGGGGATTTAGCAGGGATTGGATTGAGCCATCTTATTCATGCTGCACGAAGAAACATTGGGTTATCAGTTTTTTTAGTGAATAACTATGTCTACGGAATGACTGGTGGACAGTTTTCTCCAACAACCCCCATGGGAATAAAAACAACCACTTCGCCTTATGAAAATCAGGAATCTTCTCTTCCTATTGCTGATATTGTTGCGCTAAGTGGAGCAAATTATGTTGCTCGATGGACGACCTATCATGTGAAGGATCTTATTGAAAGTATGAAAGTTTCATTTCAAACAAAGGGATTTAGTTTTGTGGAGATTATTTCTCAATGTCCTATGAATTATGGGAAATTTATTGGAAAGAAACAACCAAATGCTTTTTTACAGTTTTTCAAGGAGAATTCTTTATCGGTGGATCAAGCTGGTTCTCTTTCTTCTGAGCAGAAAAAAGATAAATTTATCGTTGGCACATTAACAAAAAAATCAACCCCTGAATTATCGGAACGATTATGGCATATTTCAAAAGAGCAGATGAGGAAATCGTGATGAATACTCGTTTTTGTGGAATTGGTGGGCAGGGTGTTGTTTTGGCAGCGTATATTCTTGGTAAAGCTGCAATCAATCAAGGTGTTAATGCAGTGCAAACAAAATCTTATGGGAGCGCATATCGAGGGACGCTCTGTAAAAGTGATGTAATTATTTCTAGGCAACGTATCTGCGAACTAGAATTTACCAAAACAGATATCCTCATTTGTCTGTCTAATGAGGGGTTTAGCATGTATAAGGATGGTTTAAAACCAGATGGTCATCTATTCTATGATCCTACTTTGGTAGATCTATCTCAATCATCAACCCATATGCATGCCTTGAATGTTTTTGAACTATCTAAGAAGAGATTTGATAAAACCATCTTTGGAAATATTATTATGCTAGGATATCTCATCGGAACTTGTCCAATTGTAACAAGAAATGCAATGGAGCAAAGTATCACTGAAACGGTTCCAGAAAAAACCATTGAAAAAAATATAGCTGCGTTTTCATTTGGTCTACAACAAGCAATAAAAGAAAATAATTTGTAAGATAGAAGATGAATTCTTGTTTTATTAGAATGAAATAGAGTAGACTCTGTATATTTTTGATTGTTTCGCCCCGATTTTTTCTGTTGCTTTCCGTTCAGCCGTGTTTTGTTCATCGATCCAACCGATTTCAACATTCTGATATCCTCGTTTTTTCATTTCTTTGAGCATATGATAATTCATACAGGTTCCAATACCAAGACCTCTGCATTCTTTTTTTACTCCTACGAAATGAAATTTCCCTCTATTTATAGTATGTTTTAACCATAAAAACTGAAGCATTTGTTTTATTCCAAGGTGACCGTGTAATGATTTAAAGACTTGATTGTAATCGGGAAATGCCCATTTGAAACCAACTGGTTTTCCATCTTTTTCAGCGACTAAAAAGAGACCTGTATCCACGATGAACCGTAATTGTTTAATACCAAATCGATTTCGGACTTCTTCCTTTGGAACTTGTATATATCCCCAGTGATGTGAAAACACATCCATCATCAGAGGAATCCACCATTCTAGTTCTTTGTTTGTTCGCAGTCGATGAAACCGTCGAATGTTAATTCCTTTTGAATGACAACGATCTGCTGATTTTTTTACTTTTTCAGGGATAGGTTTGGTAAGATCAAGCACATAGGATATTAAATCCTTTGATTTTTCCAAGCCATAGGATTCAAGCAGTGTCTGGTAATATAAAGGGGTATAGGTTCCATAAAAATAGGGGAGTTTATTGAATCCTTCGATGAGAATGCCACAGCCCATATCTACTCGACCGTTGACTGGTCCTTGCATTTGTGTAAAGGATTGTGATTGTAACCAGTGTTTTGCTGCATCAAAAAGGTTATGAGCAATCGTTTTATCGTTTACACATTCAAAAAAACCAAAAAAACCAGTTTTTTCACCGATTTGTTCTGAAAATTTTTTATCATTGAAAACAGCAATTCTTCCAACTGGTGTCCCATCTTGATAAGCGATGAATAATCGGGTGTCTGCATGGTTCCAAAACAAGTTATCTTTGTCAAAAAAATCCTGATATTCCTCCCAGAATGAAGGAACCCAGTGGGAATCATCATCGTAAATAATCCAGGGGATTTGAAAAAAGATTTTGAAATCATCTATGGTGTTGACCTGGTGAATACGTATGTTATCATCTGTTTGATCTAATTCTTGATGATGCTCAAATATAAACCTAGTTTTTCCAAGTTTCACATGATCAATCTCCTTTGAACAGTATCATTTGCTTAAAGTCTTAGTCTTTGATTTTTGACACAACAACTTTCACATAATCAGATCGAGTATTTTTAAATAATGATTCTTTCTCGGTAATTTGAACGGTAATCTCTTTACCAAGTTTTTCATTTAAGCGCTGTTTCATTTCCTCTTTGATCGTATCAACGGATACTCCTTTTGTTCTTAAATGAGGATCAAAAACCAAAAAACATTCAATGAAATCCTTGCTATGTTGAACAAGTTGAAATTGTTTGATTTTATACGTATGATATTTCTCCATGATCTTTGCGGGTATACCAGTTAAAGTTAATGGTGAAAGAAGAGTATCATCAGGTAGATGAATCATATCTACTTTTCGTCCCTCGATTTGTGAAATCATTTGCGTGGTAATTCCACAGCTTGTTGTTGTATCAGTAGGAGTAATGAAATCCTCAATACCGGTATATCGAATAAACGGCGTTCCAGATCCATATAGTTTTGTCACTACAAGAGAACCCGGATTGTTTGCGGAAACTGGTTGTCGTTGTTCATCTAAGAATTCCATAAATACATAATCGGAATGAATATGATACTTTTTTGTTTCAATGCATTGAAACGCCAGAGGCCCAATTTCTGTAGCACCATATATATCAAGCATGTTAGTGGAAAATGTTTGTTCAACATATTTTTTTGTATATTCATCAAGCATTGAACCACCTGAAAAGATGCAATGTGGGGAGAAATCTTTTCCCTTATCTTTTTGTTTGAGAACAGCCAGTTTTCTCAGCATGTTTGGATCTGAACCGAGGAAATCTGGTGAAAAATCATTCAATTGATTCAAGATGTGTTCAGGTTTTTCTCCCAGATGAATATATTGTATTTGTTTCATGGGGATAATTTTTTGCAAAAATGAGGGGAGACTACTGGAGAACATGGTGTTTTCAATGCTTCCGGGTTCCAGATCGATAATCAGTGCTATTTTTGATTTCGACCAACTTCCTCCATATGCTTTTAAAATCCGGATGTATGCTTCCAGGCTTTTGATTGCTGAGAATTTATCCCAGTAGACAAAAAGTGGTTTTCCGGTAGATCCTGAAGTAGAAAGGCGAAAAAAAGATGATTCTTTTTCTCTTCTAGGGATAATTTCATGAGCATTTGATACTCGTAGATCATCTTTGGTGATAAATGGTAATTTTTTAATATCTGCTGTTTTTTTTATATCTGATGGATGTATGTTTGCCTCTTTGTATTTTTGATGATAAATGGGAACATTTTCATAGGCAAATTTTACCATTGATCTGAGGTTTTTATCTTGATATGTCTGTAGTGTTTGTTGGTCAAATCGCCAGATTCGGTTAATATCAAAAAGATAGCTTTTGAGCAATCGAAATGGAAAACTCATCTGTGTGAACGCAGTCATAAGGATAATTACCCATCCCAAAAATAAGGGATTTACTTATAAGCTCTTTCATAATAATCATATGGTGCATCTGGGATTTCCCTAAAAAAAATATTTTCCTTTTTTTTTGTTTTGTCCGAAAATCAAAAAACTAATTTTCAAATAGTAAGATGTTATATATACCAAAGGAATAGTTAAAAAAAACGGAAGAAATATGCTATGATCCAGGAGAAAAAAATCAAGATATCTGTTGCCATTCTTGCTGATGAACCACTTGGCTGGGGATCAGGAAAACATTACTTCCCCGTTATTTTAGATAATTACACCTGGAAAAAAGATGGTGTTATCTATGAATTTAAAACAGAGTATATTCACGACAAGGATATTTTAGCAGGTAAATTAAACACTTCAACGTATCAGGTTCTTCTTGCTCCTGGTGGTGGCGTGGGAGATGGTCATGCAGTAATGAAAGCATTCACGTTTTCTAGAAAGGTGAGAAAATGGAAAAAAAAGATTAAAGCTTTCATTAAACAAGGTGGTGGATATGTTGGTATCTGTGGTGGAACTGCATTATTCACTGGATTGAGTACAGGAAAACAGCCTAGATTTCAAACTTTTTTAGAAAAAGCATATCATAAAAGTAGTTTTCATATTGGCACAGTCAATTCATATTATCATCATCTTGCTTTTCCTTTACTCTTTCCGTTTCAATATAATTATCCGCATCATATCGGTGCAACTGGTTATGTGTTTTCTTTTGCCCCTGGTGAAACAAAACAGGGAACTCGCCTTCATACTGGTGGTGTTCCTCTTGATTTTACTATTGATAATTCGCATCCTATTTTTTCAGATATTGGTGAAAAATTGGTTCGTATGCGTTGGTGGGGTGGACCAGCTTTAGATATTTTATCATCAGATCAACATGCTGCAACTCCTATTGCATGGTATCCAACAGATGATTTCTCAACACAAAATAAAACAGGAATTAAAGCATGGAGATATACTGGTGGTGCCACTGGATTAATCAAAGCATTATTTCAAGCAGCTTTTTTTATTAAAAAGCAAGAAAAATCATTGAAGGATTTGCTGATGTATACGTATTTTTTTGCTGGTGATTGGGAAAAAACAAATCATTTTCTTGATTTACAGTTTAACGGGAAACCTGCGATAGCAGTGGAAACCTATCCAAATGAAAAACAAGCTCAAATCGTGTTATGCACCGCTCATCCAGAATACATGATTTGGTGGGATGGTCACATTGAGGAAGTAGATGGGAATCAGTTTCATTGCCTTGCTTATGGATTGCATCAATGGAGGGATATTGAGCTCTCAAAAGCAAAGCTCATTGATCAATTGACCTATACCTGGTGGTTGGTTCGTCGGATGACTGCTTGGGCGGCAAAAATTTCTGCTGGTCATCTGCCACCAATCGAAAAAGAAGAAAAAAATGAGGGAATTAAGACCATTTTAAACAAAAATATTTTTTGGGATGAAACGATTGAGGATCAAATACAAAACATCTAAAAGAGCAAAAGAATACACTAGGGGGATAAGGACGATGACAAAAAACAGTTTTGTTTCTTTTTTCACGGCTCCATTTCAGTTTCTTTCCCAATGGCGTTCTCTTCCTTTCTATGAACTGCTTAGCTATCCTTTGATGTATGCTAGTATTCCTCTCATTGCCTATGGTGTTCATCCCTATCCCGATCAAATCATCAGAATCATCGTGTTAACCATTCTTTGTATGTATTCAGGATTTTTTGCTGCATTAATCTGGAATGATATCACTGATGCCGAAATCGATGC
>JAWOBC010000074.1:0-16302 GCA_046498165.1 Thermoplasmatota archaeon
AGTTCATTTCATTAGCCGAATAGAGAACAAACAATTTTTATCTTAATAAAATATAAATACGACGTTGTTGTTTGTGTTGTTTGTCTTTGTAGAGGGTTCTTATGAAACAAAAATTCATTGGACTATTAATCTTTTTTATCTTTTTTAATCTAAGTTTGTTACCTACTCTAGCAGATGATGTATATTCAACAAAAATGAATAATCCTAATAGTAACATGATGTATAGTTCTCATCTTTCTGAATTTAACATCTTGTTTTTACATGGGATGCCTGAGACACCAAATGTTTTAGTTCCATTAAAAGAAAAACTTAAGATATTGTTTGCTGAAAAAAATATAACGATGAATAGCTGGTATCCGCATCTTCCCGATGCTGAATCAGTAGATGTCTGGGCCGAAAACATTGCCGATGAAATCAATCAATGGTCTCCAACTGGGCAAATTGTTATCATTGGGTTAAGCATGGGTGGAAAAGCAGCGGTACATGCTGTTGCGGATGATTCTTATGGCATTCAAGAAAAAGTTGAGACGGTTATCACAATCAATAGCCCCATTAAACAATTTCAGCAATATTATAATAGTTTCTTTGGATATTGTTATCCAAAACCAATTATTCCACTGATGGCAACAGAGCTCATGGGTTATGCGAAACCCGATGGGTTGCATGATGTTATCTTTTTTGATAGTACTGATGAGGCAAATTGGATTGCGCAAGAAAAACAGTTACTGACGTTTACCTCCGGGGAACATCTTCCTGCAGATAGCTTATTTGATGATGATCTTGGTGATATGTTTCCTCGTGTAATCGATGATGGAACCGTTCCCACACCTGCTCAGTACACTGAATATTCAGATACCGTTTATTATGGTATTCAACAACATGAATCTGTTTTTCGGGATCTCTCAGTAAATGGTGCACGTGATAATATCGCAGAAAATATCAGCAGGTATCTAGTGGGTGAACCAATTAATTGCTCTGTTCTCCTAGATTCAGGTGTGATTTCTCATAGGGCTCATTTTTTTAACCATGATACCACTTGGACGGATTGCATATCTCCTGATTCAGTGAATGAGACAAAGGATCATGTTATGATTCAGATCAAAAAGGGAACGTTTCCATTCAAATCAGGAATAAGTGATGTCTATTGGTCCACTGATGATAGCATGGATGCAGAACTGATAATCCAATCATATGCTATGCTGCCTTTTACTGATATTGTTTTTCAGTGGCAGATTTTTGAACAAAAAACATGTATCAAAGAGTAAAACAAGTTATTTTTTAATCCAGCATCATTGTGTTTGAAATGACGAATATAAAAACCTTAAGTTTTATATTCATTCACTGTATATTGTTTGCAATGAAGAAAAATGATGGGATGGTTTGATTAATGGTTCAACAAGATGTAGAAACAATAGATAAACCTCAAAATAAAAAACCGAGTTGCACCGGTTTCTGTGAAACAGGGATCAATGACTTAGATCAGAAACTTGGTGGAGGAATACCCAATGGGAACACCGTGTTGATGGTTGGAAGCAGCGGATCTGGAAAAACCACGCTTTGTATGGAGTTTTTATCAAATGGTGCACGGAAAGGTGAACGTGGCGTTTTTTTTACTATTACTGAACCATTATTTAAACTGACAAGCAATATGGAAAACTTTGATTTTTATGATAAGAAACTCATTGAATCAGGGATGGTCAATATCATTGATCTTCGTATCATTAGCGATCGACTCGGTCTTGATGCTGAAAAGTATTCTGTTGAAGACGCCAGTGCTCTCTTGGATGTTTTAAAAGACATTGCTGATGAGTTACAGGTGAAACGACTGGTGATTGATTCTATCACCGCACTTTGCTATCGACTTCAAACAAAGGAATTGATCAGAGATTTTATTTTTAAGCTAGGTTCATCACTTGCAGCTATGAGTTGCACTACTATTCTTACCAGTGAAGTTCCACCAAATGAAATAAAATATTCACAAAATGGAATTGAAGAATTTATCGCCGATGGGATTATTGTTCTCGGTGATGTGGATCGGAGGGGTGATCTTATTCGAACGCTTCAACTTATAAAGATGAGAGGAACTGCTCATAGTAGAAGTAAGGTAGCGATGAATATTTCTTCGAAGAGAGGTGTAGAGATTACACCGTTGTTAAAATCAAGTAGGTGAGAAAGATGTCAAATACATTGATTGATGGATTAAAGGAACGAATGGTGAATGCAGTGGGCATGAATCGTTCGGTAGGTGTGGTGCTTCCTAGTAACAATTATAATGATTTAACTCAAGCATTGTTTGATTTAATAAATGAAAAAAAAGATGCCTCTTGGGTTTATATTACCATCACCAATCCTTTTGATTCATTGAAGAATCGATTTGCATCTGAAATAGATTTGTCATCTGTGTTTTTCATTGATTGTGTCTCTCGTGCCGCTGGGATTCAATCAACAAATGATCAATGTTTGTTTTTAGATAGCCCCTCTGAACTGGAACGACTTATCTTAGAAATCATTAATGCAGTGAAAACAACTAAGGCAAATGAATCTTTTGTGGTTCTTGATTCCTTGAGTTCACTTGTGTTATATAATGATGTTTTTTTAGTGTCTGAGTTTTTCACTCATTTAATGAACAATATTCGAATTGCTGATGCAAATACCCTTTCATTGTGTATCGAGGAAGAGATGGATGAAGCATTAAACAAGGTACTCTATTTAAAAAATGAAAAAATCATTAAAGTTAGGGAGAGTTTTATTTAATAATTTCATTGGTATAAGCCTATGGTTGAATCAAAGACGATGACTGATAAAAAATTTATTAGTACCGGCATTGAAAAACTTGATTCTCTGCTTGAAGGTGGTCTGCAAAAAGGTTTTACCACTCTTATCTCTGGTGTACCAGGCAGTAATCTTGAACTAATTACCAAACAGATCGCCACAAACGAGGATGTCGTGTATATTACTACTCAGGAAACAAAAGAAGAAATTGTTTCAACCATGCAACGTTTTTCTTGGGATGTCACCCATATTGATTTCGTAGATATTGCATCTCGGCATCTTCATCATATTTTAGAAGGAGAAACGAAACGGATATCCATTTATGAACAACGATCTAAAAATAAGTTAAAGGAATTAATTAAGACAGGATCGGAGGGAATGCCTCCTACCATCAAAAGCCCTGAGGATTATCTTGCCGTAGTTGCTCATAATGCACGGGCTCATGCATCAAAAAAAATCATTGTCAACAGCTTGGATTTTTTTCTGAATCGATATCGACATGATGATATCTTAAAAGCCTTACAGGCAGCAAAAGCAATCGTTTCTGAAAAAAAAGGAGCACTCATCATTATTATGACCCGAGGAATTCATGGTGAAGGAATTGAACGGAAGCTTGAATTGTTATCAGATTGTGTCCTAGAATTGGATGTCATTCAAAAAGGAACTACTTTTGAACGGTTGTTAACCGTGAAAAAGGTACGTAATTATGCCAAAAAAATTGGTACTGCCCGATATGATATTACGGATACTGGCTTTATGTTGGAAACGATTGAACGTATTTTATAAAGGATTTCTTCCTTTGTATCTGGTTAACTGGGTAGAAAGATCATCTTTAAAGAAATAATATTTTTTTATATCATTTTTGCTATAAATTAAAGAGCGGGCGTTGAAATAATCGACTGATTTATTAATAAGGAGCTCATTACATATTCCGAAGACATATGGATGGGATGCACGAGAAAATAAAGGGAGAGTATGATTCAATTGATTCCAAACGACCGTTGATTGTTCGGGCGTTAAGAAGGAGTAGTGTTCGAAGAAAAATCGCTGAATATCTCTTTGATATCAGCCCCAGCAGTAGTTATACTTCTGAAATTGCTCATCATGTGAAAACAACTCCAACTAATGTCCTTGGCGCTATTCGAGGAATGGAATCACGATACCGCAAGGATGAATCATTACTCGCTTTAAACATTGTTGAAATGAAAAGAAGCGGAAAAGATATCAAACTCTATGAAATCACTCCATTTGGCAAAGAAATCCTGGAGTCAATCAAAGAGGAAATGTAGCTATTATTCCGTTTTGATAACGATTCGTTTGATCTACACTTTGCAGATGATTAACCATAGGGCTTAATAGTGTGATGTGTATATTGGATGAAAATCCTCTAATATGCTGAGGGGGTTAGGCATGATGAAAAAGGTAGATATTTCTTCGTTACGATTTGGAACCACATTGTTGAAAAAAGGTTTTGCCAAAATGCAGAAAGGCGGTGTGGTCATGGATGTGACCAATGCAGAACAAGCAAGTATCGCTGAGGAAAGTGGTGCAGTGGCAGTAATGGCATTGGAACGAGTGCCCGCCGATATCAGAAAAGATGGTGGCGTTGCTCGGATGGCTGATCCCGCAGTGATCAGGGAAATCATGGATACGGTGAGTATCCCCGTGATGGCAAAGGCTCGTATCGGGCATTTCACTGAAGCACAAGCATTACAGTCCATTGGTGTTGACATGGTTGATGAATCAGAGGTACTCACTCCTGCTGATCCATTCTATCATATCAACAAACATGATTTTGATATTCCTTTTGTTTGTGGATGTAGAAACCTTGGTGAAGCAGTTCGAAGGATTTGGGAAGGAGCTGCGATGATTCGGACCAAAGGTGAAGCAGGAACCGGTAATATCATCGAAGCAATCAGACATCAACGAATGGTCACTCGAATGATTACATTGGTAGGACAGATGAATGAAAATCAGTTGAATGATCTCAGTAAAACCTATGCACAGAGCTATGTGAACGTATTAGAGACATTAACGGAGAATAAACCAGAAAAAAACACCATGGTGTTTGCTGATTTTTCCTATGATCAGGTATTACAGGAAATCATGAAGGTGTTAAAGGAGATTAAACAATTACAGCGGTTACCCGTGGTAAATTTTGCTGCTGGTGGGATTGCAACACCAGCTGATGCAGCGATTATGATGCAGCTTGGAAATGATGGGGTTTTTGTTGGATCTGGTATTTTTAAATCAGGGAATCCTAAACAAAGAGCAAAAGCAATTGTTGAAGCAGTTGCTCATTATGATGATCCTTCTGTGATTGCTGAGGTGAGTAAAAACCTTGGTGAGGCCATGGTTGGTATTGAAATCGAAAGTATTCCTGCAGAACAACGACTACAGGAGCGAGGATGGTAAAGCCAGTATCCATTGGCATCATCGGTATTCAAGGCGCGGTTTCTGAACATTGCTCTCTATTGAACAGGATCAATACGATGAGTGATGAAAAGAGATGCGAGGTTTCAGTTATTCGACAAAAAACTCAACTTGATACAGTTCAAGGTATTGTTATTCCAGGTGGTGAAAGTACCACTATTTCTCGGTTTTTACAACAAAAGGGATTAGCTGAGGAAATAAAAAGACGGGTGAAAGATCGTTCACTTGCGGTGATGGGTACTTGTGCTGGTTGTGTGATTCTTGCTTCTCGACTTGTTCACGAAGATGAAGAAGTTTCTTTATTAAATCTGATGGATATGGAAGTTGAACGCAATGCTTTTGGCAGACAACGTGAATCTTTTGAAGATAAGATTGATATTAATGGTATTAGTTCTTCTTTTCCAGCTGTGTTTATTAGAGCACCAGTGATTACATCAGTTTGGGGAACGTGTAATCTTCTTGCTCAGGTTGAGCAATATGGAATCATGGCAGAACAAGAAAACTTGTTGGCATTATCGTTTCATCCTGAACTTACTACAGACATTCGATTGCATCAATATTTTTTATCTATGGTAGAAAACATGATTGAAAATCAATAGAGGAAGACTGATCTTTTTTAATTTCAGAAAAATATTGATTATATTGGGGTAATATCAACATCAGGTGTACGGATATCATGATAACGGATGAGCATAATAGTAAGACCGATGGTAGCAAAAATAAAAGCATACACACTGATAAACCAGACAAGAAGAGCGACTGCATAATAGACACCTCGAATCCCAAACATAAATCGATTCATAGCTTTTAAGAAAACAGTTGACTGCACAAAACCGGCATTGATACATTCCGTTGTTTCATGTTGTTTTTGGATTTCCTCTGTGCCTGTTTTCTCGATTGCTTCATCGGGTATGCCAATGATGATACTGAAGCGAACCATATGTCTAAGGGAAAGAAGAAACATAATCAATGAAAAAACAAGAACGAGAAAAAGGATGAACAGTTTATATTGATTGATAAGTGATGTTGAAGAGGCTGACAACTGAATAATTGAATCTGCTGTTGGCAGATTAGATTGAACGAGCAATCCAAGAAGGATGAGTATACTTGATGAGAGAAAGGTAACGCTCATAATTAGATTTCGCATGGTTTGAACAGCGATAATGGTGTTTTCATTGTTTTTCATCCGTTGCACCCATTGGATGTAAAAAGTGTTTAACAGAGCTCGTTTAGCCATCCCTGGTTTGTTCATACTAGTTTTGAGTTTCCAAGCATAAATAAGAACACTGAGAAGAAAAATCAGAGACGCGATAATATTAGCAATGATATCAATGGTCATGAAACAAGATTCATTAGTGCAAATCTATTAAATAAATGTTGTTAAAAAAAAGAAAAAAAAATTGTTTTTTTTATGCTTTCATGATGGCAAGTAAGAATATTCCTAATGCGATGAGTGCTCCAACAATTGCTCCGATAACGGCAACAATACCATTGGTCACGGTGCCCACTAGATTAAACATTCCAGTAGGTGTACCCATCATGGATCCAAGAACACCAGCTCCCCAGAGAAATACTATCCCAACAATTAGTCCAATAATGATGAGAATTCCGCCTACAGCTCGGCTTTTTCCTGATCCAAAATAAGCAGTAAATATACCCGCGATAATACTAGCAATTGCAAAGACCAGCATCAACATGCTTAAAAAATATTGTGGTAATCCAACCATTTTTTTCACCTCTTAAAATCTTGTACCAGTTAATGTTTTTGTATCTATTACTCCTTCGATGGAACGAATTTTATTGACAACAAGATTCCCAAGTTTTTCAAAATCATCAGCCTCAATTTTTGCAATAAGGTCATATTCTCCAAACAATGGATGTAATTCCACGATTTGGGGAACTTTTGAAAGCTTGTTATATACCTCATGCTCCCTCGCAGGAGCTGCGCTTATAAGTACAAATCCTATTGCCATTCTGCCTTCCTCAGATACCTCGATATCATATCATCAGATATAAATCTTTTCAAATATCCTGCTTTCACCTATGCTGATAAATGCAGGGATAATCTCATCAATATTCACCCTATGAAAAAAAATCCCACGCTGATATGCACCTGCCTAATTACGAGATGTTTTTTTCGTCTTCAGAAAACTCCCTGTGTAGAATTGAATAATGTTAGAATACTAAAAGAGTTACTGAGAAAACAATGCAAAGGAAAGCTATCGTGATGTAGGTAATTTTTTGATTCTGAGATAGGGGTTTAGGGAAACGAAGTTGTTTTTTCCAGTTTTTTATATTTAAAAGAGGAAGTCCAATGAGGGTGAAAGTAAAACTAGCACTTAACATATGATAGATCATAAAGGGAATACCTGCTGCAAGCACTGCAATAAGTGATTCGGGATTGTGTGGATACATTAGATACCACCAGCCGATATTTGTCCAAAGATCATACACCAGGGCTAAACCAACCCCTATACCTGTTGAAAGAGCGATATGTTTTAATCGTATCCCTCTTAGATGGGGAATTGTTTGTTTTCTGGTCAATACTGAAAGCAGAGCGATCAGAATGAACCCAGAGTAGGTAAAAATGATTATCTTATTCATTTGATTCCCAGCGAATAATGGATTTCCAAGGAAAAAATCACTACCGATCATGCTGAAGAGAGGAACAAGAAACGCCAAGTATGGTTTCATTATTAATGCTGCAAGAAAGGTTAGAATCATTATGATTTCAAAGTTTGGGAATGGTTGGATATTCCATCCCACAAGAATATATCTTCCCAGGATACCAGCGATAATGAATACAGTGAGATAAAAAATATCATGTGCCCATTTTGAATGATTTTGTTGCTTTGTCAAGATTTTTTTTATATCCATCTATTGGATACCTCCAAGGTAAATGAAATATACTGTGGATTTAAATGTTTTGTTCTTTTCAAAGATAAAACATTTTGGAAGATAAAAAAGCACAGATTGAACTTGGTTAAAAGAAAAAGAGGAGATAATGGACAATATTTTAATATTATTAAATTAACATATTATTATATAATATTGTTTGTTGTATGGGAATAGTGATGAGCCAGACATCAATAATTATGAGGCATATAAAAATAAAATGAGGAAAAAAATGCTACTGAAACAGAGGAGAATCTTAACCATTTTTCTTATTTTCGTGTTCTGTGTTACTAGTTTTCCATTGGTTTCTTCTGTTCCCTCCTTTATTCATTCCAGTGAAGACCCAGAGATAGTGTGGAATAATGATTGGCAATACTATCAACGGATTGATGTCTCTATTGATACTGCTCAAGATGCAGCTATTTACCAACCAATTGATATCAACATTGAATTTGATGATAACTGTTGGGCAGAAAATGAAACAGTTAATTCCATTAGAGTTTGTTGCTGGGATGGAGAAAAATGGCATGAATTGGAAAGTCAAATCTATGATTTGAATTATTCTGATGATACTCATATTAGTTCTTGTGGTTTGGTATTTCTTATCCCTGCTTTTGCTGATGGAACTGAGCAATATTTTGTGTATTATGATGATGAAAAAAAACCTCCTGCTGATTACCCGGATCATGTCTCCGTTAAGGATGCCTATTATTATTATGAACCCATCTCTGGAATTGCCGTTGAGGGTGATTATTATGAGATTCGTCAAAATGATGAAGTCATCTATGGGGTTGGTCAAAAGGGACAGGTAATGAATCGTCGATTGTCTCAGATTGCTATCCGTATGAAACCGGGAGTAAAAACATTTGATATTTTAAATACGGATTTGTTAACCTCATTTTCCTTTGCGTATCAACATGGAACCAAAGATGAAGATGAAATTGCTTCCGATCAGCAGCTTCTATCTAAAGAAATCATTGCTGATGGAAACTTGATGACCGAGTTTTTAATCGTCAGTCAGTCAGAAAATGGCTATATAAAATCATCAAATATTTACAAATATTATTATAATCCTTCTGAGGCAAAACGAATCGATGTTCATGTGAAACATGAGATCCTCGAGGAGGGAGTCGTTACTGGAATTGAAAATGCGGATGGACGGTTTGGAGCCATAATCTCGTTTCATTCTAAAAGTGCATCTATGAAAAAAATGGTTTTCGGAAGTATTCTTCCTTTTGTCCATGTGTATGGGGAGAACAATCGGATCAATGAATATGCAATCAATACAAATCCGGAGAGTAAAAACAGGGAATGGGCAATTTCCTATGAGGATGATTGTGATATTGGTTCTAAAGCATGGTTGTCCTATGATGAGGGAACTAGTGGAAAAACACATGGTATTTTATTTTCATCGAATTCAAATCTTATCTCCAATGCTTCTTTGGAACGTGATGGTATTGAGGTAAAATCCGCTGGTAAAGAATACCTTGATTTAGTAGGAGCTGAGATAGATTATGTCTCTATTAGTTTTGGAAGAAACGCTTTTGAACCATTTCAGGGGCATGATCTGGTTATCGATAAGGGATTAATTGTTGAGTTTGATGCTGCTTTTCTCAGCCTTCAAAATGGGACCTATGAGGATATTGATCGTGAAAGCGAATTTTTTCAAACATTGGTGCGTCATCGGCATCAATCTGATGATATGTCTGGTGAACAAAATATTCATACCTTAAAAGTGATCCCTCATTTTACTGGACGATTGTTTTCTTTTCCTCTTCTGAGAAATCTTACTGATCTACCCTGGCCAGTTCTTACCGCGGAATTATATTTAAATGATACGTTGATTGATGAACAATCATTAACAAGAGTTTTTCTGGGTATTCCCTCATTTAGATTTCCTAAGCTTGCACCGGGGAAATATGTTGTAAAAATGTATAGAGAATACTCTAATGAAACAAGAAAATATATTGGTATTGGTTCTCTCCAACTCCAGCATGATACCGCACTTCATATTTATGGGACATGGGAGAAAAAAATTCAGGTAAATCTAAAGGATCAACATAATCAATGTATCCCCCAGGTAAGATTGGAACTCTACCAAGAAAATATGCTTGTTACTCAGTATTATTCGAAGAATTATACTAATATTACTCTTTCGGCTCCTTTTAACTTGTTTCAATCTTATGTTGTTGATGACATTAGAAATGTGAGTTTGTCAGATGTTTTTAAGAAAACCAATCAGTATGTGTTAAAAGTATATTATAAAGGATTTAAGATATTTACTACCGCGGTGCCATGGTTTTCTCGTCCAATAGATATCCAGCAGAATCTTTATGATTTGGATATTATCATCAATGATATCAATGGTCGCCCTCCAGATGTTGATCTCAAACCATATCTAACTAGTAATCAAATGAGATTTCCTCAGGAGATCCATGCAGTTCAAATTGAAAAAGGCAGATATCGATTTGAGAATCTTCCTCCAACAACCTACACCCTATTTTTTTCCTATGGTGGCTATACAAAAACAAAAACTATTTCGATTCCAGCGGGAACAGATTCATTACAGGTTCTTTTTTCATATACCACCGAAGTATCATTTTCCTTGTTAAACAATAGAGGAGAATCTTTTTCTGATGAAAGCCTGCAATTGGAAGTAAAACAAAATGGCATCATCATTGAAACCGATATTGATCCAAAAGATACGGTGTTTCTTCCACCGGGGATCTATACCGTTTCAGTGTTTAACGAGAAAAATACTCGAATTGGGTCAAAAACGGTGGAAATCAGACATGATAGTACCATTGAAATTGTGACCAATAAAGCTTCTTTGTTGTTTACGCTTGTCACGGTTATCTCCCTTGTTGTTGGAGCTGAGCTTTGTTTACTTTTCATTTTTAAAAAGATTTCTTTGAACACATTTTTAAAATTGGGAGTACTTGCCATTGTTATTGCATCCTTGGTTCAACCCTGGTGGATGTTACATGCAGAAAATGATGAACATACTGCTGAAAAAACAAGTGTGATGTATCTTTATCCTCCAAAAATGATTGATCAATACCGAATAGAGGATAGTAATTATTTTAGTTTAGCAACGATTCCAGAGATGTTTACCGATTTTCTTTCTCTTCTCATGTTAATTATCTATGTAGGAATTGGTTGTATGATTGCTAGTTTCATTCCCAATGTCATTCTTGGAAAACGATATGCCGGGGTGTTATCTGCGGCTAGTATTATTTTTGTAACTGCGGTAGCCATTGCGTTTAGCATTGGAATGAAACGGATTTGTGAGATAAGTTTAGGAAGCCTACAAGGATCAGCGATTTTAGAAGTGATGTTACCTACTGATCAAAGCATGTATATGTCTGCATCATGGGGTCTTGGTCCAGGTTTTTATTTGATTCTATTTGCTGCGGTGATTTCATTTCTTGCTGGATTAATCGATCTGTTAAAAAGAAAGAATATGTTGCAAAAAATACGATTCCGTCATCATTAATCTTCAGCTGCTGCAAGCGCTTGCAGACGACTGCATCCATTGATTTTTTGGATGTATTCAAAAACAGAGGGGGGTACGAGATGCTCCCAGGGTTTATTGTTGATGATGCATTGTCTGATATAGGTTCCATTGAGTTTTTCTCTGTTGAATAGTGTAGTCTGTGAAACACTGTATCCTTTTGTTTCAAAAAGTGATGCAGTAAATGGATTATTGGTAAGCACGGTATCAAAATCTGGCACTGTTTTTTCTACATGTTCCACCCAGTTAGGCGGATCATGAATATCGGTTATTGGTTCGATTTGATAGGAGGTAAGATCAATAGCGTTCAGGCTTTGTTGGATCATTTCTTTTCGCTCAGCATATGAAAACGGATTTTGCAGGGTATATTGATACTGTGAGGACCCGATACCAATGAGAAACCGTTTGTTTGATGCTGCCTGTTTTTCTAGGAGTTGGAGATGTCCCTGATGAAATGGTTGAAATCGGCCTATGAATAATATGGTCATCATCAGAGAAAACATGAGTTTTTATTCTTATATAATGATTCCGAAAAAAAAATGATGGAGAGGAACAATTATTGTTCCTTTTCCTGTTCACCAGGTTGTTTGGTGGGTTCGATTTTTCCTGATACTTTTGGTGGTTTCAACATTTTAAGTTTTTGTAAGAGCTCATCTTTTCCAGGCCCTGTTAACGCATGAGTGATTACCTCCGTAAGTGTTTCCACAGCGACGACTTCAATAATATCCTTATATCTTTCCTCGATGAGCACATCTTTAATATTTGATTTCGGCACCAATACTTTTTTAATACCAGCATTAGCTGCTGCTTCCACTTTAGCAGTTGCTCCACCAATCGGTAGAACAGTTCCCCGGATAGATAACGACCCGGTCATAGCGACATCCTGTCGAACAGGTACTCCTTGCATGGCTGATATCACTGCGGTGGTCACTGCAATACTTGCTGAATCACCTTCAACACCTTCATAGGTGCCTACAAATTGGATATGAATATCATGTTTTGAGATATCTCCACCCATGTATTTTTTGATGATCGCTGAAATATTCAACACGGATTCTTTGGCTATTTCCCCTAGTTTTCCAGTGGCAATTACTTTTCCTTCAGATGCTGATCCTGCTGGGGTAACCTCTGCTACAATGGGTAAAACTAATCCAGAGAATTCACTCATCGATGGATCAGCTGAATGAACAGCGAGTCCATTGACCACACCGATTTCCTGACCCCTTGTTTTAAAGGATCGATAGTCTTTTTGCAGTTCAATAGTTCGATCTACGACTTGTTGTTCTAATGATTTAGCGATTTTTTTCGCTGCAAGCACATGTTCTTGTGTAACCACTTGTTGTTTTTGTTCATAGGCAAGATCTCCAGCAGTACGCACTAGTCCCCCTAGTTCTCGAAGTCGGAGACTGAGTTTGCCTTTACGTCCTGCTCGTCGTTGAGCTTCATGGATGACTTCTGCTACGGCTTCTTTGTTGAAATGAACGATTTTTCCATCTTTTTTGACTTCTTGAGCCACAAATCGAATCAGTTTTTCCCGGTTTTCAAGGGTATCCGGCATATAACTACGTAAGAATACTTCATATCCATATCCTCGGATACGGGATCGAAGTGCAGGATGCATACCTTTTAACGCATCAAGGTTTCCAGCTGAAACCAATATAAAATCACAGGGAACAGGCTCAGTTTTAACCATTGCTCCAAAGCTTCGTTCGCTTTGTCCGGTGATCTGAAACTTTTTTTCTTGTATAGCCGTCAGTAAATGTTGTTGCGATGGAAGATTCAAGGTGTTGATTTCATCGATATAAAGCACTCCTTTATGGGCTCGATGAATAGCTCCTGCTTCAACGAGTTGATGCGGAGGTGTTTCAAGTCCAGCGGATTGAAACGGATCATGTCGAACGTCTCCAAGCAATGCTCCGGAATGAGCCGCGGTTGCTTCCACAAATGGTGGATTGTCCTCTTTATCATGGGCAACGAGTATTTTTGGGATGTGATGTAATCCTTGTCGTTGCATCATTGCTCCACGTGAGAAAATAAGAAAGATCATTACGGCGGCAATCACTCCAAAAATCGCATATTCAAGATGAATGTTATCCCAATCACCAGTGGTTAATCCTGGTGCGATTCCAGCTAGAATTGAGAGAGCGACAATCATGAACACAATGGTGGTGATCATACTGCTTTGTTGTTCTTTTTTCTTTTTTGCTTCGGTCCGCTGTGATTTCACAATGTTTTTTGCTTTTCCACCTGGTACCACCCGGATATGTGGCGTATTTGAGTCTTCATTGTTTGGATACGCGATAATGTCTTCAAGGTCTTCCTTAGGTAGAAAACCAGTCATGGCTCGTGCCACCATGGATTTACCGGTTCCTGGATCACCAATGAGCATCACATGACGTTTTTGTTCCGCTGCTTTTCTGATAATATCTACTGCTTTATCTTGTCCGATCACCTGATCCAGTAATCGATCTGGAACGGTAATATCCGCAGTGGTCTCTAGGTCTTGTTTCTGCATCCATTCATCAATGGGTTCGAGGTCTTTGTTTGCCGTTGATGAGTTAGGGCTTTCATTGGTTTTTTCTGTCACGTTTTATCCACACCAAGAAAATATGTGTTGGTAATAATCCATCTTACTTAAATAATTTCCATTTTTTTATGAAAACTTTATTTTTTTTAAAGAAACATCATTTTTTTATTTGAAGAGATACCAGAGGAGAAGAGAAAGGATACCAAGGATCACAAAAAGAATCCAGAGTAAATATGCTATTTTCATACGTACCAGCCAGCGTGCTTTTTTCTCAGCGGTATCAAAAAATCGACCCAGTATGGGATCATCTTCTAGTTTCATTGACTTCATTGTTTTTTTGATTCCATGAGTGCTTTTATCCGTTTTCTTCTGAAGAAATCTTCTCGTTCTCGTTCCTCAAGTTGCATTTCAATGTATTTTTGTGTTGCTTTGAGCTTGGGGATGAGAGTGTTTTCAAGGACATTGACCCGTCGTTTGGTTTTTTCGATTTCAACGGCAAGGCTTTTAATGCCGCCTTCTAAATCAGCGAGTTTCAGAATGCGTTTCATCAGCGTTTGAAATTGTTGTTGACTGTCATCGAGTTTCGCACAGCTCTCCGCCATCCCATAGGATGGTTCCTCGGATATTGAAAAGGATTGATCATTCATTTTTGGGATTTTTACTCCCATGATGTTATCCTCAGTGAAATCAACTTCTCCTGCATGAGGTGAAAATCGGGCGATACGATCAAC
Source organism: Thermoplasmatota archaeon (assembly GCA_046498165.1). GTDB lineage: Archaea > Thermoplasmatota > E2 > DHVEG-1 > DHVEG-1 > EX4572-165. The sequence continues at coordinate 14,873 of JAWOBC010000074.1, forward strand.
TTGTTTTTCACCCAGTATCATTTGCGCTTGGATTAAGGATTGAAACGCTTCTTTGAATAAGCCATCCAGTTCTTTGACAAGATCATTTCGTTTATCAATTACGGAAAAGAATCGTTCCACAAGTGAATCACGTTTTTGTTCAAGGAGATTATGTCCTTTTTCAGCAAGTGTTAGTTTCTTCCGGATTGATAACAATTCCATCCGGGTGGGTTTTACCCCTTCAAGAAGTTGTTCCGTCATCCTCATTCATCCTTAAAACTAGTATCGTTCTTTTTTTCTTCATTATGCTCTTCTTTCATCTTCTTTGATGAACCTGATTCTTCTTTTTCAGTTGATTTTTTTTCTTTTTTATTCTCTGGATGATATTGTTTAATGAATTTCTCATCAATCTTTTTAAGTTCAGATCGTGGAAGGGTTGCAAATAGATTCCAACCAATGGTAAGTGTTTCAATGATACTTCGATCTTCATGATCATCTTGTTTTACGAATTGCTCCTCAAATAAATCAGCAAACTGCAAAAACTTTCGATCCCGGTCTGAAAGTGCGTCTTCGCCAACGATTGAAACGAGATCCCGGAGATCATTTCCTTCCGCGTATGCTGCATATAATTGATTAGCTACACCAGCATGATCCTCACGAGTCCGATCTTTTCCAATTCCCCGATCCATTAATCGAGATAAACATGGTAACACTGAAATTGGCGGATACACATCTTTTTTATGAAGCCCTCGTTCCAATACGATTTGACCCTCCGTAATATAACCAGTGAGATCTGGAATAGGATGGGTGATATCATCATCAGGCATGGTAAGCAAAGGGATTTGAGTAATGGATCCTTTTCGTCCTTTAATTCTGCCTGCTCGCTCATAGATCATAGCAAGATCCGTATACATATACCCCGGATAGCCTCGGCGACCAGGTACTTCTTCCCGAGCCGCAGCAATCTCACGAAGTGCTTCAGCGTAATTAGTCATATCTGTAAGAATCACAAGAACCTGCATGTCTTGATCAAATGCAAGGTATTCCGCAGCGGTAAGTGCCATCCGTGGAAGAATGATTCGTTCAATCGTTGGATCATCAGCCAGATTAAGAAACATCGTGGTTCGTTCAAGGGCACCGGTTTCTTCGAAATCACGAATAAACAAATTTGCTTCCTCAGCAGTAATACCCATCGCACAGAAAACCACAGCAAACTTTTCTTCTTTCCCAAGTACTTTTGCTTGACGAGCGATTTGACTTGCGAGTTGATTATGAGGAAGGCCCGATCCTGAAAAAATCGGAAGTTTCTGTCCTCGAACAAGCGTGTTTAATCCATCAATCGTTGAAATACCAGTTTGAATGAACTCACGTGGATATTCACGGGAATATGGATTAATGGGATCTCCATTGATATCTCGTCGGTTTTCAGGAATAATCGCTGGTGCATCATC
>JAWOBC010000006.1:0-2619 GCA_046498165.1 Thermoplasmatota archaeon
TTTTTTATCGCTGTGTTGATGATATTTCCTGATAGGATTGGTTGACTGATTCCGTTTGTTCAGTTGATGTTATCGAAATATTTTTCAAAATATGATAGGTAGCATAAAAACCTAATGCGAGCATAAGTGGGAGAAGAACAAATTCAATATGGGCTTCTCCATAGTGATTAATCGTTGTTGAAAACGTAAAATCATTGAACAAATAGGCATGTAGAAAAGTAATATACAAAACGATGTTATTTGAAATAAGGGAGAGAAGACCAATAGTGTAGAGAAAGAATCGTTTCCGTGATATGGTTTTGTCACCATATCAAGTGTTCACGGTTTTTTTATTTAACTATTATTTTACAATTGTTATCATAATGAGTATTTACTTTTCCTGATTATGTGTGTGAATAGGGCACACTATTAAGCAACGAGGTTAAAAGTTTTATTCTTTAGAACAGGAGCTTTATTTATTCTTCAGTAACAAGATGAGTTGTCGTTCCTTGTGGAACAACTAAAATAGCATTTTCACCAGTGATTTCTTTGGCTTTCATGAGTGCCTCATTTGGGTCTTTTGCAGGGATAAACCCAAGTTTGTCTTTAACAAAGGAATCATTCATTTCTGAAACAAGGATAACGGTGTTCTTTTCACTGATGTCTCGATGATAGAATGCTTTGTGTGCACCGATTTTAAAATGTTTTTGTAGGGCTTGTTTTATTTCTTCACTGGTTTCATAGTTTTTCATCCAGTTGATATATCGATCATTACCCATGCCTTCTGGACAGGCAGCAACAAGAATGATTACTCCTTGTTCAGAGATTACTTGAGATGCGGTGTATAATGCTTTTAATGCTTGATAGAGATTAATATCATGTGGATGCCCATCAGCAGCAGTTATGAGTATATCTGGTCGTTTTGGAATCTGTTTTTTATACATTTCATCTACCAGTTTTACCCCCGCATTCATAATTGATGAGGCGTCTCCTGCCCAGACTCCAACGATTTGATGCTGTGCATTAAGCACACAACTGAGTGCGAAATCACAATCTGCCATGTACATTGCTTCGGTCATTTCCCTGCTTACTGGATTACTGCTGAGTATGCCAGTGTTTGCATCTTGATGAAACATCATCGCATGATTGTTCTGTATGGTTTCTGCTGATGCTATTCCTGGTAGCACACTTTTCCGAGTACCTCCATAGCCTGCAAAATAATGATATTCGATATCTCCAACCAGGATTTTGATATCTGCATCAACATAGTCCTGTAAAATCTCTATGGTATTACCATATTGAGAATTACCTACGGAAACATAATCACTGTTTTTATTGTCATTAGAAATAGTCGTATAGTTCCGTGAGATTTTGTCTCCCACGATTGATTTTATGGTTTCAAAAGAAGGTGGTGTATGGGTTCCAGTGGCAATGATGATGGTGACATCGGTATCCACTACTCCTGCTTTTTTTAATTCATTGAGAACGGGTGGAAGAAGCAGTTTTGTTGGACTTGGTCTGGTGTAATCATCGACAACGATAGCGACACGGTCTCCATGTTGTGCAAGTTCAGAAAGGGGTTCAGTTCCATATGGTCTATTCAATGATTGCTGGATCATTCGTTCTGGTTTATCAGGTGGAATACTATCTTTTGTTTTTATTATCTGTAAAAGGTGTTTTTCATCCACCGTGCATGGTACTGTGTCTTTTCCATATGGAAGTTGGATTTCCATTGCTACCAGTGACTGTTATCTTTTAAGATGATTATTTTTTTGCGTAAAATTTACTCCAACGAACTCGCCGGGGGACTCGTTTGAGTTTTAACATGTTTTTTTGACATTTATTTTTACAAAAATTAAGCACGGTGCCATCTCTTTTCACGTACAGTTTACCCGTACCAGGTTCTATTTCACTGCCACAAAAAGAACATGTTCTTCTTTCTACCATGATATTTTATCTCCTTATCGTCCCAAACTTTTTGCCTCACGTTGAGTTTCACTGAGCATGAGGATATCGCCGAGTTGCACCGGTCCCATCACATTTCGAGTGATGATTTTTCCTTTATCTCTTCCATCCAGCACTCGGAGTTTGACTTGTTGAGCTTCACCAGCCATTCCTGTTCGATGGATGATTTCGACAACTTCACAAGGTGTTCCTTCAACCATGTTTTATCACTGTTTTTCTTTGAGTTCGGTTATTTTTTTCACCAGGTTTTCAAGTGCTGATTTGTCTTTTCCAGGGTTTAAAACAGCAATGGCAGCAGTGCTAACGAGTAATCCAGCTGAGCTTCCTAATTCGTCTTTACTTGGAACATATGAGTATGGTATATTTTTTTCTTCACAGAGAATAGGCATATGTGCTAGGATTTCTTCAGGGTTGACATCTTCAGCCATGACTACCATTTTTGCTTGCCCTCGTTCCACTTGTTTGGTTACTTCATTTGCGCCTTTGCTGATTTTGCCCGTATCTCGAGCTTTTTCAACGAGATCATAGGCTAAGTCTTGTACCTCTTTTGGTGTCTGAAATTTTACATATATCGCCATGTTGTTATTAGCCTCCTTCTGAAGCCTTCATTGATGTGTTCCCTAACGGGTATGAATAGTGTGGAATGGAGGACGTATATAAAAACCTTTTTCAGCG